>CANREI010000011.1 GCA_947629595.1 uncultured Alphaproteobacteria bacterium | reverse complement strand
AAACAGACATCGGTTCAGAAAAAATCATATCCGGCATTCATAAGAAAGGATTGAAAAATGGATTTAAATCAAATAGCGCTTTTTTATAACGAAGTTAAAAATTTGTGCAAACCGGACGAATATAATCTTGTGTTGCATAAGCATTTGGGCGATGTGTTTTATTCAATCGGGTTGAAAGATGAATTTGAACGCGTTTACGGAAAAAAATTGCACTTTATCGTGCGCCCGCAACACGAATTTTTAATGAAAATGTTCGGCGTGGATCATTATTCCGTATATGACTTTAAATCGTTTGAAAAACGCGTCTTGCAATTTGATTGTCGATATATGCCGAGAGCTCCAAATCAAACATTTCAGTTTGATGTATTGTGTAAAGATACTTTTTCTACTGTTCCGCTTTTAAATATTCCGTTTATTGTTGACGGTGAACGAACGGTATTTTTCTTGTTTAATCATTATTGGTGTTTTTTGTGGGGACATAATATGGGGTTAAATATTAAAAAATTTAAATTTGCTGTTCCTCAAAATAAATTGCCGATACAACCCGAATTGTTGAAAAAACTCAAAAAAGTCGGCCCCGTCGATAAAATTGTTTTGTTCGCGCCCGAAGCGGCAACGGCTATTGAATTGCCGGTTGAGTTTTGGAATATTTTTGCCGATCAAGCCTATAAAAAAGGTTATAAAATTATTGTTAACAGCAAAAAATATAAAATTCATCACGCCGTCAGTGCTTTTGATTTGGGCTTGTCAATAGAAGATGTGGTCGCATTGGGGCTGAATTGCGCTTATGTGTTTTCCGTGCGGTCGGGATTGTGTGATGTGTTGGTGGGCGCGGGTGAAAAACTTTATGCGTTTTATCCGGCAATGCTTGCCCGAGAAATGAATTCGTTAAAGTTTCCGTTTGCCGAAGAAACAAAAGTACACGAATTTTTGCTGCAAAAATGGAGAGCCATGCCCGTTGTTTGGGAGGGAATTGATTTTACGCCCGACTTGCAAAAATACATCAATTCCATCCGAATCAATTACATTGTTGAAAAAATAAAATGGCGTTTTGCCCGAAAGAAAAACAAACCCGGCCATGCATTTTGGTTTAAGCTCTTTAAAAACATTTTCGGAAAAGGGAAAGTTTTTCCCGACAATAATACGGATTATGAGAAGCCAAAATTGCGGGCGGTTAATAAAAAATTTTCGCTTTATGTGCCGTTATATGAGAAAAAAGTGAATGAGAACGGCACCGTTAAAAAATGTTATGTTTTGGGAGGGCTGTTTCGCTTTAAAAATAATATTCGCCATCACTGGACATTGTCTTTTTCAGGCATTAAAGTGTTGCATTACAACAAAAAACATTTAAAACTGTTTTATCTTCCCGTTTGGAAATTCAATTGGCGGAAAAAATGGCTCAATAAGCTTCAACGGCAAATTGATCCCTGCTATGACGATATTTATTTTTTACGGCATAACATTGGCGAAACAACGGCTGAATTGATGATGTTAAAAGAACGCATTAAAGTGAATCAATCAAAAAAGCCGCTCCTGATTGTGTGGAATAAAAAAAATATCGGCTATTATGAAATGTTTGTGAAAAATATTGTCGATATAAAATATATTCAACTCTATCAAGAGGATATTATGAACTTTTTTTCACAAAAAGGCAACAATCGGGAAATTATTGTCGAACAAAATCATCAGCGCTTTATTTGTTCCTCGCCCGATATTGCCGTGAATATGAGTAAAAATCGTAAAATAAATTTTTACAGCCATATTCGTCGGTGTTGCCGTGTGCCCGCGCGCGTTAAACTCACACTGCCGGTTGTGAGCACCGAAACGCAAGAAAGCGTGGCGCGACTGATGAATACGTTAAATTTAAATCAAAAGTTTGTTATTTTGGCACCCGAAGCAACGTCTATTGTGAAACTGCCGTCTGAATTTTGGCAGGATATTGTGACGCGATTGTCGGAAAAAGGGTATGATGTGTTTATGAATGCCTTTCTGTCGGATTCTCCGCTCGGAAACGTTAAAACGCATACGGTTTCGCTGGACGAACTGTTTTGTCTGGCGCAAAAGGCCGACAGAGTCATCACACTCGGCAGCGGGTTGGCGGTTTTATTGTCGCTCGCCGATGTGCCGATGGATATTATCTATACGGAACTGCCGATTCAAAAAATAAACTATTCCGCAACGTTTGTGTTTGAAAAATATTCCGTTTTTCATTTGCCGGTGGTGCGACAAAAAGAAATTACGGAATATAACGTTGATACATTCTCTTTGGAGCAAATTAAGCAGGCCGTTTTCAAAAAACTTTAAGTGTTTATCGCCGTTCTTCGGGTCAAAAACAAATTCCGTTTTAAGAAAAATATGAAAAAAAGCTTTTTCTGCTTGCGGTTTTCGGGATTTTCCTGTAAAGTGTTTTTAAAACAAAAAAAGGATGACCATGTTTTCGAAAACAGAAAGAATGTTGGCGTTTCGCTACTTGAAATCGCGCAAAAGAACCGGATTCGTGTCGGTTATTGCCGGATTTTCTTTTTTGGGCATTATGCTGGGTGTTGCAACCTTGATTATTGTCATGAGCGTGATGAACGGGTTTCGCGAAGAGCTGATGACCCGCGTTTTGGGCATTAACGGCCAATTCGGTGTTTATCCCGCGTGGGGTGCGTCGCTCGATGATGTGGAAAATCGCGTGGCAAAAATGGCCGCACTTAACGGCGTGAGTCAGGCCGTGCCGGTGGTAGACGGGCAAGTAATGATTTCTTCCAAAGAAACGGCCGCCGGTGTTATGGTGCGCGGTATGCGTGCGACGGATTTTGAAAAACGGCCGCTGTTGGGCGGTAAATATCAAGGAATGCCGCTTTCGGAATTTACCGACGGACAAGTTATTTTGGGTTATCGGCTGGCGCGTAAATTGGCGGTGCGCCCCGGTGATGATGTGACGCTGATTTCCCCAAAAGGCAATGTAACGGCTTTCGGCACGTTGCCCAAAATGAAAGCTTATACCGTGATCGGCACCTTTGACAGCGGAATGAGCGAATATGACGGCAATTTTATTTTTATGCCCCTTGAAGAAGCGCAAAAGTTTTTTCTGTTGAAAGAGAAAGTATCGCATTTGGAAATTTTTACGCAAAAAGATGCCGATATGGCGCAATTGATTGATCAGGCTTTTGTTGCAATGGGTGATAAAGCGCAAATTCACGATTGGCGTTATACCAATCAGGCCTTTTTTAACGCCATTGAAGTGGAACGCAACGTGATGTTTTTAATTTTAACCCTTATTATTGTGGTGGCCGCTTTTAATATGATTTCCGGCCTGATTATGCTGGTGAAAGATAAAGCCAAAGATATTGCCGTGTTGCGCACAATGGGTTTAACGCGCGGTGCCGTTCAGCGGGTGTTTTTAATGTCCGGCTTAACGGTCGGCGTGTTCGGAACGCTTGCCGGTTTTGCCGTCGGCCTGGCGTTTTGTTATAACATTGATGCCATTAAAGAAGCATTGGAAAGTTTATCGGGACGTGAACTGTTTTCGGCAGAAATTTATTTTCTGTCGCATCTGCCGGCAAAAGTGGATATGACGGAAGTTGCCGTTGTGGTGGGAATGAGCTTGATTTTATCGCTGCTTTCAACGCTTTATCCGTCATATAAGGCAGGGAAAACCGATCCGGTGGAGGCGTTGCGCTATGAGTGAAAAAACGGTTTTGGAACTTAAAAATATTTGTCGGACTTACGGCAAAAAAGAAACGGCATTACAGGTGTTGAACGGCGTGAATTTGCAAATTAAATCCGGCGAAATCGTGGCCTTGGTCGGCCCGTCCGGCTCGGGTAAATCAACACTGTTGCATATTGCCGGCTTGTTGGATACGCCCACGAGCGGAACAATTTTCGTGCAGGGCATGAATATGTCGAAAGCTTCCGATAAAGCACGCACGCATATGCGCAGTACCGCTATCGGGTTTGTTTATCAATCCCATTTGTTGCTGCCCGATTTTAACGCGTTGGAAAATGTGATGTTGCCGCAGCTGATTGCCGGAAAATCAATGAAAGAAGCCAAAGAACGAGCCCTGTTTTTGTTGGAAGAGGTGGGATTGAAAGAGCGCGTTTTGCATCGTTCGGGCGAATTGTCGGGCGGAGAACAACAACGCGTTGCCATTGCGCGCGCGCTTGCGAATCAACCGGCTTTGTTGCTTGCCGATGAACCGACGGGAAATTTGGATCCCAAAACGTCTCAAAGCGTTTTTCAAACCTTGCTTCATTTGGTGAAACAAACAAAATTAAGCGCGTTTATTGCAACGCATAATCCCGAATTGGCCGCTCAAATGACGCGTCAGGTGAGTGTTCAAAACGGCAAGTTGATTGAGCTGAAAGGGAACGCTTTATGACGGATCCCACGTTTATTCATTTGCGAGTGCATACGGCTTATTCGGTGTTGGAGGGTGCCGTTAAGGTTAAAGAGTTGGCAAATGTGACGGCGCAAGCGCAAATTCCCGCCGTTGCCATGACGGATACCGATAATATTTTCGGTGCCATGGATTTTGCGGCCGAATGTGTTAAAGTTGGCGTGCAACCGATATTGGGCTGTCAATTTCGCGTTAAATCACCCGTACAAACGCACAATATGTTTCAAGAAGAAAAGCCCGCGTTTGATGATGTGGTTTTGTTGGTGCAAAATGAAACGGGTTATCAAAATTTGTTGCTGATGATGCGGGCGTTTTATATGGGGCAGGGGCGCGAGGAAACGCCGCATTTAAAGTTTGAGGAATTGCTGGATCATTCGGCAGGGTTAATTTTGTTATCCGGCGGTGCAAAGGGCATTTTGGGGCGGCCGCTGTTGCATAAAAACAAAGCTTTTGCCGAAGAGTTATTGCAACAAATAATAAAAGCTTATCCCGATCGTTTTTATATGGAATTGCAGCGTCACGGTTTGGAAGAAGAACAACAAACGGAACCGGCATTTTTGGAGCTGGCTTATCAATATAACATACCGCTTGCGGCAACCAACGATGTTTTTTTTGTTTCACCCGATATGTATGAAGCGCACGATGCGTTGTTGTGTATTGCCGATAAAACGTATGTGTCGGAATCGAACAGACGGCGGGTTACGCCCGAGCATTATTTAAAATCGCCCGAAGAAATGACCGTCTTGTTTGCCGATTTGCCCGAGGCCGTTCAAAATACGGTGCAAATCGCGAAGCGGTGTTTCTTTTTGGCGGGGAAGAAAAAACCGGCTTTCCCGAATTATGACTGCAAGGGAAAAACGGAAGACGAAGTGTTACGGGAAATGTCGGAAGCCGGTTTTGAAAAACGTATGAAAAATCGTTCCGAGGAAGATAGAAAACGATATCACGAACGATTGCTGTATGAATTAAGCGTGATTCAAACCATGGGGTTTGCCGGTTACTTTCTCATTGTGGCCGATTTTATTCAGTGGTCAAAGGCAAACGGTGTGCCGGTCGGCCCCGGGCGGGGATCGGGCGCCGGTTCGGTGGTGGCGTGGTGCCTAACCATTACCAATATTGATCCGTTGCGCTTTAATTTGTTGTTCGAGCGGTTTTTAAATCCCGAACGGGTATCCATGCCGGATTTCGATGTTGATTTTTGTCAGGAAAATCGGTATAAAACCATTGAATATGTGAAACAAAAATACGGTGCCGATCATGTGGCGCAAATTTTGGCATTAGGTCAGTTGCAGGCAAAAGCGGTTATTCGTGATGTCGGCCGTGTTTTGCAAATTCCTTATTCCGTTGCGGATAAATTATCAAAACTGGTGCCGAATAAATTGGGAATCACGTTAAAAGAGGCGTTGCAAGCGGAACCCGAGCTTCAAAGAGAGGCTGATAAAGATGAAACCATCGCGCATTTATTGGAAATCGCGTTAAAATTGGAAGGATTGTATCGCAACGTGTCCATGCACGCGGCCGGTGTTGTGATCGGCAATAAGCCGTTGGATCAAATTGTGCCGCTGTATAAAGATCCTTCTTCCGATATGCCCATTACACAATATGACAAGCACTTTGTGGAAGATGCAAGCTTGATTAAGTTTGACTTTTTGGGATTAAAAACATTAACAACCATTGAAAAAACAATGGAATTGATTCGCAAAGGCGGCGGTGAAGATTTTGATGTGAATGATTTACCGCTGGACGATAAATTAACCTATGATTTGTTAAAATCAGGGAACACAACGGGTGTGTTCCAACTTGAAAGTACGGGAATGAAGCAAATTCTGCACGATTTGCAACCCGATAAAATTGAAGATATCGTCGCGCTTGTTTCTTTGTATCGGCCGGGGCCGATGGACAGTATTCCCGATTACATTGCCTGTAAAAAAGGCGAGAAAGAGCCCGATTATATGCATCCCTGTTTGGAAGGCGTTTTAAAAGAAACTTACGGCATTATGATTTATCAGGAACAGGTGATGCAAATTTCCCAGATTATGGCGGGATACACCTTGGGCGGTGCCGATTTGTTGCGTCGGGCCATGGGCAAAAAAATTGTTTCCGAAATGGAAAGACAGCGTTCCGTTTTTATTGAGGGGGCAGTTAAAAATCATATTGAAACCGCCGTTGCCGAAAAAGTTTTTGATAAAATGGCAAAATTTGCCGAATACGGCTTTAATAAATCTCATGCGGCGGCGTATGCGTTTATTGCCTATCAAACCGCTTATTTAAAAGCCCATTATCCGGTTGAGTTTATGGCGGCAACCATGACGCTTGATAAAACAAATACCGATAAATTGGCCTTTTTTAAAAATGATTTAAAACAAATGAATATTGAAATTTTACCGCCGGACGTGAATCAATCGGAAGTGAATTTCAGTGTGGAAAATCAAAAAGTTCGTTATGCGCTTTCCGCCGTTAAAAATGTGGGGGAGGGGGGTATGATGCAACTGGTGGCGGAGCGGCGGGCAAACGGTCCGTATCAGTCGTTAAAAGATTTCTTTACGCGGGTTGATGTGTCGGCACTCAATCGGCGATATGTGGAAAATTTGGTGAAAGCCGGTGCGTTTGATTGTTTGGAAAAAAATCGCGCCAAAATTTTTGAAAATATCGATAATTTGTTGGCATTTGCCATGAATGCCACGCAAAGTAAAAAAAGCGCGCAAATCAGCCTGTTCGGATTGACGGATCAGGTTGCAAACGGCTTAAAACTTCGGGAAGTGCCCGATTGGCCGAATATGGAAAAATTGGAAAAAGAAGCGCAAGCCGTCGGTTTTTATTTATCGGCGCACCCGCTTGATTCGTTTGATACGGTGTTAGAGCGGCTGCGGGTGGTGCCGAGTTCGGAAATTAAAGAAACGGTTGATATTTCGGGTCCGTCATATATTCAGGTTGCGGCCATTGTGTCCGATGTGCGCGAGCGAATCAGTCAAAAAGGCAGAAAATATGCGTTTGTTTCCGCCAACGATAAACACGGTTCTTTTGAAGCTGTTTGTTTTTCCGATGTGTTATTAACGCAGCGTGAAAAGCTGAAATCCGGCGCACCGCTGTTGCTTTCCGTATCGGCAGATAAAAGCGCCGATGAGCAGCTGCGTTTAAACATTCAATCGGTGGAATATTTATCCGATGTCGTATCGCGCACGGTTTCAACGTTGTTGATTAAAGTTGATCATGTTGATGTGATTAAAAATATTCATCAGGTATTATCCGAAGCGGGAAACGGATCGGGTAAAATATTCTTAACGGTGCCGGTGCGTCATTATGAAGTGGAAATTGAGTTGTCCGACGGGTACTTGTTTACGCCGCAGATTATTGATGCTTTGCAACATATTCCCGGGTTAATTGAAATGCGGGAAGTTTAGAGGAATTTAATCAAAATGCTGTTCGTGAAAAAGGAGTTTAAAAATGTATTCCGGTATTTTATTTCCGACAATTGATCCGGTTGCCGTGCATTTGGGTATCTTTGCCGTTCGGTGGTATTCGCTGGCCTATATTTTCGGTATTATCGGCGCGTGGTTGTTGGCGCGTCAAATGTCGCGTTATTCGAAAAGCGTTTTTACGGTTTTAAAAATCGATGACTTTTTAATTTGGGCAACAATCGGTATTGTGGCAGGCGGGCGATTGGGCTATGTGCTTTTTTACAATGCCCATTATTTTTGGGAAAATCCGTTGCAGATTTTTGCCGTTTGGCAAGGCGGTATGTCTTTTCACGGCGGGTTAATCGGCGTGATTATTGCAACACTTCTGTTCGCACATGTGAAAAAAATACCCCCGCTGGCTATCGGCGATATATTGGTTTGCGTGGCGCCCATCGGATTGTTTTTCGGCAGACTTGCCAATTTTGTCAATGCCGAATTATTCGGACGGGTGACGCAATCGGTTCCTTGGGCCATGATTTTTCCGAACGGAGGTCCGTTACCGCGACATCCCTCACAATTGTATGAAGCCTGTTTGGAAGGCATTGTTTTGTTCGGCATATTAAATGCGCTGTGGTGGTTTTCACCGCGATTGAGAAATCGGCAGGGTTTTTTGTTCGGCCTGTTTTTAATTTTATATGCCTTCTTCCGTTTCGGAGTTGAATTTACGCGTGAACCCGATGCGCATTTGGGATTTGTTTTTTATGCATTTTCGATGGGGCAATTGTTATGTGTTCCGATGATATTATGCGGCGTGTGGCTTATTTATTCAAGTGCGCCGGGGCGAAAATTGGAAAAAATAACCGTGAAAAATGATGAAAGAAAATAAAAAATGGCGGGTGTTTATTTTTCGAAAAGCATTAAAAGTTTAATCCGCAGAAAACTGCTTTATCCGCTGTTGCGTGCCAAAACAAAGCCCGAATATAAAGCGCGCGGTGTGGCGGTCGGTTTGGCTTGGGCGTTCACGCCGCTGGTGGGTGTTCAAATGACAACCGTTTTAATTACGTGGACAATTGCCAAAAAATTAAAGTGGCAATTTTCGTTACCGCTGGCCTTGGCATGGACTTGGGTGACAAATGTTTTTACCATGATACCGATTTATTATGTTTTTTACGGAACCGGTCAAATTTTACGCGGGCGATGGAGTCAAATCAGCGGTTTTCATTCAATTTCCGGTTTAATGGAAAATGTTTTTTTGAAAGAAGCCCCGTTTTTGGAAAAAATGAATGCGTTTTTGCATTTGTTTGTAAAAGATTGGGGCATTTCATTATTCGTGGGATGTGTGCCGTTTGTGATTATCGGGTATATTTGGGGCTATCGGCTCACCATGCGATTTGAAGAAATGCGTCAAAAACGAAAGGAAAAATATGGAAAAGTCAGCGCTTCTCAATGAAATTGATTTTATTGAACACGGGTTTTATAATAAAGAAGATTCGAAAACGGCGGAAAATCCGATTTTAATGAATCAGGTGCATTCCGTCGATTCGCTTTTTTTAACGCGGCAACCGACACAAACACCGGCGTCGGATTCGTTCATCACGCAAACGCCGCACTTAAATTTAACGGTTAAAACGGCAGATTGTGCCCCGGTTTTATTGGTTGATGTCAAAAGCCGAATGATTGCCGCCGTGCATGCCGGATGGAAAGGGGCGTTTCAGGGAATTTTGGAAAACACGGTGTTACAAATGGTTACGAAAGGGGCCTCGATTGAAACAACGGTAGCAGCGGTAGGCCCGCATTTGCAGAAAAAAAGTTTTGAAATCGATCAAAATATGTTTGCCTTGTTTCCCAAAACGGAAGCCATCTTTTTTGAGCAAACGGATAGCACGCATTTTTTGTTTGACTTTCATGCGTATGTGATTCATCGGTTGAAGCGAATCGGATTGAAAGAAATTGATTCGATTTTGATTGACACATATACCGATTTTTCGTATAACAGTTACAGGAGAGAACCGTTGAATCCGGCTCGGCAATTCAGTTGCATTCAGATAAAGGAATAAAATGAAATTGGTCTTGCAGCGCGTTCATAAAGCGGCCGTTTTTGTGGGGCAAAAGTGCGTGGGAAAATGCGCAAAAGGCTTTTGCATTTTGGCCGGTATGGAAGAAACGGATACCGATGAAGTCATACAAAAAATGGCACAAAAAACGGTACAATTACGCGTGTTTGAAGATGAAAACGGCAAAATGAACAAGTCACTGATTGATATTCGGGGAGCAGCTTTGATTGTATCGCAATTTACTTTGTTGGCAGATTGTCGCAGCGGGCGACGTCCGTCATTTACGGGAGCGGGAAATCCGCAAAAAGCAGCTCAATTGTTTCAGCAGTTTGTGCAGGCGGTTAAAGCTTGGCATATTCCCGTTGAAACAGGCGTTTTCGGTGCCGATATGACGGTGCATATTGAAAACGACGGGCCGGCAACTTTTATTTTGGAGGGTTCAAATGAATGAAAATCAAACCATAGAGG
This sequence comes from uncultured Alphaproteobacteria bacterium, assembly GCA_947629595.1. Lineage (GTDB taxonomy): Bacteria > Pseudomonadota > Alphaproteobacteria > CAAHEQ01 > UBA3637 > RGIG4140. Next base: position 14,214 of record CANREI010000011.1, on the reverse strand, counting down.
AAAATTTGACCTGTCTGGTCAAGCAAATAAAAGAATGTCATCATTTGAGCGAAAAAAAAGCGCAAACATTCGCGGCGCAAGCATTGGCCTTGCAAAAAAATTTGCGTCTTCGAAAAAAACAAAAACAAGAGAAAGAAAATCATAAAAAGTCATCTGACGATTCAGGAGAAAAGTTATGTATGCCTATAAAATAACCGGTCAAAAAAAGTTACAAGGAAGTGTTGAAATTCAAGGAGCTAAAAATGCCGTTTTACCGATTATGGCGGCGGCTCTTTTAACCGATGAACCTGTTGAACTGACGAATATTTCTTATTTATCCGATGTGAAAGTTTTATCACGGTTGTTGGAAAGTTTGGGTATGAAAATCGAAGCTTTACCGAATAAACTGATTTTACGGGCAGATACCATTTCCTCCACGCATGCCGATTATGAATTTGTGTCGAAAATGCGCGGTTCGTTTTGGGTGTTGGGTCCTTTGTTGGGGCGATTTCATGAAGCGGAAGTTTCGTTGCCGGGCGGTTGTGCCATCGGCACGCGTCCCGTTGATTTATATTTGGTGGCTTTACGGGAAATGGGGGCTGATATTAAAGTGGAAAACGGCTATGTAAAAGCCAAAGGACGCTTGCGGGGAAATGAAATTTTTTTCCCGCGTGTATCGGTCGGTGCAACGCATAATACGATTATGTCTGCCGTTTTGTCCGAGGGAACGACGGTGATTCATAATCCGGCGTTGGAACCGGAAGTGATTGATTTACTAAACGTGTTGGTTAAAATGGGGGCGAAAATTGAGGGAATCGGTACAAAAGTTTTAACCGTGCACGGGGTTGAAAAATTACACGGTTGTACGCATAAAATTGTGCCCGACAGAATTGAGTCGGCAACATTTGCCGCTGCCGCCGCTTTAACGCACGGGCAAATTTTAATGAAAAACACCAATTTAAATTTAATGAATGCCGTGGCCGATGCGTTACGAATCAGCGGTGTTGTTTTTGAACAAAGAGGCAGTGATTTATGGGTTGATGCTTCCAAAGCTTCATTAACGGCAACGCCGATTACAACATGCGAATATCCGGGCTTTCCGACGGACGCACAAGCTTTACTGACTTCCGTTTTGGCGTTATCGAAAGGGGAAAGTTTGGTGGAAGAACGCATTTTTGAAAATCGATTTATGCACATTCCCGAATTGCAACGGATGGGGGCGCAAGTTAAAATTTTAACCAATCAATCGGTGTTGATTACCGGCGTCGAGTCGCTTTCGGGAACAACGGTGATGTCTTCGGATTTACGCGGCGGTGTCGGGTTGGTATTGGCCGCCCTTGCCGCCAAAGGGGAAACGATTGTCAAGCGCATTTATCACATTGACAGGGGCTATTTTCAATTGGAAGAAAAATTGAAGGCATTGGGGGCCGATATTGAGCGCATTCATTTAGATGACTAATTTTTTTCCGCTTGCCGCTGCCGATTCAGTATTTTTTGAATTTTTTTCTGCATCCAATTATGTTGCAAGTTGGCGGGTATTTGATTTTTTTCCGCTTGGCGGCGATAGAGAAGCTTATTGATTAAAGAGGCCGGCAATTGATAAGAAAGAGCCTCGTAAAAAAGCTGCTTATAGTTTTTGTAATGACGTAAACTAACCCCGTTATCCAGCATTTTATGAATAATATCAACATGGCCGGTTTTCATGGCAAACTGAACGGCAGGAATAAGATGAACGGCGTTGTGATAAATAATTTGTTTATAAGAGATAACATTCGGCACCATGCAATTCGGATCGGCGCCGTGATCCAGTAAATAATGAATCATCGGCTTTTGATTGTTTGCCAAAGCATAGGCAAGCGGGGTTAAGCCCTTATGATCGGGCAAATTGATGGTATCGGGTGTCAGCACATTGTCAATGAAAGAAAGCATTCCTTTTTCGGACATGTAAGAAAGAGCCGTTCGTCCTTCCGAGTCGGTGACTTGCGGTTGAATATCGGTTTTGTTGATTAAAATGCGTATGGTATTAAGGTAGTCGGTGAAACAGGGATTGCGCATATAATCTTGTGCATTAATATAACTTTGATGAACCGTCGGCATTTGCTGTAAAACATAAGTTAAGGGCGTTGCAAAAGTGTGATTGGCGCGATAAATAATTTTGGGCAGCGTACAACCGGCTTGAATGAGTTTTTCCGCACAGTGATAGCTGCCGTATTTCAACGCTTTTCTTAAAGCAACCGGACAGGCTTTTTGAGCGTTTGACGTAAATTCAGTCCAATTTGTCGGTAAAATATTTACTTGGGCATCGGCTTTTTGAATTAAGTAATCCAAAGTTGTTGCATCATGCATGCGCGCACACATGGATAACGGCGTAATATCCAACGAACTGACCATATTCACGTCGGCATGATATTTTAACAATAAGTCAACGACTTTACCGTTCCCCTTCCAAATGGCAAAGCTGAGCAGGGAAATTTTGCGCCACGGCGTTTCCTGATGCGTAAACACATCTGATTGTCCGGGGAGTTTGGCAATGGTATAAACATTGGGATTAGCGCCTCTTTTTAAAAGAGCAGGGAGCAGAGCCCAATTACGTGTAACGGCAACGCCCAGAGCAGTCAATCCGAAAGAATCCGCTTGGTTAACATTTAATTGTGACTGATTCAAGAGCTCAAAAAACATTTTTTTCCCGATCGAATCTTGTGATCGGTAAGTTGCTTCAATCAACGCCGTTGTTCCGTTTTCCCCTTGCGCATTGATATCACACTGATGAATCAGCGTATTGAACGCTTGTAAATCTTTATGAATAACGGCCTCAATTAAAGGCGGATTTTTTTCTTCCGTTTTCGAATTCATTGTTTTTTCCCCTCATGTCTATGTGATTCAATCATTGACTGTTTTTGAAGTATAACACGAAAACAAAGTTTTGTCAAATCATTTGTCATTAAGGAGCGGTAAAAAATCGGTTAAAGCGGATTGCGGGGTTAAAAATTGAATTTTTTTCGATGGCGGATGATAAAATAAGCCCGTTTCGCCGTTTTTAATTTGCAAGGCGGTTTTGCCGAACAATTGATAGCGCCAACCGTGATTAAACGGCACATCGAAATCACAAACAAAATTTTCCAAATCGGTGTTGGAAGCAATTAAAGACGAGGCGACTTTTTCCTGCGTGGCAATTAAATGCAGCGTGAGTCTTAAAATTTCAATTAAATTTTTTTGCGCATTTGTTAAATTATGTTCGACTTTTTCTTGAACAATCGGCGGATTTTCGGTTAAGGCTTGCGCAACGGTTTGACAGATTTGTCGGGCCATATCCGATTTTTCAAACCCGTTCGTTAAATTGCGCATTTTTTTCATTTGATCGGGGGTTGTCGGCTGAATGCTGGCCAGTTCATGTAATAATTCATCTTTCAGAATGTGCCGACGCGGTCTGTTTTTTTTGCGTGCCAAATTTTCCCGCAAAATATAAAGCTTTTGATAAATAAACAGCGCCGTTCCTTTTAAATTGCTGCTTTTGGCTTTTTCCGCCAACTGCGCGGGCGAGGGATGATAAAGTTCCGGATCGGTTAACTGATGAAGTTCTTCTTGAATCCAATCAAGACGATTGTGCGCTTTTAAATAGTCGGATATTTTTTGATAAACCCGACATAAATGAGTGACATCGCATAACGCATATTGCACCTGTCGTTCGTTTAAAGGACGATTTTCCCAATTGGTGCAACGCATACTTTTATCCAAGTCAATTTTTAAATAGGATTTCACCAATTGCTGATAACTCACGTTTTCGCCGAAACCGCAAGCCATGGCGCCGATTTGCGTATCAAAAACGGGGTACGGAATTTGGCCGCTTAAATGAAAAATAATTTCAATATCCTGTCGCGCCGCATGAAACACTTTCACAACGTTTTTATTTTGAAACAGTTCAAACAACGCATCTAATTGAATATCCTTTGCAAGCGGATCGATGCAATAAGCCTCATCGGGGGTTGCAATTTGAATTAAACACACTTCGGGATAGAATGTTCTTTCCCGAATAAACTCCGTATCAACGGTTATGAAAGCGCTGTCTGCAAAGCGGTGACACACTTCGGTCAGCTGTTTTGTTGTTGTAATAATCATCACTGCTTATCATACATTTTTTTTCTTGATTTGCAAGAAATTATTGCATATATTTGAAGAATGGATGCTAAAAATCAACTTTTAACGGACGATGTTCGTTTTTTATTTTCTGTTTTTGAGTCTCATCTTCGGTTGGTCGGCGGTTGCGTTCGGGATTTTTTATTGCACCGCGGTGTGCACGATTTTGATTTTGCAACGCCCTTATCACCCGATGAAGTGACGGAGCGACTTCGAAAAAATAACATTTCTTTTTATGAAACAGGCCTGAAACACGGAACGGTAACGGTTGTACTTCATCATAAAAATTATGAAATAACATCGTTACGGGCCGATGTGAAAACCGACGGTCGTCATGCCGAGGTGGCGTTCGGCACTTCTTATGCGGCCGATGCGCGCCGGCGGGATTTTACAATCAATGCGCTTTATATGGATTCATCGGGGCAAATTTTTGATTATGTGAACGGCTTAAAAGATTTGACCGGACCGGTTGTTCGATTCATCGGTGTGCCGCAACAACGCATTCGGGAAGATTATTTGCGTCTTTTAAGATATTTTCGCTTTTTATCGGTTTTAAACAGTCAGGTGATTGATGAAGAGGCGTTAAAAGCCTGCGTTGCGTTACAAGAGGGTTTAAAAAACATATCAAAAGAGCGGATTCGGGAGGAGTTTTTAAAAATTTTAACCGGTCAAAACAGTGTGTTTGTGTTGGAATTGATGAATCAATACGGCTTGTTAAATGCGTTTTTCAAAACCGTTGATATTGACGGATTCAAGCGGTTTGTTTCTTTTTATCCGAAGGCAGGTGCGTTGGAGCGCTTGGCTGTTTTATGCGCCAATACTTCCATACCGGATTGGCAGTGGAGTCGGGCGCAAAAAAAACGGTTGACGGTGTATCAAACACCTTATGCATTGCCGCAATCGCAAAAAACGGCCCGATTGTTGCTTTGGAAAATCGGGCGGCCTTGTTTTTTGTTTCATTTGGAAAAGTTTCGCTTGACGGGACGCTTGCCCATGGCAAAATATTATGCCTTTAAAAAGCTTTCAATGCCTGTTTTTCCGGTTCGGGGCAGCGATTTTTATCAAGCGGGGTTTCGCGGCGCAAAAATCGGGCGTTTATTAAAAGCGGCACAACAAAAATGGATAAAAATGAACTTAACGTCAAAAAAAAGGCTTGTCATTCATTCTGTTTTGGCATATAATAAAAAATATCCATTCATTCAGGAGAGAAAAAAATGAAAACATCAAATGAATCCGGTCGCAGTATGGTTGAAATGCTTGGCGTTATTGCCATCATCGGCGTGATTTCCGTCGGGGCCATTACGTCCATGTCTTATGTTGATTCTTATTTTCGAACAAGTGCCACGTTAATGGATATTGAGCAAATCGCGCGAGATATTAACGATATGTATTCATGGGCGGCTGATTACAGCGGGTTAAATATGGCGGATCTTTGTAAAGAAAAAATTGTTCAAAACTGCGTGGATGGTGACAAAATATTGAATCGGTGGGGCGGTACCATGACCGTGCAATCATTGGAACAGTTTAATCACATGAAATTCAGCATTGTTTTAACGCAGGTTCCCCAAGTTGCCTGTGAGCGATTGCAAGATCAGGCACATGATACGTTAATGTCAATGTATATCAGAAAAGCTGATTGCGGCGCTTCCGAAAATCCGGTTATTTTTTGGAGCAATTGATTTTCATTTATTTGTCGGCGTTTAAAATTTGTTGAGCAATGGCGCGATTTTGTTTCAAAAAACGTGAATGCATCAGCAGTTCGCGAATTAAAGCCGCTTCATAAAGCTCTAAATTTCCCGTATCCAGCAGCACGTATTCTTGCGGATTTAACAAAAACATTTGCACAAAAAAGCCGTTTTTCTCACCGTTATGATCCAAAAAGCCGTTAATACCGTCGGTATAAACCCATTCGCCCATCACGGATTGATCGGGTAAAACACCCGTTTTTTCAATTTGCGCGGTTTGTTCTTCAATATAATCAAGACATTCTTTCGGGAACAAACAAGGCGAATAGCCGGCAATATCGGATAACGGTTCTTTGGGTTTTTCAATTAACCGCCCGTTTTGTAAAACGGCATTATTGCTGACATCGGTTTTTCGAACGCCCGTTAACAAAATTTGTTTCGGATTTTTTAAAAACGAATCGGTGATTTGTTTAATAAACGGCACGGAAGCTTTTGTCGAGTCGATTAAATCGTCCGGAAAAATCAGCACCGCATGCCGATTTTTTGAAACACGATGCGCTAACCCCAGCACATGCGCCGTTCCCAACGGCTTCTCCTGAATAACATATTTTATGTCAATATCGGCCGGTAAAAAAATTGATTTTAACACATCGGCAATTTCATTTTTCCCGAATTTGCGTAATTTTGCCTCAACGGCCGCAGGCGGCGTTAAAGCTTGTTGAAAAGCTTGAACGGTTGAAGCATCGGAACAAACAATGGTAATATGTTTGCCGCCCATGGCAATAATATCTTTTAACACATAATCAATCAGGCGAACATCGCCGAACGGTAACAGGCATTTATGGGCAATCGCTTGTGAATGCGGATAATTTCGCGTGCTTTTTCCGCCGCAGGCAATAATAAATTCTATATTCTCATACATGTATCATTCCTTTTTTTGACTCTTTTTTTAATTTAAGCTGTTTTTTTACTAAAATCAATTAAAAAAAATTTTTTTAAAAGAAATATCAAAAAACATTCAACCGACATTTGATTTTTCAAATAATCGGGTTGTCGTAAAATCGGTTATCAGCGGGTTTTTTGGCGCATTTGGGATTGAATGTATATTTTTTGTTGACGTTGAATGGCGGTTTTTACTTTTCGAACGTTTTTCAATGCTTCGGGACAATTTTCCTGCACGAAAAGTTCCAGTGTTGCCAAAGTGTATAAAATATTTTGATTGGCGTTGCGTTTTTCCTGTTCGTTGCGCGTTGTTTCAATCAGTTTTTTGGCACGAACAACCGCACCCAGCGTGGACATATCCCGATAAAGAGAGGCAACAAAGCGAACGTGGTGCATGGCTTCGCTCATACCGGCGCGCGCCGTGAATTGTTGCATAAATTCCGGTGAATTTTCCAATTGATTCAAAATCCACGGGCTGGCCATTAACCCGCCGCAAAAGAAAATGCATTCCGTTTTGGTTGCGGCGGCCAAGGTGCCGCTGTGCGCGCCCAAATAAGCATTAAAAAAGCGAAAAGTTTTTAACGCCGTTTTATCACCGGCTTTGGCCAGCTCTTCTATTTTCTCGGAGCCGATGCGCTGTTCTTTTTGGCTCGGAATCACGCCGTCTTTAAAGGCATGATACATATTTGTAATGCCGGTACCCGAAACAATATGTTCCGTGACGGGTGTTTGATTTTTTTGCGCATAATAAGCTTTTAAAATTTTCAGTAATTTATTTCTGTCGCGATTGTCTTTTCTGTTTTGAAAATCAACGTAAGGAAGGGTGCTGTGTCCGGCTTCCGAGGTGTAAACGGTTTGCGGTTTTTGATCGTTTTGCATAATCAAACACGTACCCAAGCCCGTACCCGGGCCGATCACAACAATTTTCCCTTGTGTTAAATGAACGGGACAGTGATGAGAAAACAAAGACCGATATTGCGACGGTTCCATTTCCGAAAGCGCCCAGCCTTGCAGGGCAAAATCGTTCACCATGCAAATATGTTTAAAAAACGGACATTTTGCCTGTAATTTGGGAATGCTTGCTTTCCACGGCGTGTTGGTTGATAAAATTTCACCGGTGTATTCATTCATATTTCCGGCCGCACCGATGACACAGAGCGTCGGTTTGATTTTCTTTTCTTTCAAATAAAATAAAACGGCCTGTTCGAACGATTTAAAATCGGCACATTTGTATTTGCCGTCAAAATTAACGATTTCCGTTTGATTCTCCTCATAAAGACCGAAACGAACATTTGTTCCGCCGATATCGGAAATTAAGACAATTTCTTTTGTTTTCATTGTTTTTTATACTCCTCATATTTTTTAATCAGTCTGTTCACAAAGGGATTTTTCGGCAACGTATCTGCAACTTTATGGGATTGAATTTCATAAAAACAGCTTAACATTTCTTGCATTGCTTTTTCCGTTCCCGCTAAATTTAAAAAAGCCTCTGTCGGCTGATATTGATCCAATTGATTTTCGTGTCGGGTGATTTGATTGAATAATCCTTGAAAATATAACGCGCGTTCTTGATTGTTCACCCAAAGAAACGCGCCGTTGTCGGCATGTTGCGCATCAGGTTGCACCAAAACATCGCGTCCGTCGATCACGGCAAACCCTTCGGCAAAAGCCGTGAGCGGTTTAATAAATTCAAAATCGGTACATTGCCGATTAACCGTTCGTTTGGTATAAAATGCCGAAAATTTTTTCCCGATTGATTTGTTCAAATAAACCAACTCCATCAATCCGTAGGGTTGTTTGTTAAAAGATTTTAATTGCCCGAGCAATGATTTTCTTTTCCATAAAATGCCGTATTTTTTCGTTAAATCTTGTTCCGACATCATCGGCAAAAACAGGGCAACGTGAACGCGTGCCTCTTTTATCAGCTCTTGCAGCTTGAAATAAAAAGAATCAATATATTCCATTTAAAACCGTAACTTTCCGGTATAATATATCATAAAAACGCCGTTCTGTCAATTTGAATTGGCATTTTTTTTCGGCAAAAACTTGCTTTTCGGGTTTGTTTATTGTAAAATCAGAAAAAAAAGGAAAAGATGAATGTGGCAGGAAAAAGAAAACGGTTTTATTTTATCGGTTCGGGTGTTGCCGAATGCCAAGCGCTCGGGCATTGAAGGCGTTTGGAACGAATCGGCCGTTAAAATTGCTTTACGGGCGCCGGCGGTGGACGGACAGGCCAACAAAGCGTTAATTGCATTTTTGGCGGAGTTATTCAAAATAAAAAAGCGGGATATTTCCATTTTATCGGGGGAAACAAGTCGCGAAAAAAAGCTGTGTTTTCAAAATGCCGATTTTGAAAAAATAAAAGAAATTCTTTTACATCAGCTTCAAGCAAAACGGTGATTATTGATGTGTTTCCAAATAGCGCCGAACGGGAGCATACGTTTTGCGATGAACGGGCGTAATGCCGTATTTTTCAATGGCGGCAATATGCTCTTTTGTGCCGTATCCGGCATTTTTCTCCCACCCGTAGTGCGGATATTGCCGGGCCAGTTCCGTTAAAATCTGATCCCGCGTGACTTTGGCCAAAACGGAAGCGGCGGCAACGGAAAGCGAGCGCGAATCGCCTTTAATCACGGCTTGGGCGGGATAGGGGCAATTTAAAGGCAGCCGATTGCCGTCAATCAGCAAAAATGCCGGTTGAACGGCTTTTTTTTGAAGTGCGTTTTCCAGCGCTCGACGCATGGCCAAAAAAGTGGCTTGTAAAATATTATATTGATCAATTTCTGCCGCCGAAGCCGTACCGATTCCGTAAAGAGCGGACGACTGCGTGATTTTTTCATATAATTCTTTGCGTTTGGCAGCCGTTAATTTTTTGGAATCGTCAATTTGCGTGCTTAAATCGGCCGGTATTTCAAAATTGGGCCATGAAACGCAGGCGGCCACCACCGGACCGCACCACGGACCGCGACCGGCTTCATCAAACCCGAAAACGGGTCCTGACACATTTAAAGATTTTTCAATTTCAAAATCAGGCATTTATTTCAATCGGGCTAAAATTTCGTTATAAGGCATGACGTGTTGAACCGGACCCAAAGCGGCAAAAGCAGGCGTTTGTTTAAATAAACGCGCCGCTATTTTTTCTAATTGCTCTTTTCCCACGGCATCAATTTTGGCAATTACTTCTTCTTTCGGCACCACGCGTCCGTGAACAATCATATCCGTTGCGTTGGTGCGCGCGTGCGATGAAATATTTTCCTGCTGCATTAAAACAGAGGCTTTGAGTTGTGCTTTCGCGCGGGCAATTTCTTCTTCCGTGAGCGAATCGGACAGCCGATTGATTTCATCACATAAAACCGGCATTAACTCAATCACTTCTTTTTCACCGGTGCCGGCATAAATGCCGAACGTGCCGGTATCGGTATGCGATGAATTAAAGGCATAAATGGAATAGACCAACCCGCGTTTTTCACGAATTTCCTGAAACAGGCGCGAGGACATTCCGCCGCCCGCAACCGATGCCAAAATGCTGCCGGCATAATAATCGGGGTGATTATAGGAAAAGCCTTCAAATCCCAGAATTAAATTAACTTGTTCATGCGGTTTCACAACGCGTTTATCACCGCCGCGATAAGAAGCGGGCAGGGCGTTTTGTGTTTCAAGCGTGGGAACTTTCGTCAATAACTTTTCACAGGCCTCGACAAAAGCCTCATGCGCCACGGCGCCCGATGCACTGACAATCATTCTGTCGGTTGTGTATTGCGTGTGAATATAATTTAACAAATCTTCACTTTCAATTTTATTGACCGATTCAATGGTGCCCAAAATTGTGCGTCCGAGCGGCTGATCGGGATAAGCGCAGGCAGCATAATAGTCGAAAATTAAGTCATCGGGGGTATCGTTTTGCATATTGATTTCTTGAATGACAACCCCTTTTTCTTTTTTCAGTTCTTCTTTATCCATGGTGGAGTTTTGAACAATATCGGTAATAATATCCAACCCGAGATTTAAGTTTTCCTTTAAAACACGCACATAATAAGCCGTCATGGTTTTGGCCGTATAGGCGTTAATCATACCGCCGACATCTTCAATTTCTTTTGAAATTTCAAAAGCCGTGCGCGTAGTCGTTCCTTTAAACGCCATATGTTCCAGCAAATGAGAAATGCCGTTGAGATGCTTTGGTTCATATCTTGCGCCGACACTGACCCATATTCCCAACGACACGCTTTCTGCCGTTTCGCTCGAATCGGTAATCACCCGAATACCGTTAGATAATTGACTTGTTTTTAACACCTTTCTCTCCCTGTTGATAAATGATTTTGAATTGTTTGTTTTTCAATGTGTTCTTTCGGTAACGAAGCGGATTTTTCAATCCAATCGGTGATTTGCTTGTAAGAGGGCATTTCTTTTATTTTTCCGAGACCCGCAAAGGATAAGCGCGAGGAAAAAATTTGTTTGGCCGTTTCTTGAATATCATGAACGGTAACGGCATCAATGAGTTGAAAATATTCCGATACGGGAATAACCTTGTTGAAACAGCGCAAGTCAAATTCGTTGGAGGAGGCTCTTTCGGACGGCGAATAGCCTGCGGAACATAAATTTATTTTAACGGATTTTTGAGCCGTCAATAAACTTTGCGGCGTGATATATTTTTCAATTTGCCCGATAATTTGCGCACATCTTTGAATCACTTCTTTTGTGTTTTTGGGAAAACAAGAAGAACCGATGGTAAAAACGGCACATTTTTTGTAAGCGATATTATCGGCATGAATACCGTAAATTAAGCCTCTTTTATGGCGCAACTCATCATAAAGCGTGTTTTCCAAAACGGTGGCCAATAAATCGGCTTTTACGTCATTATGATAGTCGCGATGGGGAATGCCGTTAAAACCGAGTCGAAAAACATTACCGGTCATATCCTCCGCCTGTCGTTTATCACCGCCGACATAAATAACGGGTTTGGATAAATCTGTTGCGGGTTGCATTTGCATATGTCCGAACAGTTTTTGACACAAATTTTTAACGGCACCGTATCGAACATTGCCGCTGATACTGATAATCATTTTATCGGGTTGCGTATAAAGGCATGCATGTTGTTTTAAAACATCGGCCGTGATGGCTTGAACGGTTTCTTCATATCCTTCCGTCGGATGTTGCATGGCTTGTCCTTTAAAAGCGGCCATATACAGAAGATTATCGGCAAACATATCATCGTCTTGTGACACTTCTTCTATTTCATTTAATACAACCTTTTTTTCGCGCTGAACGGCTTGCGGCGGAAACAACGGATTTTGAATCATATCGGCAATTAAGGTTAAGGCAGAAGGAAAATCTTCCGGCAACACCTCGGTTGAAATAACGGTATGTTCCTGATTCGTTTCGGCATTGAGATTTCCGCCCGTTGCGTAATCATATTTTTGAATTTCCTCTTGTGAAAAAGACTTGGTGCCCAAAAACAAAGCGTGTTCCAAAAGATGTGCCAATCCGCAATAGGCCGGCGGATCGTTTTGAGAGCCGATTTCAACGGTACATTGAACGGAAACGGTTTGCGCATTTAAAATTGATTCCGTTACAATTCGAATCCCGTTCGGTAAAATGCCTGTTTTAATCATTTTCAGAACTTACCAATAAAAAAGATCGGAAACGCTTTTTTTCATGCGTGACCATAAGGAGGTATCTTCTTTAACCGGTTCATTTACGGGCGGAATAACCACGGGTTTTTGCGCAGATTGCCCCTGTTGCCGGGGTTGCGTATTTTGTGAGGGAACAACATAAACCGGTGCCGAAAATTCTTCGGCGGGAGAAGCTGCGGCCGGTGCCGGTGCGGGCGTCGGAACATTTCCCGCTGCGGGTCTCACCGTATCACCCGGCAATGGCTGCGCGGCCGGACTATTCGCCACGGGCGACGGGTTCGGTGCAACCATAACGGCGGTTAAGTCACTTTGCACATCAATTTTGGCAGGGAGAACGGGTTTTCCCTCATCTGCTTTTGCCAAGTTTTCAATGTAAGCCTTTTCCTCATCGGACAACGTAACCCCCGGTTGTGTTAAAATTTGAACGGGTGTTTGCGACTTATTCGGCACTGCATTCGGCGTCGGCTGCGGCACAGCGGGATTATTTGTCGCGGTGTTCGGAGTCGGTTGCGGTACAGCGGGATTATTTGTCACGGTGTTCGGAGTCGGTTGCGGTACAGCGGGATTATTTGTCACGGTGTTCGGAGTCGGCTGTTGTTGGGCAGCGGGTTTGTTCGGCGCTGCATTCGGAGTCGGCTGTTGAGCCGGTACCACGGTTTGTGATTGATTGAGCGGTGCCGCTTTGCGCACGAACGCATTTTGTGCTTCAAACTGTTTTAAAGATTGATATTCTTTTTCACCGTTTTTCATCATTTGTGTTGAAGAAACGGGAAGATTTGCAGTTTGCGGCACATTTTTGCCGTTCAAAACCGTTGTTTTGTTCATCACTTCAACTTTTTGTTGAATCAATCCCGTTGTTGAGGGAACACCCGCCGGCGTTAACTGCGCGATTTGTTCGGCAGCGGGCGGAACGGCCGTTGTCGGATCATTGAGCATTTCAGCCGAGCAACCGCCGACAAAATCAATACAATTATTCGGCGCAAACTGCGGTGTGGGTAAATTCAAGAAAGGCGTGGGTTTCAACCAAAAAGCTTCCATGTGATCAATCATATCCGAATCGTTAATTTGCGGCATCGATCCGTTTAAAATGGCTTCCAGCTGCGCAACATACGGGAAAACTTCGCCCGGTTCCATTTCAACGCCTTTTTCCAGCGTCATTAAAACATAACCCTCTTTTTTGCCTTGCAGGGCATTATTGGCGGCAACGGAATAGAAAGCACCGATAATGCCGCGATCCAAATCCAAATAATTAACGTTATAAGTCAGGCTGAAAGTGGTTTTATTCGTTTCCGTCACTTTGCAGTTAAATTGCGGTGACATCATTTTCACATCGGCAGCACTGGCCACACCTAACCGCGTGAGCGAGGTTTGACATTGCGGAAAAGTATCACCGGCTTTCAAACGATAATCAAGAATTAAATCCGTTCCCGGTTCATCTTTTACGGGTTTGGCATCAATCACGCGGGCTGCCGACACGGTAACGTCCGTTTGAATCATATCGGATTGCACGGGAAACGAAAAACCTTGTTCGGTGCAGGCATATTTTTCGGGTGATGCTTCACACAGGGTTATGTTTTTCCCTTTGTTGTTTTTCATCAATTCATTCACCTGATTGACCAAATAAGCATGGCCCATTTCCGGAGAAGACGGAACGCATTGTGTGCCTTTGCAAATCAAAATGGAGGCGGCGGATAAATTGCCGAAATCTTGCGCGGATGCAACGGATAACGTTAAAACGGCACAAGAACAAAATAAAAAGCGTAAAAACATAGAGATTACCTCACATAAAAATAAGTCGTGACATTATTTTACGCAAAAAAAAATGAAAATGCAATCAAAAAAAC
>CANREI010000010.1 GCA_947629595.1 uncultured Alphaproteobacteria bacterium | reverse complement strand
GGCATTCCGCGACCGGAGGGACCGGTAACGGATCCGAACTCCGGTGATGAGTCGCAAGATGATGACCCGGTGCCGGAAGAATGTCCGGGAAACACATGGTTGAGTGCAGACAAAAGCAAATGCACATGTTTGGAAGACGAAAAAACATGTAACGGTGGTTGTTGCGCGGGTTGTACGGGCGGAAAAGTATGGGACGGCAAAAAGTGCGTTTGTCCGACAGGGGCAGTCGAATCCGAAGAAGGCTGCGCATGTAGTGGCACAAATTCATATTGGAACGGCAGTAAATGCACGATGTGTCCGGAGGAGGCACCGTGGGATGAAACGACAAAGCAATGCAAATGTGCAGATAGTAATAAAGTCTGGAAAGAGTCAAAGAAAGCTTGTGTAGAGCTTGTCGGAGAATGCGAAAGCAATGCCGATTGCGGCCCGGGAGAGTATTGTTATTTGTATTGGGGATATAGTTGGGATGAGGAATTTGCTTCCAACAAATTTGGGGTTGGATATAGTGACAGTTATACAAGTGAATGCAGGAATGCACGTGGTGATGCAGAAGAAGGAAAAACGAGCGGCTTTGTTAGTAGCAAAAGTAATATGACTTGGTGGAGCGCGGAGCGGTTCTGTAAAGCATTAGGAAGGAAGCAAGCAACACGGGATACTGCTCAGTGTGGTATGGGTGCTGGCGATACCAGCTACTATGTAGATACAGATGGTATTATGGTAAATAATCTGCAAACGGATTTTGGTTCGAATATATCGATGTGGTTGGAAGGATATAATTCCGGCTTTGCGTACTACGTTGAGCTGGGCGATAGGCATATCAACATCACCGATCGCATCTACTCCAACTACGCCTTATGTGAGTGAGGCCTGCCTGCCGCTCATTTCCCCCTATCGGCCCATAGCGACAGACGACATAAAGCCGTCTGTCCCTCCCGCCGATAGAGGAGAAAAAGAGAGTATCTTATTACTTCACCCGCACCGATAAAGGAAAAAAAGCGTGTCACATTCTTTCACGCCTACGCTTTAAAACAACGGCTTAACTTATTTTTGTGCGACAAACGGTTAATGCCGGTAATAAGCGCGCGGTTTCGGCTGATACCGGGATTTGAACCGCCTGCCCTAAATGCCCAGCAGAAAGCTCTTGACATTCGGCCGCGTTTTCGGCGTTATAAAAACACTCAACCGCTATTTTAATCGGCTCAAACTGATACGGCGATAAAAATTCAAGCGTCATTCCTTTCACAATTTTATGCTTAATTTCAAGCGTTAACAGCCCGTTTTCAACTGTTCGCACAACACCCGCAAAACGATAAGCCCCGTTACTGGCCGAAACATCATAATTATGCGCTTCGGGCCCGGCATTGCCGTCTAAAAATCCGAGCGTATAGCCGCGCGATTGCAAAGATAATATTTCATCCATATATTTATCCGGCTGCCAATCGTTCGGGTTTTGAAACCAATCGTCAATGGCTTTTCGATACGTTCGCGCCGTTACCGCCGCATAATATTGCGATTTGTTGCGCCCTTCAATTTTAAACGAATCAAGCCCGATCGGCAATATATCGGGCAACCGCGGCAACCAGCATAAATCGCGCGAGTTCATAATATATGTACCGTTTTCATCTTCATCAATGCGCATCAACGACAACGGCCGCGTCTCTTCTTCAATATAATAAATTGAATCTGCCATATTTTCCGCCTGCTCTTCGGCTTTATATACTTTATAACGCCACCGACACGCATGTGCGCAATTTCCTTTATTGGCACTGCGTCCCGTCATAAAGTTTGAAAGCAAACACCGCCCCGAATAGCTGACGCATAACGCCCCGTGAACAAAGGCTTCCAAGCGAATATCCGGACATTTCTCGCGAATTTCTTTCATTTCCGTCAACGGCACTTCCCGCCCCAACACGCATAAGGCTGCGCCCTGCTCTTGCCAAAAACGAACGGTTAAATAGGAACATACATTGGCTTGTGTTGAAATATGAAGCGGCAAATCGGGAAGCTCTTGCCGAATAAGCCCGAACACGCCCGGATCGGCTACAATTACGCCGTCGGGGTTTAAAGTTTTCAAATGCGCCGTAAAATCTTTAACGCGTGCGATATCATGATTATGCGTAAACAAATTAACGGTTAAATAAACTTTTTTCTTTAAAGAATGCGCAAAGGCAATTCCTTCTTGCAATTCTTCGTAACTGAAAGCAATTTTATTTCTTAAACACACGCCCGGCATACCGGCATAAACGGCATCGGCACCATACAAAAACGCCGTTTTTAACCGTTCCAACGACCCCGCCGGCAATAATAATTCCGGCTTTTTAACTGATTCCATTTTTTATCCTTTATTCTTCAACACATGAACCGGTATTTATCGGCGTTAAATGCGCATTGCGTCGCCAAAACGCTTCAATCGAGTCAATACCGTAGGATTTTATTGTATTATATTCTTTTAAAAAGTCAATCATTTCTTCCAAAGGACGTGCTTTTCCGAGCAAACAGCCTTGCCCGAGCGTGCAATTATGTTGTCGCAACCAATGCAGCATTTGCGGCGAGTTGATGCCGTCAATCACGGCTTGAGAGTCAAATAAACGCGCCTGATCAATCACGGATTGCACAATCAGCTTTTCGCGCGGATTTTCAAATAAATGCATCGTATAAGTTTTATCCAGCTTGATTTTATCAAAATGAAATTCCTGCAAATAAGGATATGCCGAATAGCCCGAGGCAAAATTATTTAAACAAAGCGTGATTCCGTTTTCCTTTAAAACCGTTATGTTTTCTCTTAAAAGAGGCGGATATTTCGGAAAAAGGCGTTCCGTTACGGCGCATTCGATTTGCGATGATTGAATATTCATTCTCTCCAGCAGCATTATTAAACTTTCACCCAAATATTCCAATTCCAGCTGTTCGGGCGTTAAATGAATTGAGATTTTGAGAGAATCTAAACCGTTGAGTTTCATTTGATTTAAATCGGTAAAAATTTGCTCAAACAAAATATTCATTAAATCCAACAACATATTGTTTCCTTCAAAAAGCGTGAGAAAAAAATCGGGTCCTAAAATGCCTTTTGTCGGATGACGCCACCGTAAACAACTTTCCAAACAAACAATTTCACCGGTATTGATGTTCCATTGCGGTTGATAAAAGTAAAAAAATTCACGTTCCTCCAACGCGCGGCGAATATCAAAAAGCAACAGCGTTTTATCAATGTTTGAATATTGATTTGTCTTTTGTTGTACCGCCAATTGTTCCCAAAGCGGAATAATCCCTTTCTTTTTTAAATCATT
Source organism: uncultured Alphaproteobacteria bacterium (assembly GCA_947629595.1). Lineage (GTDB taxonomy): Bacteria > Pseudomonadota > Alphaproteobacteria > CAAHEQ01 > UBA3637 > RGIG4140. The sequence goes on along the minus strand of CANREI010000010.1, from coordinate 21,981 downwards.
CGTGAGCGTTTCGGAAAGCGTTTCTTTCTTCTTTTTTGTTTCATTTAAAACATAAATTATATTTTTTAACATATTGTTTTTATGATTGTTTTTATAATTATTTTTATTTGTTTGTTCTTCTGCCTTTCCTTCCGGCAATTGATTGATGATATCGTTCAACACCTCTTGTTTGTTTTTCATTTTTTTCTTGGAATGAATCAATTTTAAGGGTTTGCCATCATTTTGAGTCGCTTGCGGGTTTTCTTCCGATTCCAACGTACCCAAAACCGTATTTAATGCCGATAAGGCATTGATTTTTTCATTATTTTCATATCTCGACAGCTCGTTGACGGTTTCTTTAATTTTATCCGATAAAATTTTATCGGACAATAAAGTGATAGTCTGATGAAGCATTTTTTTATTCTTTTTCATTGAATGATCTCCCTTTTTATATGTTTTATCAGTCATTTTAACAAAAAGTTAAGAATTGAATCGCTTGATTTCAAATATTTTCCGAAAAAAATAAATTTTAACGGATTGAATTTGCTTTGTTTTCATCTTTTTTTACAAAATTTTAAAAAAAATATACACTTTTTCTAAAAATTATTTTATAATGCACCTATCTGTTTTAAGAACTCATTTATTATTTTTTGATGAAAGGATTAAAAATGAATACAAGACAAAAACCCGTCGTTCTGTGCATATTGGACGGTTGGGGTTATCGTGATCAAAAAGAATTTAACGCCATTGAAACGGGAAAAACACCGTTTTGGCATACGTTAATTCAAGAATATCCCACAACAATGCTTAAAACTTCGGGTCTGGATGTGGGTTTACCCGCCGGACAAATGGGCAACTCCGAAGTGGGACACACCAATTTGGGGGCCGGACGAATTGTTATGCAGGATTTACCGCGCATCGATCAAGCCGTTCAATCACACGAACTGGATAAAAATCCCGTTCTGCGCACGTTGATTGATAAATTAAAAGTCACCAAGGGAACCTGTCATTTAATGGGGTTAATCGGTACGGGCGGCGTTCATGCGCAACAATCTCATATGATTGCTCTGGCGCGTATTTTAAATGAAGCGGAAATTCCCGTTGCCCTGCATGCTTTTACGGACGGACGCGATACACCGCCCGATTCCGCTCTCGGATTTATGCGTGATTTGGAAAAAGCCTGTCAACAAATGCCTTTCGTGAAAGTGGCAACCGTTTCGGGACGGTATTATGCCATGGACAGAGATAATCGTTGGGAAAGAATTAAATTAGCTTATGAGGCAATTGTCAATGCCGAAGGGCCGCGTTTTAAAACGGCAGATGAAGCCATACAAGCTTCTTATGCCGATAAAGTATTCGATGAATTTATCGTGCCGGCTGTCATCGGTGATTATCAGGGAATGAAAGATCAGGACGGCTTAATTATGGCAAACTATCGAACCGATCGGGCGCGTGAAATCACCCGTATTTTATTGCAACCCGATTTTACGTTCAGTGAGCGCTCAAGAGTTATCCATTTTGCCGATGCCGTTGCCATGACGGAATATTCAACGGAACATAATCAATGGATGCATGTTTTGTTCCCGCCCGAAGATTTACAACAAATTTTCGGTGAAGTGATTGCAAATGCCGGCTTAAAGCAATTACGCATTGCCGAAACGGAAAAATATGCCCATGTGACTTTTTTCTTTAACGGCGGAAAAGAAACATTGTTTCAAGGCGAAGAAAGAATTCTCATTCCCTCGCCGAAAGTTGCCACTTATGATTTAAAACCCGAAATGTCGGCTTACGAAGTAACGGATAAATTGGTTGAGGCCATTCAAAATGACACGTTCGATGTGATTATCGTTAATTATGCCAACGGTGATATGGTCGGACATACGGGGGTTATGGAAGCAGCCGTAAAAGCCGTTGAAGCCGTTGACTCTTGTTTGGAACGTGTTGTTAAAGCCGTCCGGGAAAAAGGCGGCGTCATGTTTATTACCGCCGATCACGGTAATGCCGAACGAATGATGGACGAAACAACACATACGCCTTATACCGCGCATACAAATACGCCGGTTAAAGCCGTTTTGGTAAATGCACCGAAAAATGTTATCGGACTGAAAGAAGGTCGTTTATGTGATGTGGCACCCACTTTACTTGAATTGATGCATTTGCCGCAACCGACTGAAATGACAGGAAAATCATTGCTTATTTACAAAGATTAAGGGTTTTAAATTGTTTAAATTATTTCTTCTTTCCATCGGATTACCATTTTTGCTGATCAGTACGGCTCAGGCGGAACCGACGCAAGATGATTTACAACGCATTGAAGCGGAATTGCGGCAAGAGCGCAAAACGCAAAAAGAAGCCGAAAAAAAATCCGCCGAAATTGCCGATGAAATTAAAACCGTTCAAAAGCAAATGGTACGTTCGGCCAAGGCCGTGCGCGAAAAAGAAGATTTATTGAATGATTTAAAAAGAAAGTTGGCCGATTTACAAAAAAAAGAAGCAGATTTAAATCAAAAACTGGCTTTATCCGATAAACAAATGGTGGAAGTTTCAACAGGATTACAAACATTAGCGTTACGTCCGCCGGAAGTTGTTTTGTTGGAACCTCAAAGTCCTTTGGAACAGTTGCGCAGCAAAATGTTGTTCAATTTTGCTTTACCGCAGGTGAAAAGTATGAATGAAAGCTTTTTGCATGATTTATCGCAGCTGGCTTCCACCAAAAAAGAAATCGAAAATCAGGCAAAGCGCGCCAAAACCACACAAGCACAACTTAATGAACGTGCTTCGCAAATGAACAAATTGATTAAACAAAAAGAGCTGCTTCAAGCACAATATGATGCCACACACAAGAAATCACGGCAACGGATTGTTTCTCTTGCCAACCAAGCCAAAGATTTAAAGGAATTATTAGAAAGATTGGAAGCTGAAAAACAACGACAAGAAGCTGAAAAAGCAAAACGGGAAGCAGAACAGAGAGCTGAAAGACAAAGCGTCGTTCAAGCGCAAAATGAACCCCCGCAATCGGTTTCAATTCCCAAAGGCTCCTTTAAAAAAGCAAAAGGTTCTTTGAATTATCCGATTAACGGCCGAATTGTTGAAAACTTTAATGATATTAACAGTGCGGGACTTCATTCAAAGGGTATGCGTTTAGCGGGAACGGGCGGCAGTATTGTGACAAACATTTTTTACGGAACCGTTTTGTTTTCCGGCCCGTTCAAAAGCTACGGACAACTTTTGATTGTTGACAACGGCGATGATTATTTAACGCTTTTAACAGGCTTGGAAGAAATGAACGTATCGGAAGGACAAGAAATTTTAGCCGGTGAACCTGTCGGACGATTAAATAAAAACGGGGAGCTTTATTTGGAAATTCGCAAAAACGGCCAACCGATCGACCCGAAACCGTGGTTTCGTTAACAAGAAATCATCAGATGCGATTTTAAGGTTGACGAATGCATAAACTTTTGTTACAAGTATAGTATGTTTAAAGAAAAGAAAATAATATCCGCTCAAGAAGCTGCCGATTTAATACCAATCGGAGCATCGGTTATGATCGGCGGTTTTTTGAAATGCGGTTCACCGACGTCGGTTATTTCTTATTTATTAAAAAACAAGACAAATCATTTAACCTTGATTGCAAATGACACGTCTTTTGCCGATTCCGATAAAGGACGTTTAATTGCGGCAGGCTTGATCGACAAAGCCGTTGTTACACACATCGGGATGAATCCCGAAACAGGAAAACAAATGCATGCAGGCACACTTAAAGTCGAATTGGTGCCGCAAGGAACGCTGGCCGAACGTATTCGGGCGGGCGGTGCCGGTTTGGGCGGTATATTAACGCCGACCGGTTTGGGAACCGTTGTCGAAAAGGGAAAAGAAAAAATAAATGTCGACGGTAAAACTTATTTGCTTGAAAAAGCACTGAAAGCCGATGTTGCTTTAATTTATGCTTCCAAAGCCGATAAATACGGAAATCTCTCTTACAAAGGAACAACCCGTAATTTTAATACGGTGATGGCAACGGCAGCTGCCTGTGTGATTGTTGAAGTTGATGAACTTTCCGAAACGCCTCTGCCACCGAATGAAATTATCGTTCCGGGATTGTTTGTTCATTACCTTGTATTGAAAAAGGACCCCCAAAATGCCGAGTAAAGAAGAAATCCGTCATTTTATTGCCAAACGTGTGGCCAAAGAATTTCAAGATGGCGATATCGTCACATTGGGCATAGGATTACCGACCTTGGTTGCCGATTATCTTCCGCCGGAAAAACATGTGACGTTGCAATCCGAAAACGGTGTGTTGGGTGTCGGAAAAACCCCTGCTCCCGAGGCTTGTGATGAACAAATAACAAATGCCGGCGGTAAGTTAATTTCTCTGATTGAAGGCGGTTGTTATTTTGACAGCTTTTCTTCTTTTAATATGATTCGCGGCGGACATATCAATGCAACGGTCTTGGGCGCCTTACAGGTTGATGAGAAAGGCAATTTGGCAAACTGGGTTGTTCCCGGAAAACTTGTTCCCGGTATGGGCGGTGCCATGGATTTGGTTGTCGGGGCTCAAAAAGTAATTGTTGCCATGGAACATACCAATAACGGACAGCCTAAAATTCTCAAAAAATGTACCCTTCCTTTAACGGCGGCACATGAAGTTGATATGATTATTACGGAAAAAGGTGTTTTCCGGCTGAATGCAAACGGTTTAACACTCATTGAAATCAGTCCTTTATCTTCTCTGGAAGATATTCGTTCGACCACAGAGGCTGATTTTAAAGTTAATTTAAAAAATCAATAGCTTATTTTAACGCAATTCTTTTATCATTAAAATCGAACGCATGTGATTGGCGTGAGAATACCAGCCGCCAAATGTCTGAAAATCTAACTTTTTAAAAAAAGGCAAAACATCATCATAAGCATATAACGCCATCCGTTCATATTTTTCCGTTACGGCATATTCTTCTGCCTTTCGTATGAGCTTTGAACCGATACCCTGCCCGCAATAAGCTTCATCAACAGCTAACTGACAAACACGAATCCATTTGTTTTGAGGTTCCTGCATAAACATAACACATCCGATAACACGTCTTGAATTTAAAACAGCCACATAAGAAAGATATTTTTCTTCTTCCGCATCAAAGTTTTCCGATGTTAATAAATGCAACGGTTCCCATATCCGTTTCCGCCGCAGTTTAATACATTTGAGATAGAAAGGATGATTTTTTGTTATCAGGCGATAGGTAATATAAAACATTTTTGATTTCTTTCATTTATAAATTTTTTTAACCGTTAATGAACCGGATAAGGCATAAAGAGCTTGCCGATTATCATCAGGTGAAACGCGATTTTTACGCTCAAAACCGCACGTTCGACATCGATGAAGAATGTATTCATTCCCGTTTCGTATTTCAAAACCGACAGCGTCCATAATTCCATGACAGGAACAAGCTCTGTCACCGGGTAAAACATCAACATGAAGACAAGAAAGGCAATGGGGGCAATGGTTTGTATAGCCGTTCCCTTTTACATGAAAACCGCAGACTGTACATATAAAATTTTCAACCGTTTTCGTGAATTTTTTAGTCATTTTTCTTCCTTGAATAAACAATATATGGTTTAAATAACGCTTCATCTTCCGATTGTAACCGAACCATAAGCGTTATTGTTTTTTCATGATCTTTCCGACTTAAAATTTGTCCTTTCCGATAAAGGGTCGCCAATGTTTTGCCGTCGGATATCGGAATCATCAGTTTAAACGTTTTTCTGTCTTTATTCAAGCTGTTTTCAATGGCTTTCAAAAGAGCGGGAACCCCTTCTCCGGTTTTGGCGGAAATCGGCCACTCATTTGCGCACTTTTTCTTTTGATTGACAATCATTTGTTGCTTGGCTTCGTCGAAAAGATCAATTTTATTCAATGCTTCCAACAATTCCCCGTCAACAATTTCTTTTAAACCTAAATCACATAAAACAGCTTCAACATCTTTTTTTTGAGCTAATGTATCCGAATGATGATAATCACGCACATGAACAATAATATCCGCTTCCAAAACCTCCTCTAACGTTGCCCGAAAAGCCATAATCAGTTCTGTCGGCAAATCAGAAATAAAACCAACCGTATCAGACAAAATAACCACCTGTCCGCCGGGCAGTTTCATTTGTCGCATTGTCGGATCCAATGTGGCAAACAACATATCTTTCGCAAAAACGTTTGCGCGCGTTAAATAATTAAAAAGCGTTGATTTTCCGGCATTCGTATAACCGACCAATGCCACAATCGGAAAAGGAACCCTTTTCCGCGACTGCCGATGAAGTGCGCGTGTTTTTTTAACTTCCTCCAATTCTTTTTTTATTTTAACAATATCTTCATCAATGAGCCGTTTGTCCAATTCAATTTGCGTTTCGCCCGGCCCGCCCAAAAAGCCGGATCCGCCGCGTTGCCGTTCAAGGTGTGTCCATGAACGCACCAACCGTGAACGCGCATACATTAAATGTGCCAATTCAACCTGCAAAGCCCCTTCTTTTGTTCGGGCTCGCTGTCCGAAAATTTCTAAAATTAATGCTGTTTTATCAATCACTTTTGTTTGCCATATCTTTTCCAGATTTCGCTGTTGCAACGGTGATAAACGACAAAATATAATCACAACGTCGATTTGATGCTCTTGAATAAACGATTGATAAGAATCAATCACGCCTTTTCCCAAATATGTTGCGGCTTTAACGGATCGAAGGGGAATCAAATCACTTTTCAAAACAGTCAATGAGATGGCTTTAACCAATGCAGTTGCCTCTTCGAGCATTGCACCTGGCTGCCGAGAAAAATTCTTATTTCTTAAAAACGGTAATAAAATCAGCGTACTGTTCAATGAAATTTATCCGTTACTTATATGACAACAGGGGATGATGGCATCACTGTTGAAACAGCTTCTTTATAAATCATTTGCGTATGACCGTCACGCCGGAGAAAAATTGTTTTTGCATCAAAAGCGACAATAATTCCTTGTAATTTTATGCCGCCGATTAAGAAAACCGTCACAGGTATTTTTTCCTCACTGATTTTTTTCAAAAATGCTTCTTCCGTGAAAGACATTTGAACTCCTTTTGTTAAATACACTTGATTTATAACATACTTAAATAAAAAATTCAAGTCATTATTTAAAATTTAAATCATTTTTATTTTTCGTGTTACGGAAACACGATTTTTTATTCTTTATTTTTATTTTCTGCTTGATATACGGTAAAAAAAAACTTATTAGTAAAATATGAAATCGAAACTGTTTTTTATTTTGGGGATTTGTATTTATTCCTTTCAATCAATCGCCGAACCGTTCGGCAATTGTCCGCCTTACACGGCTTTATATGGCGATAATATTCTCTATGATTTAAATCACCGACCGATTTTGGCATTATTGGATAATGATTTAAAAATGTCAAATCTTTTAGGGGGCATTCCTTCTTTCGATTTATTCAAAACAACGCAAAACAATGTGTTTTATCCCAACGGCGATATACTGGTCTCTTTTCAATCAAACGGAACACCGATGAGCGGCACACAAAACATTTTCTATGAAAACGGGAACTTAATGGCCTCAATTCCTTATAAAAAGGGTCAAAAAAACGGCTCTTTAAAACTCTATTACGCAAACGGTGTTTTAATGGCAACCATTCCTTATCAAAATGATATGATTAACGGACAATTGATCACTTATTATGCAAACAATAATATGCAAATGCGTCAAACCTACGAAAACAACGTTCCCGTCGGCAGGGGAGAAATGTATCATGATAACGGAAATTTACAATTGACGCAAAGCTATCAAAACGGCAAAATTCAAGGACTTCAAATGCAATTTTACGAAGACGGATCAACCGTTCAATCGGAAATCTTTTTTTCAAACGGGGTGATGAATCAAACCGCACGATTATTTTACTTTGATTCGGCACCTTTGGCCGTTCTCGAACTCAACAACGGGGAAATTATTTCAAATGTGTGTTACACAAACGTCGGACAAGAAGCAAAGCTCAACAAGATTGAAATATATAAGTTTTTAAACGGTATGCGTCCGATTAATTGTTTCTATCAAAGCGAAATGTAATCTTTTATGATTGACAAGGCGCAGAAAATCCTTTATTCTGAATAGCGTTTTTAAAAAGGATGAAAGAAGTTGCGTTTTTTATATTTTCTATGCCTTGCCTTTTTGTTGATTATGCCTTTGTCATCGGCAAATGCACAAAATTATACGATTTCTTCTTTTTCCAAAGCGAAAAAACTGTTATTAAATAACGTTTATACCGATTATTTTCAAACTGTTTATTGTCAAGCTACCTATTTACCCGAAACAAAGCAAATCGTTCATTATCCGCCGAATTTTAATCAAACGGTTATGGCAAAACGTGCCCAACGAATAGAATTCGAACATATTGTGCCGGCCGAAAACTTCGGGCGTTTCTTTAAAGAATGGCGTGAAGGGGCACCGGCTTGTGTCAATAAAAACAACAAACCTTATCAAGGGCGAAAATGTGCCGAAAAAACAAACATTATTTTTGCCTTTATGGAAGCGGATATGTATAATTTATATCCGGCCATCGGCTCGGTTAATGCGGCCCGATCCAATTATAATTTTACGGAATTGCCCGAAAACATACCCAGCACTTTCGGCGGCTGCAAGTTTAAAATTGCCGATAAAAAGGCTGATCCGCCCGATGAGGCCAAAGGCGTTATCGCGCGCACCACGCTTTATTTTGAAGCGGCTTATGCCCCGCGTTTCAGGTTAAGTGCCGCCCAAAAGCAATTGATGAAAAAATGGGCGGAAAAATATCCCGTTACCCCGTGGGAATGCAAACGCACCGCTCGAATTGAAAAATTACAGCATTCGGAAAATCAAATCACCAAAAATGCTTGTATTTTGGCTCATTTATGGGAGGAATAACAGCTTTATGTTAACCATCGGTGCGCATCTTTCTTGTGTAAAAGGATTCTATGAAATGGGGCAGGAAATGTTAGCCATGAATGCCAATACCTGTCAATTTTTCACGCGTAACCCGCGCGGCGGACAAGCCAAAGAACTCAATTTAAATGACATTGAAGCTTTTTTAAATTTAATGAAAGAAAATGCCGTTGAAAAAATTTTGGCGCATGCTTCTTACACCATTAACCCCTGCTCCGATAAAGAGGAAACGCGTATTTTTGCTCTTGAAACCATGGCAGATGATTTAAACCGCTTAACGGCATTAAACGGGCAATATTATAATTTTCATCCGGGCTGTCATGTCGGACAAGGAATTGAAACCGGTCTTACGCAAATCGTATCTCTCATCAATCATCTTTTAAGCACACAAACAAACACAACCGTTTTATTGGAAACCATGTCGGGCAAAGGTTCGGAAATCGGTTCAACCTTTGATGAAATTGCCGCGATTATCAATCGAAGCAATGATGCCGAAAAATTAGGCGTTTGTATGGATACGTGTCATATTTATTCTGCCGGATATGATATCGTTCATCACTTGGATGATGTTTTAGAAGAATTTGATCAAAAAATCGGGTTAAAGCGATTGAAAATGGTTCATTTAAATGACAGCTTAACGCCGTTTAACAGTCACAAAGACAGACATGCCAAAATCGGTGCCGGTTCCATCGGAACGGAAGCAATCATTCGCTTAATCAATCACCCTCTTTTAAAAGATTTACCGTTCATTTTGGAAACACCCAATGTGTTTGAAGGCTATAAAGCAGAAATTGCTTTGTTGCGCGCCAATTACGGTTAACCGATGAGCAAAGAAGCATTTAAATAAAAAGCAAAAACGGCCCACACAAGTTGCGGAATCAATAAAAAAGCCGCCGTTTTCGAGACGGGATAAAATGTTTTGACGGTCAAAGCCAAAAAAACAATCATGAGGCCGATAATAATTAAGCCGCCGATAATGCTGTGCAAAAAGAAAAACACAAAAGGCCATAATCCCGCGCAAATGAGTTGTAAGGCAAAATAACGCGGCGAAGCTTTATTCCAGACCAAAAACGCGGATATGCCCATTAACAGATATAAAATGCTCCACGCAACACCGAATAAATAATCAGGCGGCGTTAAAGAGGAAAGCGGTAAAGATCGATACCAGTTTAATCTGTCCGGTGTGATAAAAAGAGAACTGACAAAACAAACCGCATAAACAAATAATAAAATAAAAAACAGTCGCCCGGCTTTTACATAAATCGAGTCATTTTTTTGCGTTGCCATTTTTTTCTCCTTTCCAAATTAACCGTTCCACTTCCTGTTCCAAGGGATAACCGCTTAACGCATGCCCTTCCCCTTTTATAATATGAACTTGAACATCTTGAGACAAGAGGGCCTCTTTAATTTTAAACGAATTATCCGGCAAAACAACCGTATCGGCATCGCCATGTGCCAAAATAACCGGTCCCGTATAGTTAATTTTTCGGTGCAGTAACAAATAAGGCTTCGCCTCTTGAAACATGGCATAAGAGAAGCAATATCCTTTTGTTTCGGCATTCGGTCCGATAATATGCCCGCTTTTTAACAACAGTTTAATGCTTTGCGGTAACATTTTTTGCCAAACCCGTTCCAAAAAATCAACACCTGCCGCACAGGTAAGAATGCCTTTCACCTGATTTTGCATTTTTTCGGCCAATAAAAAGGCTATCCACCCGCCCAACGAACTGCCGACCAAATAAAGAGGATTAACGATTTTTTCTTTGGCCATAACATCAAGAACATCATTCAAACATCGGGCAACACGAAAATCGGCAGGCGTTCCCTCCGATTCGCCGTGCGCCGTGTAATCAACGGATAAAAAGGCATAATTTTTCTCTTTTGCCAACTTCAATAACCGTTTTCCCTTTTCGCTTTGACGGGAAGAATTCAACCCGTGCAAATAAACAATACAGGCTTTTTTTTGTTTCGGTTCATATTCATAGACAATGGTTCTGTTTTCACGATTTAAAATTTTTTGAACACTCATTTATTTTATCCTTGCAATTTTACAACCGATACAGTAGTTTATTTTTATGAAAAACACAAGAGATTTCAAAAATATTTTTAAAACTTTGTTTAGGAATATTATTGTTTATCTGTTTCCGCCGCAATGTCCGTATTGTGAGAAAATCATTGATTCCGAACAAATTTTGTGTGATGAATGTTTTCATAAAATTCATTTTATCCATGCCCCGAAATGTTATTGGTGTTCCGTTCCGCTACCGATTGAAACGGATACGGGCGAAAAAATGCTTTGTGCGAAATGTTTATCCAAGCGTCCGCTTTATGATATGGCGCGCTCGGCGTTTGTTTACGATATTTTTTCCCGTCAATTGATTTTAAAATTTAAATATTATGACCGGACTGATTTAAGACATATTTTGGTTCATTATCTTTTAAAAGCGGGCATTGATTTGTTTGATAAAACAGATCTGGTGATTCCCGTTCCGATGTATTGGCTCAGACGCTTGAAAAGACAATATAATCAATCGGCTGTTTTAGCCGAATTGCTGGCTCGAAAAATTCATAAAGAATATAACGGTTCCGTTTTATATCGCACCCATCATACCGAATCGCAAACACACAAAACGGCAAAAGAGAGAAAACAAAATTTAACCGATGCTTTTCAGGTTCGTAATGCCGAATTGATTCAAGGAAAACGCATTTTATTGATTGATGATGTTTTAACAACCGGTGCAACAGCCGAATCTTGCGCAAAAGTGTTAAAGAAAAACGGCGCCAAAGCTGTTTATGTTCTCACAATGGCGCGTTCCGTTAAAAAATAAAAAAAACACTTTAATTTCTGTTGATTATTCGACGAACTTCACGTGTTACAACATTTTCTACAATGCTTGGTAAATGCTCATTTAACCACGCTTGCAATAAAGGTTTTAATTCTTTTTCAATGATTGTTTTTTCAGTTGAATCTTTATAAACATCCAATTTTTCCAACGAAGCCTGGGCTTTAATTGCCGTTTGCGGCGTTACCAGCTCTCCTTGCGACAGTTGCATTTGCGGTGTTAATTCAAACACATCTTCCTGTATTTTCTTTTGAACGGGTGCTTGGGTATTTAAACTTTCCGCTTCTTTGGAAAGCACTTGTCGAATGGAAGTTAAAATATCGGCAATTGTTTGTTCTTCCTGCATTTTTCCCCCTTTAATTCATTCCGAACCATTTGTTTTTAACTTCTTCATAATAGGCTTTCGGATCATAAGACGGCACGTTTAACTTTAATCCTTCCGGATTTAAAGAACCGACAGCCGACATTAACGCATACGCCGAAACAATTTCATCGCGGTGAACGCGCACCAAAGCGACTTGGTTATCTAAATGTTCCTGTTCGGCATCTAACACGTCAAGAACGGTTCGTGAGCCGACTTTGGCTTCCCGAATCACACCGTCCAAAGCAATTTTAGAGGCTTTAATTTGCGCTTTAATCGAGTTAATTTGCGCTTTATTTGAGGTGTAATTTTCCCAGGCGGTAATGGTTTGCGCCCGAACATCCTGCCTGATTTTTGAAAGCAAAATGCGATATTGATTTTCGGTTTGTTTGGCTGCCCGAATATCGGCATATTCGGCACCGGACTGATAAAGCGGAACAGAAACGTTTGCCATGACTTCCCAGGTGTCATTGCGTTTAAACATACTCACATCGTGCTGTTTTCCGGCACCGGCCGACACATCAACCGACGGCGCCAACACCCCCTTTTTGGCATTGACGGTATAACCGGCAGCCTGTAATGCATATTCGGCGGCTTTAATTTGCGGATTATTGGTTAAAGCCGCATCAATGGCTGCATCAAGCGTTTTCGGAAGCGGCAATTTCACTTGATCGCTCACATCATCCATTTTGGAAGCCGGTTCTAACCCCACAACGCTCAAATAATTGGCATTTGAAACCTGCAAAGCCCCTTCCGCCGCAATTTTAGCCGCTTTGGCACCCGATAAACGCGCTTCGGATTGGGCCACATCGGTTCTTGTTAACTCACCGGCTTTAAAGCGTTTTTGATAAGAATCCAAATGACGCGCCAACACTTTTTCGTTGCTGATTTGTAAATCAAGAACGGCTTTATCGCGAATCACATCCATATAAACGGCAACGGCATCTAACAAAGTGGCCTGTTCGGTATTATATAAATTGGCACGCGCCGATTTAACCTGCGATTTTGCGGCTTTAACGGAATGATAAGTTGAAAGCCCCGAAAACACCGGCTGAACAAAGTTAACGGAAACGCCGTTCGGATCTTGATACATTTTTTGCTTTGTGCCGCCAAAAGCATTGTCATAAATGCTTTGCGTGTGATTACGCCCGATATTTCCTTGCCCGATAACACTGGGTCTGTATCCCGATTTTGCTTTGGCAACGCTTTCATCAACCGCTTTTAACCCGGCCCGCTCGGCATTCACGGTTAAGCTGTTTTCATAAGTATAGGAAAGAACATCGGAAAGATTTTCCGCCGTGGCAACGGAAGAAACCGTTGATAAAACAAGAGCTAATAAAGAAATTTTTTTAAACATTCAACACCTCATTTTGTTTAACGAATACTGCCATCATATACTATATTGAAAAAAATTACAACATTTTTTATTTTTTTCTTGACATATTTTTTATTTTTTTTTAAAAGTATAGTGTTCAAGGCCGGTTGGCAGAATGGCTTATGCAGAGGACTGCAAATCCTTTTATGTCGGTTCGATTCCGGCACCGGCCTCCAAAGTGTTCCAGCGTAGCTCAGTGGTAGAGCAATCGGCTGTTAACCGATCGGTCGTAGGTTCGAGCCCTACCGCTGGAGCCATTAAAAAAGCCTGCTGTTTTCAAGCAGGCTCTTTTTTAATCAACAACCATTTTTAAAATTCAACCCCTTATCTTTGATGAACAGATTGTTGAGATATCATGTATTCCTGAAAACGTTTTTGATGCAAAATTTTTCGATCGGGTTCTTTTTCTTCCGGACATAATTTTGTTTGAAGACTTTTATAAAGCACCAAAGATTTTGCATATTCCGGTTTTTGATAAATTTTTCTTCTCTGCAAAGCCCCGTTTTCGGAATGGAGGAATTTTTCATCGTAAATGAATTGCGCTATCGCTTCTTGTTCCTCTTTCGTGAGATTATTTCCCTGTTTTGAAATGAGTATTGAGAATAACGGCCATGATTTTATCAGTTGAATACATTCGGTGTGTTTCTCTCTTTTGGCACACATAAACGCCGTTTCCCCGCTCTTATTTTGCGCATTTACATCAGCTCCCAATATCAACAATTATTCTTCGTTAAAACGGGCGTTTATTAAGTCAACAAGCGCTTTCATGGCTTCTTGCGCATCACTGCCTTGCGCGGTGAGTATCACTTCTTCGCCCAAGGGAATGCCCAGCATTAAAATACCCATAATCGATTTTCCCGAAACAGGGATTCCGCCCTCTTTTTGAATGGTAATATCGCTTTGAAACAAAGACGCCGTTTTCACGAATGCTGCCGTTGCCCGCGCATGCAATCCCTTTAAATTTTGAATACAAATTTTTTGTGTCAGCTTTTCTTCCATTATTTGATTTAAGCAAGTAAGTTTGAGGCAACGTTAATATATTTACGACCGGCTTCCTGCGCCTTTTGAACGGCCACCTGCATGGGTTCCGAACGTTCTTCCGCCAGTTTAATCAACATGGGAACATTCATACCGGAAATAACTTCAATATTTCTTTCTTCCATTAAAGAAATGGCCAAATTAGAGGGCGTACCGCCAAACATATCCGTGACAACAACCACACCGTCACCGGTATCGACGGAAATTGTTTTTTCCAGTATTTCATGCCGTTTTTCTTCCATATCATCCGACATATCAATGCAAACGCACGTCATACCGTCGGTATTGCCGACAACATGCTTGACAACCGTTAACATGGCTTGCGGTAATTCATTATGTCCGACTAAAACAATTCCAATCATTTTTATTCCCTCCGTTTTTTAAAAGGTACATATCGAAACTTCTCCGATGACAACCTTTATAGCAATAAGCACTTTATTTGTCAAGAAAAAATCATTTTCCCAAAAAGAAAAAGACAAAATATCTTGTCCGGCAATTTTTTCATGACAAACCGCCGGTAAGCGCTCCGGTTTTTCGGGTGTTAAGTGAATAATTGCCCGAATCGGCGCTTCTTGAAGTATCGGCAACCCCTTGACAAGCCCAATTCCCCGAACTTCAATCAATCCTTGCAGCGAATCGGGTGCTTTTGCCGTTAACTGATTGTTTTTAATATAAATATCCGTTCTGTCATCACTGACAAGCACTGCTCCTTTTTCAATTAACGACAGCGCTAACGCCGATTTGCCGCTTCCGCTTCTGCCGGTAATTAAAACACCGACATTTCGAAAGCTGACACAGCCGGCAGCTATATTTTGACAGTCACGCATACCAACACAATATGGCGTTCCCGGAGGGAGTCGAACCCACGGCCTCAGGATTAGGAATCCTACGCTCTATCCTGCTGAGCTACGGGAACCGATGCCCCTATTGTTGTTTTTCTTCGCAAGAAAGCAAGAATTCACAAAACATTCTCAACACAACGGCTTCAACCACAACAAAGATTAAGCCGATAATGGCCGCCGAGAATGATGTAAACAATGAAACGAGGGAAAACAATACCGTTAAAGCCAAAAATACCAAACAAATAATATAAATGACTTGAACGCGTTTTGCCAATTTCGGAGCCAAAAGCGGAACCAAAACCGGTTCTTTCAATTCCAACATTTTTTTTGCCGTTGCGCGTAATTCTTCTTTATTCATAATTTCCTCCTTTTTGTAATGAACATTATAAATATATCCCTTTTTCCGAAAATAGCAAGTTATTTTTTACGCATTGTCGGAAAAGCGATAATATCCCGAATGGATAAGTTGGCCGTTAAGATCATAATTAACCGATCTAATCCGATGCCTAAACCGCCGGTCGGGGGCATTCCGTGTTCCAAAGCCGTTACAAAATCTTCATCCATCATTTCGGCTTCATCATCACCGGCTTCCCGTTCTTTTACCTGCGCTTCGAAGCGTTCCCGCTGATCAATCGGATTCGTTAATTCGCTGTAAGCATTTCCCAATTCCCAACCGTTGATATACGGCTCGAATCGTTCAACCAAGCGCGGATTGGAACGATGTTCTTTTGTTAACGGTGAAATAGATTTCGGGTGATCAATCACATGAACGGGTTGAATAAGATGCGATTCGCACTTTTCTTCAAATACGGCCGCCATGCAATGTCCCCAATCGGCATGCGCATCAACTTCAACGCCGACTTTCTGACACAACGCTCGCGCTTCTTCATCGGTTTGTGCGGCCATAAAATCAACACCGGCATATTCCAAAACCAATTCGGCCATTGTTTTGCGCGGATACGGCCCTTTTAAATCAATTTTTTGGCCGTCAATTTCAATCACGGTTGTATGATTAACCGCCATTGCCGCCGCTTCGACAATTTTTTCAAATAACGTCATCATATCGGTATAATCATTGTATTGCCGATAAATTTCCATCATGGTAAATTCCGGATTATGCCGCGTATCAATTCCCTCATTTCTGAAATTACGCCCGATTTCAAACACGCCCGGTAATCCGCCGACGATTAAGCGTTTTAAATAAAGCTCCGGCGCCACACGCAAAAACAAATCCATATCCAACGCGTTATGATGCGTGATAAACGGTTTTGCCGTTGCCCCGCCCTTAATGGTATGCAACAGCGGCGTTTCAACTTCCAACAAGCCTTCGCTCAACAAATACGACCGAACCGCGGTAATGATTTTTGAGCGTTTAATTAACGTTTCGGTTGTATCGGGATTCATAATCATATCCAAATACCGTTGACGATATTTTGTATCCGTATCGGTTAAACCGTGAAACTTTTCGGGTAACGGCAATAAGGCTTTGGCCAACATGGTTATTTTTTGAGAATTAACCGATAATTCGCCGCGTTTTGTTCTTTTAACCGTTCCTTCAACGCCGATAATATCACCGATATCAATAAAATCGAGCATTTCCAATAATTCCGGCGCGCCCTGCTCTTTGGACGTGTAAATTTGAACTTTGCCGTTCGCATCATAAATATCCATAAACATACCCGAATTGCGAATCGCCCGCACTCTGCCCGCAACCGAAACAACATCTTGCGTTTGCGTATCATTGGGAAGCGCGGTATACTTTTCCGCTAACGATTTCGAATCGGCGCTCGGTCGATAAATTTGCGGATAAGCATTTATTCCTTTGGCTTCCAGTGCTTTTAATTTTGCCACTCTGACTTGTCGTTGTTCATGTCCCGAATTTTGATTTTCTGCCATTTTTAATCCTTAAAATAAAATTGAAATTCGTTTTTTACTCTACTTTGTTTTTTTGAGAAAGTCAAATAATTTCATTGACAAAAGCACATAAAAATGATATGAAGCCGAAAAGCAATATTTATCAGGTGATTAAAGGAATTTCTTTATGGAACACTGTTCTTCTTTTCCCGCGTGCGGCGGTTGTTCATATCTGAATCTGAATATGAATGACTACCTTGAAAAAAAGCGCTTATTTATTCAAAGTGCCTTTTTAAATCAAGGCATTCATGTGGAACCGGAACCTGTTTTATCCGTTCCGTTCGGCCGCCGTCGCCGAGCAACGTTTGCTTACAAAAACGGACAAATCGGTTTTAACAAAGCAAAAAGCAGTCAAATCAACAATTTAACCGCTTGTCCGGCGCTCTTACCCGAATTATCCGATTTATTGCCGAAACTGCAAGAATTGGTCTTAAAATTAAAAGGCAGCGGCAATATATCAGTTTTAAAAACACCGTTTGGCATTGATATGTGCTTAAAAGAAAATAAACCGAAATTAACCCTTGAAAAACAAGAGCTTTTAAGTGCTTTTGCCTTACAAAACAATCTGGTTCGTTTATCTTACGGCACGGAACCCGTTATTCAACAGGTGCAACTGCCTTTTTCGGCCGATTCCTTTTTGCAACCCAGCGTTGAAGGCGAACAACTGCTTATTAACTTGGTTTTATCACATATCGGAACGCCCCGCAAAGCGGCTGATTTGTTTTGCGGTGCCGGTACGTTTACAAAACCGCTTCTGAATGCCGGCTTTTCCGTTAAAGGCTATGATATTGCCGTTGAAAGTTTATCCGTCATAAAAAATAATGCCGAAAAGCGCGATTTGTTTCGCGTACCCTTAACAGCGAAAGAATTAAACGAATATGATTGCATTGTGATGGATCCGCCGCGTGCCGGTGCCGAAGCGCAATGTCGGGAATTGGCCGAAAGTCAAGTGCCTGATATTTTAATGATTTCCTGTTCACCGAAAACGGCTGCCCGAGATGTGAGTATTTTACGATTCGGCGGATATGAAATCAAGAAAATCATTCCCGTTGATCAATTTATTTATACAACTCATATTGAACTTTTTATTCTTTTAAAAAAAGAATGTTAAAAGATGCTTTTTTATGTTGACAATACATTCAATTATATGTAATCTAAGGCGTAAGGTGACTCATTTAAAAAAAAGGAATACAAATGAAAGCAAAAACAGATTCACAAACCGAAGCAATGAATGCCATTGATAAATTTATCGGTAACCGAATTCGAGTTCGGCGTACTTTGTTGGCAATCAGTCAATTGGAACTGGCCAATTTACTTCATGTTTCTTTTCAACAAGTACAAAAATACGAACGCGGTACGAATCGTATTGCCGGCAGCCGTATTTGGCAATTGGCTCGTGTTTTAAACATTCCGGTCAACTATTTTTTTGACGGCATTGAAAATTATTTGGAAGCCAACGGATATGAGAATGTGATCGAATATGCCAAAGATTGTTTCTTCGACAGCTGCGATAACTATCATATTATGAAACAACCCTATGATAAACAAATTATATTAAGAGAATTGGTCGATTCGTTTGTTCAAATTAAAAATTCCGCATTGGCCGACGGTATTTTAAATTTGGTTAAGCAATTATCGGAAGTTGAGTTGCAACCCGTTCAACCGATTGTGAAAAAACAACCCGTGAAACGCACCCCGAAGCAAGCACCGAAAAAAGCAAAAAAACAACCTTCGAAAACAACTAAAAAGCAATCAAAAAAGCGGCCTTAAAGCCGCTTTTTTTTGGTGGGTGTGGCAGGGATTGAACCTGCGACCCCTACCGTGTGAAGGTAATGCTCTCCCGCTGAGCTACACACCCGATATGAATGCGTTTATATCAGTTTCTTTTTCTTTTGTCAATAAAAAAAATAAAGATATGTTTTTTTATTTGACATTTTGTCGAATTTCAAGTACTTTGGGCGCAGGGAAAGGATCAGGAAATGAAACAAAAAAAATTAAAGAAATCAACTCCTTTTAAAATTTTTGCTTCTGTTATCGTATCGGCACTTTTATTCTGTGCCGTTTGCGCCGGTTGGTTATATTTTGATTACAAGAAAAATTATCCTGTTGATTTAGTTGTTCCTTGGGTGGATTCGGCCGATCGGGAATGGCTGACGAAAAAATCGGCTTGGCAGCAACAATATACAAATTTGCCCTTAAATGCCATTGACGAGTCGCGCTTTCGGCAAAATGACGAATTAAAATATATGTTGCGCTCCGTTGAGAAAAATTTACCGTGGATTCGCAAAATTTTTCTGGTTACGGATCATCAGGTTCCTTCTTGGCTGAAATTAAATCATCCCAAACTCACGATTGTTTCGCATGAAGATATTTTTCCGCATGATGCCCTGCCCGTATTCAGCTCGGCCGCCATTGAAGCGCGCTTACCTTACATTCCCGCGCTTTCAGAACATTTTTTATTTGCTAATGATGATACATTTGTTTCAACGCCGCTGCCCAAAAGTTACTTTTTCGATGAAAACGGAAATCCCAAAGTATATGTCCGTTTTAAAAAGAGAACGCATGATTCGAATCTGTGGTTGGCGCAAATTAAAAAAGCACATGAGTTGGTGGCACAAAAATATCCGTTGAATTTTGTGGTTACGCCTTCTCATAACATTCAACCCTATCGCAAAAGCTATTTTTTGGAAACAATTCAAGAATATCCGAAAGAATTTCATCAAACAACCTATTCCAAATTCAGGCAGGCTGATGATATGAACCGAATTATCGTTGATTTAACGGATCGCATGAAAAAAAGGAATACGTTTATTTCCGAAAACAACACTTCGGATTTACCGCCCGCCTGTCATTGGCCGTTTTTGTTGGTTTCCAATAATTTCGATGATTTAGTTACCTTTGAACCCTGCCTTTTCTGCTTAAATGACTTTGAAGGAAAAAGTCAAAATGCCATTGAAACAACAAAAAGCATTTTAAAATATTTATGGCCGGAAAAATCATCATTTGAAAAATAAATGAAAAAATTTTGTTTATTCGCTTGATTTTCGAATGATTATTCTGTATGATAAACCGACTTTATCAATATTCAAAATAAGAGGAAAAAAATGTCACAATATAAAGAAGAAAAAAAATTAGATGATAAGTTTAATGCCGAAGCCATGGAGGAACGCGGCATTCGTTTTTGGGAAGAAAATAAGGTTTATCAATATGATGCTTCCGCACCGCGTGAAAACACGTTTATTGTTGACACACCGCCGCCGACGGTTTCGGGATCTTTACATATCGGACATATTTTTTCCTACACGCAAACCGATGTGATGGTGCGCTATAACCGAATGAAAGGAAAGTCAATTTTTTATCCCATCGGGTGGGATGATAACGGCTTGCCCACGGAAAGACGCGTACAAAATTATTTTAACATTGCCTGTAACCCTGCTCTGCCTTACGATCCCGACTTTAAGCCGGAACACAATCCGAAAGCCGAACATGCTCGCAAAGAAGTGTCGCGACGCAATTTTATTGAAGCTTGTGATGAGCTGGTTGCCAATGATGAAAAGGTTTTTGAAGATATTTTTCATCACATCGGGCATTCTTATGATTGGAGTTTAAAATATGCCACCATTGACGAAAAAGCTCAAAAAGAAGCGCAAAAATCGTTTTTGGATTTGGTGAAAAAAGGATTGGCAAAATCGGTTGAAGCGCCGACCATGTGGGATGTTACTTTTCAATCAGCCGTTGCGCAGGCGGAAATTGAAGATCGCGAAACGGCCGGTTTTTTCCATGATATTTCTTTTAAAGTGCAAGATTCGGATACAACTTTTACGATTGCGACAACGCGTCCCGAGTTTTTACCGGCCTGCATTGCGGTTGTGGCCCACCCCGATGATGAACGTTATCAACCGTTTTTCGGGAAAAAAGCCATTGTGCCTTTATTTGATATTCCGGTACCGATTGTTCCGTCCGAACATGCCGAACCGGATAAAGGAACGGGTATTATGATGGTGTGTACTTTCGGTGACGCGGCAGACGTTGCGTGGTGGAAACAATCCGGCTTGCCGATTAAGCAAATTGTCGGTTTAGACGGCCGATTGACGGATATTGATTACGGCAAGGGTAATTTCGTTTCGTTAAACGCGGAAAAAGCCGCCGGATATTATAACCGGCTCAAAGGCCTGAAAGTGAAAGATGCACGCGCGAAAATCGTTGAATTTTTGCGTGAAAGCGGTGATTTGTTGGGCGAACCGAAACCGCTGACGCATCCGGTTAAATTTTATGAAAAAGGAACGGTGCCGTTGGAGTTTGTTTCCTCGCGTCAATGGTTTGTTTCCATTTTAAATCTCAAAAAAGAATTATTGGAAACGGGGCGCAAAATCAAATGGACACCGGCGCATATGCAATCGCGTTACGAAGCATGGGTTGAAGGATTAAATCAAGACTGGTGCATTTCACGGCAACGCTTTTTCGGCGTTCCCTTCCCCGTGTGGTATAAAATCAATGAAAAAGGCGTGATTGATTATGATCAGCCGATTTATCCGAGCGAATCGCAGCTGCCCGTCGATCCCATGATTGACGTGCCAAGCGGGTTTACGGAAGCCATGCGAAATCAACCGAACGGCTTTACGGGCGATAAAGATATTATGGATACATGGGCAACCAGTTCGCTCACACCGCAAATAGCCATGGCGCATGCGCC
>CANREI010000009.1 GCA_947629595.1 uncultured Alphaproteobacteria bacterium | reverse complement strand
TTTGGCAACCCATGAATTTCCGAGTTTGTTAAAGAAAGTAATCATTTGCGTTTATCCTTTGTTACTGTTTTTTGTTTTTTATACAAAAAAACGCGCCGTTTTTCAAGTGTTTTTTTATTTTTGCCGCATTTTATCTTCAATCAGGCGAATTGCTTCTTCCAAAGAAGGAATTTCTTTTTTGTTTTTAACCGATGCCATTACTTTTTCCCATTTAACGTAAGGACCGTAATGCCCGATTTGATAGGTGATTTCTTTCTCGTTCCATTTGCCTAAAACGGTTGCTTTGGCTTTTTCTTTCGATTTTGACAGTAATTCTTGTGCTCTTTTGAGATCAATGGTCAGCACATTATCGCTCGGCTCCAACGATTGATATGTTTTTCCGCGCTTAACGTAGGGGCCGAATTTGCCTAATGCCGCTTCAATCGGCTCTTTGGTTTTGGAATCAATTCCCAATTGTCGCGGCAGTGAAAGAAGTTGTAACGCCACGTCAAGCGTCACGCTTTCGGGAGCCGTATTTTTGGGCAGCCCCGTTCTTTTAGCCTCTTTACCGCTGCCCTCCTGTACATACCACCCGTAAGGTCCTTTTCTTAAAATAACGGGTTGATTTTTGGGACTTATGCCCAGCTCTTTTAAGGTTTCTTTGGCCTCTTTATTGGTTTCTTCGGCTAAATCGTTCGGCATTTCAAATGCTTGTTGTTTCGTATATTTACAAGTCGGGTAATTGGAACAGCCGATAAATGCGCCGAATTTTCCCAAATGTAACGAGAGTTTCCCTGTGTGACAGTCGGGACAAACGCGCGATTCGGGCGTGGGAAAAATTTGTTTTTCCAAACTGTGTAACACGGTTTCCATAATATCGTGCGTTTTAGTCGGAACGGCATGAACCGTTTGATTGAATTGTCCCCAAAAATCTTTTAAAACAGGCTTCCATTGCGCTTTCCCGTTGGTAATGTCATCCAGCTTGTTTTCCATGTTGGCGGTATAATCGTATTGCACATATTGATTGAAATAATTTTCCATAAACGCCGTTACGATTTTGCCTCTGTCTTGCGGAACAAACTTTTTGGCAATCAGTTTCACATATTCTCTTTCCTGCAACACGTTTAAAATGGTCGCATACGTTGACGGACGTCCGATGCCGAGTTCTTCCAGTTTTTTTACCAGACCGGCTTCCGAAAAACGCGGCGGCGGTTCGGTAAAGTGTTGCGCCGGCTCAATTTTAATTAAATCGGTTTTATCGCCGACATTCATAGGCGGCAAGAGGGCATTATCTTCTTCGGGCGAATCATCGACATCTTCTTTATAAACTTTAATAAAGCCCGGAAAAGCAA
Organism: uncultured Alphaproteobacteria bacterium; assembly: GCA_947629595.1. GTDB lineage: Bacteria > Pseudomonadota > Alphaproteobacteria > CAAHEQ01 > UBA3637 > RGIG4140. The sequence continues at coordinate 23,945 of CANREI010000009.1, read as the reverse complement.
TCGTTTGCCCCGTTGCCCGAAATTGTGTTTTTTGCGTGGTTGAAAAAATATCAATACTCACTTTATCCAACAGCGCGTTTTCCATTTGACAGGCTATGGTGCGTTTGAAAATTAACTCATATAATTTGCGTTGATCGGGCGTTAAATGCGCGGCAATCGAATCGGGCGTGCGCCGAGCCTGTGTGGGACGAATGGCTTCATGCGCCTCTTGGGCGTTTTTGGAATTATTTTTATAAAAACGCGGCTTGTCGGGTAAATAATTTTCACCGTATTCTTTTAAAATCAATTCGCGAATTTGCCCGATGGCTTCCTGCGATAAAGCAACGCTGTCGGTACGCATATATGTGATTAAACCGACCGTTTCTCCGCCGATATCAACGCCTTCATATAATCCTTGCGCAATCTGCATGGTTTTTTTGGCACTGAATCCCAGCTTGCGAGAGGCCTCCTGTTGCAGGGTTGAGGTTGTGAACGCCGGTGCGGGATTGCGCTTGATTTGCTTTTTTTCGACGGCACCCACGGTATAAAGCGTGTTGAGCGCCGTATTGAGCGCTTGATCGGCCGCTTCTTTTGTCGGAATATCAAACTTTTTCAATTTTTCGCCGTTTAAATGCGTGAGCTTTGCCTGAAATGCCGCGCCGTCCGGGGTTTGAAAATGGCCCGTTAAATCCCAATATTCTTCCGCTTTAAAAGCATTGATTTCATCTTCGCGTTCGCAAATCAGGCGTAACGCCACCGATTGCACGCGACCGGCCGAGCGCGCACCGGGCAGACTGCGCCAGAGTAACGGAGAAATTTGAAATCCGACCAGATAATCAAGCGCGCGTCGGGCCAAATAGGCGTCAACCAGCTGCATATCAATTTCACGCGGATTTTTAACGGCTTCCAACACGGCGCTTTTGGTAATTTCATGAAACACAATGCGGTAAACAGGCAGTTGCGGATTTAATTTTTTCCGTTTTTTCAATTCCTGAACCACATGCCAGGCAATGGCTTCTCCTTCGCGATCAGGGTCGGAAGCCAAATAAAGCGCATCGGCTTTGGCAAGAGCTTTAATAATTTCCCGAACGGTTTTTTCGCCGCGACTTTGAACCTCCCAATCCATGGCAAAATCTTCATCGGGACGCACGGAACCGTCTTTGGCGGGCACATCGCGAATGTGTCCGAAACTTGCCATGACAAAATAATCTTTTCCCAAATATTTGTTAATTGTTTTGGCTTTCGCCGGCGATTCCACAATAACCAGTTTCATGCATTCTCCCATTCATTATTGTAAACGAGGGCAACCTTTCCGCCGGCAAATCGTTCGATACGACCGGCAAGCTCCAATTCAACCAAAATAATGTTCACTAAATCCGTTCGAAGTCCCGTACCGCGAATGAGCTGATTTACATCGGTTGTTTCGGGTGACAGTCTGTTTAAAATTATTTGACGGGCGTCATTTAATTCCTGTTCCACCGGCAGAGAAATTGACACGGATTTTTCCGCTTGCAAACTATCCATTAAAATTTTAGTGGTATCAAAATCGAGCAGGCGTAAAATATCTTCGGCGCCGGTGACCAGATGCGCCCCGTCCTGAATCAGCTGATTAGGTCCTTCACTGCGCGAATCGAGCGGTGAGCCGGGAACGGCAAACACTTCCCGATTTTGATTCATGGCACAGCGCGCCGTTATTAACGAGCCGGACAGTTTGTTGGCCTCAATAACCAGGATGCCTACGGATAAGCCGGATATAATGCGATTTCGGCGCGGAAAAAAGGCAGGTATGGGAAGTGTTCCCATCGGTAACTCCGATATTAAACAGCCGACGGAAGCAATTTTTTGATAGAGCTCTTCGTTTTCTTTCGGATAAATTTTATCGACACCCGTTCCTAACACGGCAATTGTGCCGCCCGTATCGGCGGTGTTGGCCAAAGCCCCTTCATGTGCGGCCGAATCGATGCCGCGTGCCATACCGGATACCACAACATAATCATTTTGTGCCAGCTGAAAAGCAATTTTGCGGGTTAAATTCTGCCCGTTGGCCGAGCAGTTGCGACTGCCCACAATGCCCACGGCCGTTTTTTTGAGCAGATTTTTCCAGCCTTTCACAAATAAAATCGGCGGGCGATCTTCAATTTCTTTCAAAAGAGGCGGATAATCGGGCGATTGAATTGTTAAAATTTCCGTATTGTTTTTTTGAGCTTCTTCCAATTGTTTTTCAACAAACGAATCGGCGGCAATTTTAATCGGACGAGAGCGTCCGCCGCGTTTGGCAAACTCGGGTAAATGCACAACGGCTTCGCGCGCACTTTTAAAATATTTCATTAAATCCCGATAGGTAATGGGCCCCACATTTTCACTCAGAGCCAATTTCAGTTGGTAATAGGTTTCATCATCTGTGTGCATCAGGCTTTCTCTCCTTTTTTGAAACGAATTTTACTTTCTTCGCCTTTTATCAGCCGTTTGATATTGGCTTGGTGCCGATAATAGGATAATAATGTCAGCAGAAAATAAATACCGGCAGCAGCTTTGTTCGATTCGGTGAAATAAGCCGCTATCGGTGCAACGGTTAAGGCCGTTAAAGCGGCAAGGGAGGAATAGCGAAACACACCCGCGGTTATGAGCCAGCAAAGCGCCGTGATAATGCCGGTTAAAGGTGTCATTGCCAACATAAGGCCTAGCGTTGAGGCAACGCCTTTTCCGCCTTTAAATTTCAGCCAAACAGGATAATTATGACCGATAACCGCTGCCACGCCCGCCGTTAAGCCCGCATTTTGCGATTGAAACAACACTTGAAAAATAAAAGCGGCCAGTGCGGCTTTTCCGATATCGCACAAAAGCGTTGCCAAAGCCAAATCTTTGCGTCCCGTTCGTAACACGTTGGTTGCGCCGATGTTGCCTGAGCCGATTTTGCGAATATCGCCCAAACCCGCCAAACGAGTGAACACGAGTCCGAAAGGAATTGATCCGATAAAATAGCCGAAAACGGCGGCTGTTAAATAAATAAGCATTCTTTTTTCCTCAGCTGATGTTTTTTAAAGTTTTAAACAATTTTGAAACAAAACGCAAGCAAAAAAAGAAAGCTTTTTTGTTTTCATATATATATGAAAGATTTTTTATTCGGTTCAACTTGTGAATGCGCGTGTTATGCCGGAATAATATCAATCAATTGCAGTTGCATGCGTTTTTTATCTCGCCAGAATTCGCGCTTTAACACCCCGACGGCACACATGGGTGTGTTTCTTTGATTTAACAGAAAATCACCGACGGGCGTGTTCATCGACCGAAAAGCAATCGCGTTTAAACAGGTGCCGTCGGGTGCCGATATCGTAAAACTGATATGTCCGTTTTTTAAAAGCATGGTGCGCACAACCGAAACATTTTTAATCATAAAAATCGGTTCGGGATTCGATTCGCCGAACGGAGCCAATAACGCCAATGAATCCATGAGCGTATCCGTCACGCCCGAAAGCGAAATAACGGCGTCGATGTATTGCTTTTGTCCGTCGGATACCAACATTTCCGATTGAATGGTTTCCGATAAATATTTCTTAAAGGCCGGTAAATTGCTTTCTTTGAGTGAGAAGCCCGCCGCCATGGGATGACCGCCTCCGCGCGATAAAATGCCCTTTTGAATGGCATTCATGACCAAAGCGCCCAAATCAACACCCTGTACGGAACGCGATGATCCTTTGACTTCATCATTTTCAATACTCAATGCAAAAACGGGTAAGTTATATTTGTCTTTGAGCCGTCCCGCCACAATACCGACAACGCCCTGATGCCAATTGTGTCCTTCAACCACAATAAACGGGGTATGAATGCCGTTTTTTTCCACTTGTTGAACGGCCTCTTGCAAAACGGCGCTTTCAATTTCCCGGCGGGTATTGTTTAAGGCTTCCAATTCCTGTGCCAATATGTGCGCTTGTACGGAATCTTTGGCGGAAAGTAAGTGCATACCGATATCCGATTTCCCGACGCGACCGCAGGCGTTAATGCGCGGCCCGAACACATAGCCCAAATGATAAGAATCGGGCGCTTCTTTAATTTGCACCAACTCTGCCAAGGCTTTTATGCCCAGATTTTGCCCCGTGCGCATTTGTTTTAACCCCGATTTTACGAATAATCGGTTGACGCCGCTTAATTTAACGACATCGCAAACCGTTCCGAAGGCAACCAAATCCAAATAAATCATTAAGTTCGGTTCCGGCCGCGATTGATAAAATCCTTTTTCCCGTAAAACGGCATTTAAGGCAATCGTAAACAAAAACACAACACCGACGGCCGCCAAATAACGACACGGATGATTGATTTCTTCATCTAATCGTTTCGGATTGACCAATGCATAAGCGTTCGGCAACCGCGTTGCATCGGGATCGTGATGATCCAAAACCAAAACATCTAACCCCAAAGCTTCACCGTCGGCAATGGCCTCAAAAGCCGTGGTGCCGCAATCCAACGTGGCAACGACCGAACAGCCTTTTTCTTTATATTCTTTCATTTTATTGCTGTTGGGGCCGTATCCGTCTTCGCGATCGGGAATAAAACAAAAAACTTGAATGCCGCACGATTCCAAAAACATTTTTAATAAGGCTGTTGAAGTGGCACCGTCCACGTCATAATCGCCCATTAAGCCGACAGGTTCCCCCGCCAACACGGCTTGCGCCATGCGCTCGGCCGCTTTATGCATATCTTTTAAGGAAAAAGGATTGGGAAGGTTTCGTTTTAAAGTCGGATATAAAAAAGCTTCGGCATCATCGCAGGTAATTTGACGCGTTGCCATAATCCGAGCCGTAATTTCCGGTAAATTAAAGCGTTGTCGTAAAGCTTCGGCAACCGATGTATTACCGCTTTTCACGGCCCATTGAATTTGTCTTAATGACTGATAGGTTTTTTCGTTTTCCGGCGTATTCATTTGAGTCATATCCTTTTATTTTTTTATCAGTCTATCTGTTTTTTTTTCGGAAAGCAAGTAAAAATGCAATACTCTTTTTTGAAAAAAGTAAAATAAATGCTTGCAACAAGCGTTTTTTTCTTTTATAATGTATTTATTCGGACCAAGGGGGAAAAATGGCACGGAATGTTTTATTTATAGCCAGTGAAATGACACCGTTTGTTAAAACGGGCGGGTTGGGAGATGTTGTCGGATCGCTGCCCAAAGAATTGGCACGCAAAGGTGATATTGTCGTTAAAGTTGTCATACCGTTATATTCTTGTATCGATTACCAAAAATACGGCTTGTTTTTGCGGATGCAGGGAAATTGCGTCAATATGGGAACCTGTCAGGAATTTTTCAGTGTTCATCAATCAAATTTTGTACCGAACGTTGAAACGTATTTTATTGAATTCAATAAATATTTCGGTCGTCCCATTTATCGGCAACACGGCCTTTACGATGATGCTTATACGCACAATGAATATCAGGATAATGCCTATCGGTTTTCGTTTTTCACGCGCGCTGCGTTGCAAACGGCAAAAGATTTGGGTTTTAAGCCCGATGTGGTGCATGTGCATGATTGGCAAACCGCTTTGGCGCCTTATTATTTAAAGCACGATAACGATGCGTTTTTTCAGGATAGCAAAAGTCTTTTAACATTGCATAATGTGCCTTATCAGGGGCGTTTCGGGGCCGATGTGGTGCCCTATGCCAAAATTGATTGGGCGGATTTTCATTGGAAGTCTTTTGAAGATTACGGGCGTATTAACCTGTTAAAAGGCGGTATTCGATTTGCCGATAAACTCACAACGGTATCGCCGCATTATGCGCGCGAGATTTTAACGCCCGAATACGGCGCCGGGCTTGATTTTATTTTAAGAGAACGGCAAAATGATTTAACGGGTATTTTAAACGGAATTGACACACAGTTATGGAATCCGCAAAAAGATGAAGTCATTCCGCATCAATATAATCGAATGACGTTTGAAAAAGGCAAATCGCTCAATAAAAAAGAGTTGGTGCGTCGGTTCGGATTGGAAACGCCTCAAAAGCCCGTTTTTTCAATGGCGGTTCGGTTAACGGAACAAAAAGGCGTTCACATGTTGCAGGAATGTATCGAATCGGTGTTGAATACCATGCAGTGTCAGTTTGTGATTATGGGAAACGGCGACGGCGATATTCAAAATTATTTTGAGGCTTTACCGCGGAAGTATCCGGGGCAGATTGCCGTTAAAATCGGCTTTGAAACGGAGTTGGAGCATTTAATGGACGCCGGTGCCGATTTTTCGTTGGTGCCGAGTTTATATGAGCCGTGCGGATTAAAACAAATGGTTTCGCAAACTTACGGGACGTTACCGGTCGGACGGGCAACGGGCGGGTTGGAAGATACCATTTTGAATTACAATGAATTTAACGGTAACGGTACCGGATTTAAATTTCATGATATTTCTTCACAGGCGCTTTATAACACAATCGGGTGGGCCAATGCCACATGGTTTGATCGGCCGAATCACATTCGGGGTATGCGTGAATTGGCCATGAAACAAAATTATTCATGGGATAAGTCTTCTTTGGAATATGAAAATTTATATCAGTCAATGACAGGAGTCAAATAATGCAAAAAATTTCAATAGCAATTGTCGGTTGGGGAAATGTCGGCCGAGCTTGTCGTCGCGCCATCGGCGAGTGTTCGGATATGGTTTTAAAAGGTGTTGTTCGGCGGCCTTCTTCATTAAGTTTCGGTGATCCCGAGCTACAAACAACGAAAGTGGTTTCCGATATCAAAGCGCTGGGACAAATTGACGTGGCACTTTTGTGTATTCCTTCACGCGAAGTGCCGCAGCGCATTAAAGAATATCAGGCCTTAAAAATCAATACTGTTGACAGCTATGACGAACATCAAAATATTGCTTCTTTGCGGCGCGAATTGGATATGACGGCAAAAGTGAAAAAAACGGTGTCCGTTTTTGCTGCCGGTTGGGATCCGGGAACCGATTCGTCGGTGCGTGCTTTGATGAAAGTTGTTTCTTTAACGGGACGCACCACAACCACATTCGGCGGAGAGCAGGGCGGCCGCAGTATGGGGCATACCGTGCAGGTGAAAAGCATTGACGGCGTGAAAGATGCCGTTGCCTTAACTTTGGCAAACGGACGCGGAAAACAAAAGCGAAAAGTTTATGTTGAATTAAAAGCGGGCGCCGATATTCGGAAAATTGAAAAAGAAATTCTGTCCGATTCTTATTTTAAATCAGAGCCGACGGAAGTGATTGCCGTTGAAAGTATTGAGCCGTATAACACGTTGCATCATTCGGCAGAAATTGAACGAACCGGTATGGAAGTGAAACAAACTTATACCGTTGAGGGAACGAATCCGGAGTTTACCGCGAATGTGATGGTTGCGTCGGCGCGGGCCTGTATGCGTGCCGTTCGGAAAGAAGAATACGGCGTTTATACGTTTATTGAACGCCCGATTATTGATTATTTACCCGGAAACAGTCCGGAAGAAAGATTGGAAGGATATTAAAATCAGTTCAAAATAAAAAACGGTATTGCCTGAACGAAAAAATTTTTAACGGGCAAATAAAATTGTGTCAATTTTTTTGTGGTTTTTGACCGTTTTTTAAAAATAAATTAAAATAATATATTGAATTTTATTTATTTTTCTTTAATTTGTTTATTTTTTGATTTTTTCAATTTAATGCTTGACTTTTTAAAAATATTTGTTAAAATAAAATAAAAGATTCGTTTGTGTTCAATCGAGTATATTTTTATAAAAGGAGTTTTGAAATGGAAAAAAAATGGTTAAAAATCCCGCATCGAAAGAGGAGAGCGATATGACGGAAAAAGAAGTTTTTACGGCAGTGTGGTGCAATAATGTTAAAAAAATAAAAGAATATGCTTCTCAAAAAGTGAATTTAAACATTCAAGACGGGTTCGGAGATACGCCGTTAATCAAAGCCGTTTCCCGGAACTTCGAAGAAATGGTTCAAGTGTTAATTGCAGCCGGTTGTCGGTTAGATACGCAAAATATGCGCGGAGAAACCGCTTTAATTTCTGCTGCCAAAATCGGTAATGAAAAGCTGCTTTGCTCGTTGATTAAAGCGGGGGCCGATGCGGATATTTGCAATGCTCACGGTGAAACGGTTTTTGATTTCGTTAAAAATGCCGATGTCATTCATCTTTTAGATCAATCCCGTCAATCGGAAAAAGGACAAAAAGTGCAAAAGTTTAAAGATTTTGTGTGGGGAGCATCGGCTCAAAAAATTGTTCAACAATTTGAAACAAAGAATTTTTTAACGTCTTTACGGTTATACGGTTTATTTGCCGAAGCCTTTCAACGCTTGAGCGCCAATGATATTCACAAAGTGAATTCTCTCCTGGAAGGGCAGGTAACGGCTCATGAACAAGTTCAAATGGATAAGGTATATCGGGCAAAAATCAAAGGACAAAGAGTGCGTGTTTAAGGCGCTTTAACTTCTTTTAAGAAAACCGGTATTTTATGCCGGTTTTTTTTATAAAAGCCAAGAGATTTCAAGTTTTATTTCGGTGATAATGAGGCGGGCAGATGATGTTTTTAAGCCGGTGTTCAAATAGGCACAAGGTTGTTACGGAATTGAATGTATGTCGTCAAGCAGTTTTTGCACCTCTTTTTGAAAGGGGGCGGGAAGTGACTGTAAGAGCGGCAATAATTCATTAAAATCAGGTTCTTTTTGATTGTTTGTTCGGGCGTTATGATTCGATATCGGTATTTTATTGTTTTTTTGCTCTTTTTGAGGGGTATTGAGTGACAACACGGATCCTTTAAATTGTGTATCGGAAGAATGTGTCATCAGAATCGGTTGTGTTTTTGATTTTTGTTTTTTCTTTCGCGGCGAATCGGGTTTTGAAAAATTGTTTAAGGATTCCTCGGATGTTTTTTTGGGGGCGGTTTTTTTGTAGTAATTCATAAAATTCATAAAATCTTTATTCTTTCTAAACTCCGGATGAGAGGCCAAAAAGGCATCAGGCGGAATCGGTTTTTTTAAAAATTGTTTGTCAAGCCCGAGCGGATAGTGTGTATCAAGCATTTTAAGCGGCGGCGGCAAAAAATATTCTTCATCAACAAATTTTAAGTGCTGATGCGGTTGTTCCTTTTCATTTGTGAGCGCTTCAACATATTCTTGATCATTTTGAATATTGTTGAAAGTCGAACGCAAACTTGTTGTGTCCAGCAGCTGCCATTTTTTATTGATTTGGACGGCATTCCATGCATGCAATCCGACAGTCGAAAATCCGTTAATAACAATGGCGTTCAGGCCGGCACGCCGCGCCATATACACAAACAGTTTGGCAAAATGCCGACAAACGCCGGCACGTTTTTGAAAGGTATCTTGCGGCGTATCTTTATAGCAATCATAAATGCCCTCCGGCGTGAGAAGACAGTCGGTAAAAGGCTTATCGTTGGCATATTCATAATTACTTTGAGCTTCATAAGTATCATAAAGAATGTTTAAAGAAATCCATACATAAATAACACGCGTTGTCATCAGTTCATCGCCTTTAAACGGCCTTGTGAGATAATCGGTTAAAGTATTTAAGTCATGGGTATATTTATCAGGCACATTCATGGCATGTTTATCCGCGCGCGAATAAATGGCATAACTCCAAACGGGAAAGGAATAAATTAAGAAAAAAAAGAAAAGAATATATCGCATCAATTCATTATACAAAATATAGGCAGACAATGCAAGATTATTTTAAAGTCTTATCGGCTCTGAATGCGGGAATATAAAGCATATCGCACAGCAGCGATGTTGAATAGCCGATGATTAACGCCGTTGCCGGATTGGTTAAATCGGCCGCATAGCCGACAAACATGGTGCCGAGCGTGTAAAAAACACAGATACACATTGAAAAAACGGAAAGCAGCGTTCCGCGTTCTTTTTCGGAAACAATATTTTGCATGTAAGTGCAGGAAGCCGGTGTATAAATACCGTTTGCGCCGGATCCGAGTGTTTTAAAAAACGGAGCGAAAAAGTTTGTAAAAAGAGCTGATGTAATGCAAAAAAGATTATCGGCACACGCGCCGAAGAAAATGGTTTTTTTAAGCCCGATTCGTTTTCCGACTTTTCCGGAGAGCCAGCTGCAAACGGCATCTGTCGTGTGTCCGGCAAACCGAAAAATGCCTAATGACCACACCGGAATGATTTCTTTATAAAAATTGCTGCCGAAAGTAAAAGTGGCTTCGTTTACGGCAAAATGCGCCGAATCGGCCAACATATAAAGCGATAACCTTTTTTCTCGATATAAATAACACAGGGCCGAGAAAAAATGCTTAAACGGATTTGTAAAAGAGTGTCTTTGATTCGTTTCCGTCAGAAAAAGACTGATCAGAAGAGCAATACCCATAGGAAAAATGGTTGCAATCATTGCCGTTTTCATGGAAAAATACACAAAAATACCGCTGAAAAGCGAGCCCAGTCCCAATCCGACGGAAGGATAAATTTTAACGCGTGATAAAACGGTGTGATATTCGGCTTTTCGACCCAGTTTTTCCATACTTTCATAAACAATGGCATCATTATTGGCATTGCCGATTCCCCGATAAACACCGAAAAATAAACTGCCGATGATTAAAAGCTCATATGACGGCGCAAAAGCGTAAATAATTGCCGCAATCACGCGACAGGCCGCTCCCGTTATACACACTTTTTTCCGTCCCCATGAATCGGCCAAAACGCCTAACGGTAAACTGCATATAGTGCCGGTTGCGTAAGCAAGGGCATAAATACTCATGGCTTTTGTAAAATTTCCGGTAATTTGTGCAAAAAAAACGGCTTCAATCGGCAAGGAAAAAAACATTTTCGTAAACAAATAATAAAGGCAAATCAACCGAACGTTTCGTTCATAAGGTGAAAGAGACGCAAATTTAAAAAAAGAAAATAATGCCCTTATTTTTTGCATATTGTTTTTTTATCCTTTTTTTATTGATTTTGCAAAGACTTTTTTCTTGATTCTTTCTTTTTTTTCATTTATTTTGGAACGGGAAAGTTTAATCATGTGCCAACGAATCATTTTCATGTGCGGAAAGCTGCTTATTATTGCTGCAATATGCAGTGTTTTCGGTATGTGTCGTTATGCCGTTCCGATCGATATGGCATGGGGCAACACATTTGTATCCGACAGCTTGACGGGAAAAACGCACTGAGTTTGTTTTTTATCGGTTAAACAAACTTAATGCACTTTACGCCGAAGTTTCCGTTTGGGTGCGTTGCCTTTCAATGGCGGATTTTTATCGGCTTCTGTCACTTCTTCCTTCTTTTCTGCGGCTTGGGCCTTTTCGCCTTCTTTTTTCACTTCTGCGACGTTAGCCTTTTCGCCTTCTTTTTTTACTTCTGCGGCTTGGGCCTTTTCGCCTTCTTTTTTAGCTTCTGCAACGTTAGCCTTTTCGCCTTCTTTTTTCACTTCTGCGACGTTAGCCTTTTCGCCTTCTTTTTTCACTTCTGCGACGTTGGCCTTTTCGCCTTCTTTTTTCACTTCTGCAACGTTGGCCTTTTCACCTTCTTTTTCGGCAGCCGGTTGTTTTTTATGCTTCGGTTCGATTCGTTGATCAACTTGGTGATAACGACCGTCTTCTTCTTTCTTGAAGTACTCCTCGCCGTATTTATCCCATCTTAAATTTAAAACGGTATCGTCAAAGTCTAAAATAGTTGCATAGTCGGTAAACTGATTGTCAACATTTCGATACAAACGATACGGTGAAATTTGAACCAACGTATCCGTCCAATATTTATGGGTAACGGGAATATTGACTTTTTCAAAATTGGCTTGTTCATTATCAAGTGCGGCATCATATTCCAAAATTTTAAATCCGTCAATATCCTTGATTTTATTCTTTAAAGCGGCGACATTCGGATTCAGTTTGGCCGTTTCATCAATGCGTTTGGACAGTTCCGAATCAATCAGATAGAAATATTCTTTATACGGAACGAATCCGGATAAAATATTTTCGCGGACTTTGCTGACCAGTTTTTCCGTTTTGCTTGACGGACGATTTAAAAAGCCGTAATTAACGTTTTTGTTATGCCGAATCGCCCACCGCCACATATCGCGATAATTATCGTTATGTGCAAAAATAAAGATGTTTTTATATTGTTTATCAAGTCGATTCCATTCTTCTGATTTAAACGGTTCGGAAATGGGATAAGAAATTCGAATAAAATCAGATTTTGCTTTGTAGGTTAAAGATAAATCCCAAATTTGAACGGCAAGCAAACACGGTAACAACACAAAAGCAAAACGCGGGAAAGATTTTGCTGCCGTTTTGATTAAGAAAAACGCCAATAAATACCAGACCGGCCAGAAGAAGCGACCCGAATAACGGAAAACACTTCCTAACCAATCAATAACCGGACCCGGTTTATAGTCAAGTAAAACGGTTGTTCCGAATTTAACCTGACTGGATAAGGCATAAACGACAAAACCGGCCAATAATAAAGAGAGAAGTGCATTTTTCTTTAAATTTTCAGCTTTGAACAAATGTTTGACATGCGGGAAAAACATAACCAGTAAAATTAACAAACCGAATCCGAAATAATTGTCCGCATCAAAATCGGCTTTCGGTGTTAACGTTGTGAAAACACGTGATTGACTCCAAATCGGATTAAACAATGCCGTTAAGTTTAAACTTAATCCGCGCCAACCGCCACTGGTTAATACCTGTTCTTTTTCAACCATTCCCAACATATAAAACCAGAATAAAAATACAAGCGCCAAATAGGCAACGCCGCCGATAACCGTCAGCAATTTGATTTCTTTGTCAATTAAGTATTTTTTCAGTATTAAAATGGCGAAAAAGCCGCCGACCATCGGCAGGAAATAGGGGCAGGTTAACGTTGCCAAAGATAAAATCACGCCCATGGAAATCCATGTTTTGTTATTTAATTTATCATCTAACCACAAATAAACGGCCCATAACAAAATAAAGTGACACATTAAGTTAATATGCACAAAAACACGCATCATCATAATCGGGGAAGTGACAAAAAACAAAGAACCGATGATAATCAGAAATTTATTTTTAAAGGCTTTTCGGAAAATTAAAACGGAAAAGAAAGATTGCAGAACATAAGAAATGAGCATCCATATGCCGACAAACTGGGCATCGGCAGGAAGCCCGAAAAATTTGTGGAAAACTTTAAATATTAAAGAAAGCAAAGGACTGCCGTCTGTTCCGTGAATTGAAATACCGTAAGGATACGCCAAATTTGTGTGTGTAAAAATCGGCCACCGCCATTCATCTAACCGATAAAAAACGCTTCCCAAATAGGAAACCGTAAAGTCACCGCCCATCACGACAAAATTGGTATTATAAACGTTTAAAACATTGAATCCGAATAAAATAAAAAAACCGGTTAATGTTAAGGCAAGTGAACCGATGATATCAAAGTTGCGCCAAAGAAAATTAAAAATCTTTGAAAAAAAGTTTCCGATTTTTGTTTCGGGTCGGGTTATATGACGTGAGCCAAAAATTTTTGATGTATCCAGAACAATTTTCATAAATTTTCCCCTTTTGATTTTATATGAAAAAAAGTTAGTTTCTTTTTAAACCATATTTTCCGAAATTTCAATAAAAAAATATGTTTTTTTCAAAAAAAAGTATATTTTGTCTGTCGGTTTGCGTTTTAAATCATAAAAAAACCGCTTTTGAGGTCAAAAGCGGTTTTAAAATCGTGTTCGGCGTTTTAAGCTTTTGGCCAGTTTGCCGCGTTTTGCGCATTAAATTCCACCCATTTGGCATCGGCTTCATCGGAAGATGAAATAGCGCCTTGCGGACATTCCGAAATGCAAACACCGCATTCAATGCAGTCATCGGGATTGACAACAACTTGTGAATCACCTTCATGAAAAGCACCGACGGGGCAAACTTCCACACAACTTTTGCATAAAACACATTTATCACCATTAACAACTGACGGCATAATTCCTCCTTATTTTTTCATTGTTGTTACGATTTAAAAATTTTTATCACATAAAATAAAATTATGCAAGTCTTTTTTTGGTTCAGACGCTTTTTTTAAAAAATTGATGCATCATTATAGGAAAAAGAGGGTTGTTTTTTAAAGTTCCGGTTTTAAATCCGACGGAATACCCCAATATTTTTCTTTTTCGTGAATCGGCATATACAAAACGTTATAGGTGCGTACCTGATAGCCCATGGGGTTGGCGTTGGACGGTGTTCCGTTTTGAGTCACGCGCATAATCACCCGAAACCGGTGATGCGCCAGCGCATTTTTGGTTTTGCAGTCAATACAAACTTTTGAATTATCCTCGCAAGGACACAACGGATTAAAAGCATTCGGAATAGGCATATCAAATGTATCGAACACGCCTTCCCATGTGTTGCCGTATACACGCTTTAATTCATAGATATGCACATCGCGCACAAACCCTTTCGAGCGCGATTCGCTGTACATTAAATCGGCTTCCGGTTGAAACGGGGCATAGACTTGCTTATAATTTGAAAAAACGGCAACGGGGCCGCTGGTTCCCCACCGTCTTTGCATGGCGGCGTTATCCCACACGATCTCATTGCGAAAACGAATATAATCCCGCAAAATCGATTCGATATACAAACTGTTGGCCGATACGGCTATTTCTTCATATTCCGCCGGCAGAATGACCTTACGAGACGAATCGATGGTATATAAATTAACGGCGCGTCGATTGGCAATGGAAATATCAATTCGATCGGCAACATAAATCACAAATGAAGCAATTAAAATGGTTAAAGCAATATTGATAATAATAATCACAGCCAAAAGGTGGGCTGTTTTCATATACCGTCGCTCGGGCAGGGCTTTAACTTGCATATATTCGGGATAAGCGCCCAATATATCAGGCGATTTTGTATTTTTAGGTGTAAACAAAAACCCGAAAAGCCGCATTTTTCCCCTTTCTGATCAGTAATAATTTTTTGCGCCGGCCGTATTTTTACTGAGCGAAACGTCAAAAATGACTTCCGTTCCGTTGAGTGATGAAGAGCCGAGTAAAATCATAGCGACTCTGTTATCTTTGGCATAGGTTAAATAACTGTTGGTTGCGCGAATGCTTGTCAACTCCTGCCAGCCGAATTTCGGCATTTCCTGCATATAAAAATCAAACATATTGGCTTGATTGTAAGGCACTTTAAAGGCCAATCGCCCGATCAGCGGATCATTCCCGAACAAGAGCGTTTTATCCAAACTCATGGTTGCGTTTTCGGGAATGGGAATTTCGCGAAATTGCGCAAAATTCGGTGTTGATTGCATCACACCGTTTTCGAATGTGTTTTCCGACTTGAATGAGGGTTGAATGCTTTCATTATGGCAGCCGGTTAATAAAACAAAACTGCTTAAAATAAAAAATAAAGCGCGCATTTTTTTATCCTTTCTTTCATTCCAGCATAAAGGAAAGTCAAAAAGAAATCAAGATATTTTTTTATCTTATCGGCTAAAACCGTTCCTTTCTGTAAAATAACATAACAAAAAACCTCTCCTTTTTTGTAAGGAGAGGTTTTTTTAAGATGATTTTTCTTAATAAGCAACCGTTGTGGCGCTTCTGTTTTGAGCCCATGCTTCTTCGGATGAACCTAAAACAACCGGCCGTTCTTTGCCGTAGGAAATAACCCGAATCCGATCGGAAGAAATACCTTGTGCCATTAAGTAGTTCCGAGCAGCCATGGCGCGCCGTTCACCCAATGCCAAGTTATATTCCCGCGTACCGCGTTCATCGCAGCGACCTTCAATCACAACCAAAACGCGCGGATGATCGGCCAACCATTTGGCTTGTTCGGCCAAGTTTTGACGCGCATCAGCCGTTAAATCGGAGCTGTCTAACAAGAAATACACAACACTCGGTGTTTCGTCACGGAATTTTTGTGTATTGATTGTTTCTTGCAAATCAGCAATATTCACGTCATCGTTCCAACCGCCGTTGCCGTTACCGTAGATATCGGCACCGTCTTTTTTGGTTGCACAAGCGCTTAACAAAGATAAAGCGCAAATTAAAGCAAATAATTTTTTAAACATTTTTTCCTCTTTCTTTGATAAATTTTTCGGCGACGTTTGGGCGTTTGGGAACATCATAATCTCTATGTATTCCGTTGAACGTTCAGCATCGCGTTTTCGAATGTATAAAATCACAAAGACGATTGAAAGTCAAGGTATTTTTGCAAAAAAACGTTTAAAAAGCAAAAAACAGAATTTAATTTTCCGTTAAAACCCATTTTTTACCGTTTTCTTCTTTTCGGAAAGTTTCAATATCGTAATGATCCCATTTAACCGTTACGGTGGAAGCATCTTCCTTCATGATTTTACCGGTTT
This sequence comes from uncultured Alphaproteobacteria bacterium, assembly GCA_947629595.1. Lineage (GTDB taxonomy): Bacteria > Pseudomonadota > Alphaproteobacteria > CAAHEQ01 > UBA3637 > RGIG4140. The sequence continues at coordinate 7,685 of CANREI010000009.1, read as the reverse complement.
CACTCGGAACATCAACACGGAAGAAAGTTTTGTTATTCTTATTAACGGAAACATAGTCCTTCCACTGCGGGTGAATGACCGAAATTCCCTCCTGTTTTAATTTTTCTTTCTCACAAAGGGAGAAACATTGCTTATCCAACTCTTGCTGATTTAAAATTTTCAGCGTTTTGTTGGCTTCACTCATTTTCTTTAAAAGAAGGCATTTATGTTCCGATGAATCAAGCATACCTCTCCACTCGTAAGGAATATCCGGCCAAAACGTTTTAAATTTTTCCCATTGAATTGTTTTGAATGTTTCATATGAGGTATTATAATAATTTGGCGGTCTGGTAACATCTTTTACAACGCCGAAATAAAGAAGCACTTCTTTTATGTTTGATATTTTTCCGCCGGCATTTAAAACATCTTTCCATAAACCGTAGTCTTCGGCGTACAGATATTTCGGATTGTATCGCAAATGATGCTTGTTTAAAAAGTCCCGTCGCATTATAACGGTCGGATGAGCTAAAACCGGAAAGAAATAGGAATTCAATTCCACTTCATCGGGATCGGCAATAACCGGCGATCCGGATTGTTTTTTGACAACATCTTTGGAACGAAGCATATCCGTACCCAATACGGTCATATCGGGATGTTCATTCATGGCCAAAACCTGCCGTTCCAGACGAAAAGGAAGGGATTCATCATCATCGTCCATACGGGCAATGTATTTGCCGCGTGCCACATCCAATCCGCGATTTAAAGAATAAATCAAGCCTTTGTTTCTTTCGTTACGAAGCGCAACAATGCGCGAATCTTTTTCGGCATAAGATTGAATAACATTCCAGGTATCATCTGTTGAGCCGTCGTCAATAATAATGAATTCAAAATCTTGAAATGTTTGCTTCAATATCGATTCAATGGCATCGGGTAACGCCTGCGCCCGATTAAACGTTGACATAACAACAGACACAAGAGGCTTATGAAAAACACGGGTTAAGTAACGTTCCAAAGGTTTTTCGCTGATAAAACCCATATAAAAAACAAGGAGTGTATATAAAAGAAAAATCAGAGGTTTATAGTATGTATGTATATATTTTTGATAGCAACATATAAATTTTCCTGTCAAAATTCGGTTTTTCCCCTTCATCTTTTTTATTATATTCCTTCTTTAAAACGCCATGTTTTGCCGCCTTTTTCTTTTGTAAAGACTTCCGTGCCGTAGTTCGTCCATTTAACCGTCACGGTGGAGGCATCTTCCTTAATGATTTTACCGGTTTCACTCGGAACACTCACGCGGAAGAATGTTTTGTCTTTTTCATCAACATGAATATAATCATTCCACGAAGTGTGAATGGCTTCAATGGAATCGGCAATTAAATTTTCTTTCGTGCAAATGGCTTTTTGTCTTTTTTCTAACACCTCTTGGTTGAGAATTTTCAGTTTTTTGTTTGGAGTTATCATATTTGTTAACATCGTACATTTATCTTTACTGCTGTTAAAGGCCCCCAAAATTTCATAAGGTGCATCAAAGAAAGGCGCTAATTTTTCTTTTTGAACCTGCTTAAAGGTTTCGGCTTGAATGTAACTGTATTTTTCGGGTTTTATAAGGTTTCTCACATATCCGAAGTGTAATAAGCCTTCACTGATGGAAGAAATTTTGCCGCCTTTTTCCAAAACGCTTTTATAGAAGCCGGTATCTTCGGCATATAAATATTTCGGATTATAGCGAATGTGATTCTTTTCTAAAAAGTCACGTCGAATAATAATGGTCGGATGAGCTAAAGCCGAAGAGAAATAGGAATCCAATTCCACTTCATCGGGATTGTTAATCAACGGATAAGAATAAAGATGTTTGGGGGTATCGTTGGCCCCGATAATACCGGTACCCAATACAATAATATCAGGATTTTCATCCATGGCCCAAACTTGGCGCTCCAAACGGAAAGGAACGGATTTATCATCATCGTCCATGCGCGCGACATATTTACCGCGCGCCACATCCAACCCGCGATTTAAAGAATAAATCAAGCCTTTGTTTCTTTTATTGCGAAGCGCTATGATTCGGGGATCTTTTTTCGCATAAGATTGAATAATGTTCCAAGTGTTATCTGTTGAGCCGTCATCAATAATAATGAATTCCAGATCGGTGAAAGTTTGTTCAAGAATTGATTCAATGGCATTGGGTAATGCCTGCGCCCGATTAAACGTTGACATAAGAACGGATACAACCGGCGTGTGAAATGTGCGGTATAAAAAAGGAAACAGGTATTTATTGCTTAAAATGCCTGCGCAAAAAACAGCGACCGTGTAAGAAATAATAAATAATGATTTATAAATGCGTGCTTTTTTCATATCATCCCCTTATGTTAATTCAATCATACTTTTTAGTAACATATAAAAATTAAAAAAGCAACAAAAAAATAATTAAAGCGGATAGAATATATTTTCTTGATAAAATTTAAAAGGTAAAACGGCATAACAATGTATATACGGTAAAATAACGGAATATAAGGTTTTTCCGTTTTTATCGAATCGCGTAAAGTAAGAATTTTTCAAGGAAATATTATGCTTTGAAAGAACATTATCAGCCTCAACCCAAATTTCCTTTTGATTCGGATGAACATATACAATAGAGCCGGTTTCGGCATACAGTTTTAAATCTTTTTTGAAAATTTGCCGAACGGTTTTTGTTTTATCATCAATTTTATAAACAGATGCAAAAGAGGTATCGGAAGTTTTCAGTTTTTTATCAAACAATTCGCCGGAATTGTCAAAAATGGAATAAACACCGTTGCCGGCATATAAAACATTATGTGTTTTTAAAGGCCATTTAAAATCAGGAGCGCTTTCAATACCGTCCTGCACGCCTTTTCCGTACGGTCTGCCTTTTTGATTGACAACCGTGAGCATTTTATCGGTGAGCGGGCCGTTTTCCCCGTTTCGTCCGGATTTATCAACTTTCTGATGCGGCGTAAACCACCACATCAGCTTTTTTGTTTTTTCATCAATTTTGGCAATGCCGAAGTGACGCCCCGATACCACAATGGCCTGATGTTGAGCATCATAAGAAATACCGTTGGTGTGTGCCCAATCAATTTTATCAAAATCTTTTTGTGTGGATTTCACAATTAACGAGCGATTCGGGTTTAACATTTCCGCTAAATCATAGCGGGCTAATTCCTGCCCTGTTTCATAATCGAATTCTAAAATAAAATCGCGGTGCGTGGGCAGGCTTTGTCCGTCAAAATCGGCAGTTGTGTTATTAAAAGAGCCGAAAACAAGCAAATTACCGTTCGGTTTTTGCCCCATACCGTGAATATAAGTATAAAAACCAGGCGGATAATTATATTTCATTTCATGCTTTCCGAGCAGAGAATATCGATCAATTTGATTCGGATGCTCAACAAAAGCTTTATCTTTGAAATAATAAACGTGATGCCACCCGTTATCGGTAAAAGCATAACGCAAAAAACCTTCTTCATCAAAAACATTGCCTCCGTAACCGGCATAATAGTAAAAAGCTTTGTCGGTTTTCTTTAAAACAATCCACTCGGATTTGGTATTAACCGAACCGGTTTTAATTTTAACCGTGCTTTTTTCTTTTGATTTATCTTCAAATTCTGCCGTCATCGTAACGGTGGTTTCATCATTGGCATATAACCCCAAAACGGGAAGGGAATGTTCCGTTTCAAATGAAGGAAACGTGTGAGAAATATCGGGCGCGCCGTTTTTTCCGTGAACGGTTAAAGTGATTCGCGCTTTTTTCTCCGTCGGAAATTTTATTAAAGCGGCCAGCGGTGTTTTATTATAGGGATTAACCACAATCATCGGTTCTTGAAAAGAATAACCGAATGAAGCGTATCTCTCCTCAATCGAATCTTTAAGATTTTTATCTGAAACATAATAACGGCCGTCTTTTTGCCGGATAAAGGTTTCTTGCGACCATTTATCCCATTTAACGGTTAATTGATCGTCATCCGACCGAATGGAAGCACAATCATCAGGTTTTGCGCTGCGGCATATACGATTGCCTTTAACAATGACCGTATCTTCCCACAACGGGTGGACCAAATAGAGTGATAAAACGTAATACCCGTCTTTTTGTCGGATAAAAGTTTCCGGCGGCCATTTATCCCACTTAACAATCAATTGATCATTGTTAAATACAACGTTGGCGCAATCTTTATTCCGTGTATTTCGACAAAAACGATTGTTTTCAATAGGAAGCGTTTCTTCCCATGCCGGATGGACCAAATGCACGGTTTGCTTGGCCAAAACCGGATTGATAAGAAAAGCCCCTATAAGAAATACAACCATTTTAAACATAAGGAGATTATAAAAAAAAGGTACGATTTTTGCAACACTTTTTTTTAAAAGTTTTAAAAAAATTTTTTAAAAGGTATAATTTTTTGATTTTTAAAGATTTTTTTTCTCACCTGTTTCTTTATTTGTAAGTACTTGAAAAGTGTTGAAAAAATCGTTGCATTAAAGGGATGTTTTATTTTAAAAAAAACAAAACAAGACAAATCAGGGCAAACCGATAATCGGGCAGGGTTTCAAACGGTGTTAATATCATCTGGAAAATGATCGTTAGGAATGATTCGGCAAAACGGAAAAGGCAACAAAAAAACGGCAATGATGACTGATTGCCGTTTTTTTTACGCATTTTAATAAGCTTTCATAAAACGCATAAATTCCAAGGCGCCGTAAATAATTAAGTAAAGGCCGATCACAACGGTAATGGTTACAACCCCGATAACGGGCATGGCAAAAATCAAAAGTGAAAAAATCACGCCTAAAATGCCGCCGAAGAAAAATATTTTCCACATAGAATCTTGATCGGAACGCATTTCCCAACCCATCACAATTTCGGCAATTCCGTTAAATAAAATCCATAAACCGAGAATAATCGGCATATTGGCGGCGCTGATGCCGATGTTGCTTAAAAAGAGAACACCGATAATCAAATCCAAAACACCCAGTGCCAAGAACACAGATGACTTTTTCTCGCGAAAAGCCATTAAGTAGCCCACACCCAATAAAATAAACACAACGCCCACAACCATGGCCGAGGCAACCAGCGCCGTGATCGGATTAAATAAAACATAAACACCGCTTAAAATTAAAATAAGACTGATGAGTAAAAGCCAGAAACTTTTTCCGTTTCGAACGGTTTTCGGCATTATTGTCGATTCCATTTTCCCCTCCTTTAATATATGTTTCTTTTTTTATATAGATTGTTTTGAAGAAATTGCAAGGTGATAAAGTGTTTTTCGGCTGTTTTTTTATGAAAAAAAGTAAAATTTTACTTGACAAAAATTTTAAAAAAATATATAATACTCGCTTCGAAAAGAGAAGTATGAATGAAAGGGGTACAGATATGAAAAATATTAAAGATAAAAAATCGGTTGCCGTTAAAAATTCTTTGAGTGAACTTTCCAATCATCCGGCTTTTAAAATGGTTGAAAACGGTGATGTTGATAAATTAAAAGAATTATCCTCCGATGTTCTTAAAGAAGAAGTTGATAATTTGGGCAATACCTTATTGCATAAAGCCGTCAGACAGGAAAATACAGCCCTGATTCAAGCCGTTTTACAAATGAATATTGATGTGAATGCCAAAAATACAATGGGTGAAACGGCGCTGCATGTGGCCGCCAAATTTAATAATGTGTCGGCAATTAAAGAATTGTTACAGCATAAGGCTGATGTGAACGCCGAAGATAATAATAAATTAACGCCGCTGCATGTGGCCGCCGCGCACAGCGATGTTGACGGCTTACGGTTGCTGATGGCGCACGGAGCCGCCGTTCAGGCGCGTGATAAATGGGGAACAACGCCTTTGTTTCGGGCAGCAACGGCCGCAAACGTTTCCGAGCTGATTCATACCGGTAAAGCCGATGTGAATGATCAGGATATGTTGGGAAATACGCCGTTGTTTTATGCCGCCTGGCGCAACGCGGGCAACGGTGAAGTTGTGGGTATGCTTTGTTTTTACGGCGCCGATCCGATGAAGAAAAATCATCGCGGTTTTTCGGCGTTAGATATTGCGCGGGAAGAAAATCACCCCGAGCTTGTTGAAAAAATGCAACATTATATCGTAACCGATGCCTTAAAATCGTTGGCCGTTCAAATTGAACAAAAAGCAAAGAATATTCAGGAAATTTTAAAAGATACTTATGTCACGCGAACGGAAAATAATGATTTGCAATATAATATGATGCGCTCTTTAATTCGCTTGAAAACGGTTGAACTGTTCTTAAAACGGGCAGATTATCAGGAACAAATGAATAAAACAATTAAGGAACCGCAAGTGATTGCCGCTCAAAAAACAGTTGTTCTGCCAAATCAAGAAAGAAGCAGAGAAAATTAGTTGAATGATATAAAAGAAAAACCGTCGGCTTTGATTCCGGCGGTTTTCTTGTTTTGAAAGAATAATTTATGTTCATGCATTTTTTACCGATATGCAAAAATCGGTTTCGGAAAGCCCCCTGTTCGATAAAGTTTTGTTTACCGAAAGGCTTGCCGGAACGTGCGCGCCGCTTGAGAAATACTGCGTGTGGAATCGGATATATCCCGAACGGCTTTTGTGTAATCACGCAAAGAACCGCCATAACTTTGTTTCACTTTGCGGCCGTCGGCCGTTACATAAGTGACGGTTGTTGCGTTATAGGAATGATATTCTTCACAGGAAGTAATGCCACAGGTAACACCGGCAGCGGCAATCACCGCTAACGGACGCATACGCCGTTTTGCAAATTCTTTGACGGCTTTAATTTTTTGCTTTGTTTCCGAAAAGAAATCCATACTCTGCCTCCTGTTAAAAATTTGTCTTTTTTTACTTTATTACCAGTTTAACGCTTTTTTTCGTTTTGTCAAGCAATTTTTTTTATCGAACATATTTATCATTTCTGGTAATGGAACGATATTGTTGTCCGTACATGACCAAAGGTTCTTCGGTATAACGATTTTCGGATCCCAGTTCCAAGCCCAAATGATGGATGAGACGATCTTCTCGCCGCCATGCCAATCCCATGGGTTCATCGGGAGCATATTTTTGTAATATCTGCGGATCTTTCTCAATTTCTAACAGAATTTTCAGCAATTTTCGAGACACGCAAATTGTCGGGCCACACATATCCGAATTGTTTTTGTCAATGTATGTTGTGTCAATATCTTCCCATAAACGATAGGCGTCTTGCGTAAAGGACATGGCAATATTTGTCTCTTCATTATTGACACGACGATTGGTTATATTCAAACTGTTATTTATGCTTTCCAAATATTCCGGCGCATACCAGTCATCATCGTCAATTTTGCAAAAATAATCATAATCTTCTATATTAACGGTTCGTACCGTATCCAACAAATTGGATAATTGACCTCTGTTTAAATCGTATCTTAAAAACAGGCGCTTTTTTTCTATCAGCGGACGCCATTCTTTTTCAAACGTTTCATAGCTTTTTTGAGGATCAACGCCTTTCACGGAAACGGAAATATCAAAATTTTGATAAGTTTGATTCATCAGGCGGAATATTTGTCCCGATAAGAACATAGGGCGCTTAAATGAAGAACACATGAGTAAAAAACGATAGTTCTTTTGGGGCGGATGCTTCAAGTGATAAGCATAACCGGCACTGCCGACCAATAAAAGAATGATGAAAAGTTTAATAATCAGTTTTTTCATGGTTTTCTCTTGTTAA
>CANREI010000008.1 GCA_947629595.1 uncultured Alphaproteobacteria bacterium | reverse complement strand
GTTGAACCGCCCATGGCAAACTGATCGGTATTGACTTTTCCCAGCATCACCGTGCCGGCATTTTTTAAATTTTGCGTAACCGTTGACTCATAGGGCGGCACAAAATCGGACAGAATTTTCGATGCGGCCGTTGTGCGAATGCCTTTGGTACAATATAAATCTTTATTGGCAATGGGAATCCCCTCCAATCGCCCGATTTTTTCACCGGATAAACGTTTTTTATCGCTCTCTTCCGCTTGTTTTAAAGCCAATTCCGGCGTTTCGGTAATGAACACGTTTAAAAAGCGCGCTTTTTCCATTTCCGCCAAATGCGCCCGGGTTAATTCCACCGAGGAAATTTCTTTTTTATTCAGTAAATCAAGCGCATCGGCTATTGTTAAATCTGTTAAACGTTCAACCATTTTCCTTACTCCACCATTTTGGGTACGACATAAAAACCTTGTATCGATTCGGGGGCATTTGCCATCAATTCCGCTTGAATATCGCCGACCGACACTTCATCTTTGCGCACGGCATTTTTGCGCGGGGTAACGGAAACCAACGGTTCCACATTTGTGATATCAACTTCTTTTAAATCTTCCACCCATTGTAATATGCCGTTAATATCATTCATAAACTTCTCTTCCTGCTCTGCCGGAAAACGTAATCGCGCCAGCTTGGCAATGTTTTTGATTGTTTTTTCATTAAAACTCATTTTATTCTCTCTCTTTTTTGTTTTCGAAAAAAATATCGTTCGTGTTATCCCTGACACGTTTTTACAATACCTTTTTTCACTAAAAAGTCAATCATTTTTTCATCTTTCAAAGCCGTTTTGCCGAAAAGAGGCATAAAAATGTTTTTTGTGCCGCGATCTTCGCCGTTCGTCAAAAACTTTTGCGATTCTTTTAAAATAAAAAACATAAAAAGATAAATGAACACTCTTTCGATTGTTTTTAAAGCTTTCGGGCGGGTTTATTTTTTCCGAAAAAGTATTTTTTTCAAAAAAAAGACGCTTTTTTTTCATTTTTTTCTGTTCATTTGTTTTTTTATCTGTTATAATAAAAAAAAGTGATTTTAAAAAGGAAAAAACAATGCGTGAACCGATTTTGAAAGCCGTGGCCATGCCGCCTAAAATCTTTTGGGCGCCGTTTGTGCCGGCGGTTGTTAATTTTTCCATGCAAATGGGCATTATGGTTATGTGTTTGGCCGTGTTTAACACAAACCCGTTGTGGTTTATTTTACCGTTGGGAATCGGTCATCTCATTATTGCCGGTTATGCCTGGAATGAACCGCATATGTCTCGTATGATGATGACTTACGGGCCGATGTCTTCTCCCACAAAAAACATTTACCCCGTTAAAGGGCATAAGTTGGCGCCTTAAAAATAAGGATTATAAAAATCAATGAACAGTATACCGATGGATATAAACGTTTTAGGCATGTTGGCGCAGGGTGCTTCCTCGTTTTCAACGTGGATGGCCGTTATCGGCGTTATCGGTACCATGATGATTATGTCCGTGTTTGTAACAAAGCTCGGTGATATTATTTTACCGAAACCCAAAGAAACGCGTGTCTCCGACTTTTTGCCGTTCAGTAAATTAGATGAAGACGGCGCTACCATTCATTTACGCAACGGTTCGTTGGCGCGGGTGTATGAAGTAAAGGGGGTTGACACAACCTTATTAACCGGTTCCGAACGCGTTTCTTTAACGGGCGCTCGAAAACAATGGATTGATTCCATGGCGCAGCTGGAAGTTGTTTCGCGCGTGATTACCGTTCGGGAAAAAATTTCTTTGTCCGATTTGGGACAACATAAAGACAGTAAATTGTTGCGCACGGTTTCCGATAAATGGATGGAAAGTTTGCATCGGGTGTTTCGCAACAAACATTATATTGTTATTTCCGTCAATGACCGCAAAAATGCCATGGACGATTTGCAACAGGCCTCACTGGCTTTAACATCTATTTTGGATATGTATGAACCGCGTCTTATTTCCGAAAAACCGCCGTTTAAAACCAACGATCAAAGTCCGTTTTGGCTGTTTGCCCAGTTGGCCAGTCCTTTATCTGTTCCCAAACCGCGAATCGGCGGTGAGCAGGGGGAATATTTAAATGCGCTTTTAACCGCGGATTATATTCATTTTACCCGCGATGAAGGCATTATTAAATTTATTTCGGGTGATAATGAAAAACTCGGCATTTGTATCGGTATTCGCAAGCCCGGCGACTTTATGGACGAACAAATGATTGCCGATATTTTAAGTATTGATTGCGAAGTCACGCTGTTACATAACATTAAAGCCATTCCCATGATTAAAGCCAATATGTTGCTGATGCAACAACGGCGTATGGCCTTTTTAACCACTTTTTCAACAAACGTGATGGCGCAGTATTCCACGGCTTTGGAATGGTTGGATCAATCCGATGCCGACGGACAGACCTTAAACGAATATGCCATGACGGTGTTTATTTTCGGGCAAACAAAAGATGAAGTGAAATTCGGGCAGGAAGAAGTTGAAAAAATCTGCCGCATTTATAACGTAACACCCGTTCGTGACGGTTGGGCGGCGCAAGCTTCGTTCTTTGCACAATTCCCCACGTATGAAATTTATCCGCGCACGTTCTTATATTTATCTCGCGTGGTAGCATGCAGTATTTGTATTGATAAAACGGCGGAAGGTCGGCGGAAATCCGACTGGGGTCCGATGCCGCTTTCATATTTCCGAACCATTACCGGCACGGCCTATGCTTTCCAATTCCACGTTTCGGAAGAAGCTTATGCGGTGGCGCATACGGCTTTAATCGGGCCGACGGGGCAAGGTAAAACAACATTCTTCTCCTTTATGGCCGGACAATCCATGCGAATTCCCGATTTGCACACCTATTTCTTTGATCGCAACAACGGTGCCAAAGTGTTTGCGTTAATGTTGAATGCGCCGTATGTGCGGTTTGACGGCGGGGAAGAATCGGTGTCGTTAAATCCGTTTGCCGTACCCGATACATCGGATAATCGCGCCTTTTTACGCACATGGATGCGGGATATTACCGGCGGAACGGATGCCGTTTCCGAACAGGAAATTGCCCGTGCCGTTACAACGGCATTTGAATATTTGCGCCCTGACGAGCGGTTAATGAAAAATCTTTATAAGAGTTGTTTTGCGCCGAACGGATTTATGCGTCGGGAATTGTTCCGCTGGGTGAATGATGATCAATACGGCCGTATTTTTAACTCTTTAACCGATAATTTGGATTTATCCAGTCGCTATATGGCGTTTGACTTTACCACCATTTTCCAAGACGGTGTGTTGGCGCCGGCGGTTATCAGCTATGTGATGCATCGAATTCATACATTGGCAACGGCAACCGGTGCGCCGAGTTTGATTATGATTGATGAAACCGCCCCGATGTTGGAACACCCCATGTTTAAAGACAGCTTTATTGTCGGCTTACGAGAAGGGCGTAAAAAACGGCAGGCATTTTTGTGCGCCTTCCAGCAGCCGCGCTTTTTGGATGATAACGGATTGGGCGATGTGATTCGCGGTCAGTGTCAAACGGTTATTTTCTTCCGCAACCCGCAGGCCAATCCGTCCGATTATGCCACATGGAATTTAACCCCGCGTGAAATGAATTTTATTATGGGTAAAGAATTTGCCGACAGGAAATATGCCATTTTGGTTTCGCGTCCCGCCATTCACGAATCGGTTATTCTGGATGTTGATTTAAGCGGGTTGGGACCCTATTTAAAAGTTTATTCCTCCGGTAACAAAAACGTGTTATTGGCCGAACAGCTTTCCAAACAAATAAAAGATACCGATGCACTGGTTCAAGCCTATTTGGATAAAGCGTAAAGGAAAAAACAGGATAAAAAAACATCTCCCGAAACAGGAGATGTTTTTTTTGTTATTCGATATGGTTTCGAATGGCAAGCACAACCAACACCACCGCACCGATTCCGATAACGGAATAAATAATGCGGGATACAATGCTCATTGCGCCGAATAAAAACGCAACCAAGTCAAAACCGAATAATCCGACCAACCCCCAGTTCAAAGCGCCGATCAGACATAACACGGAAAGTGTTTTCATCAATATATCCATATAGTCTCCTTTCGTTGCTTGCTATATATAAGGTTTCAAATAAAAATTACAATATTTTGACTAAAAAAATTGTCTTTCACTTGTTTTTTTGCATTTTAAAATCCATAAGAAAAGAAAAAAGAGGGAAAAAATATGGAGCAATCAAAAACAAATACCGAATCGGTCACCGTTACGGTCACGCCGAACGGTCCGTATCTTGTGAAAGGAAAAGTGCCGATTAAAGAAGCACGCTTAACACCTGATGAAACCGGCGTTATTACAAAATATCAGATCGGGGAAGATAAAAACGCGGGAAAAGAACAAGTTATGCTTTGTCGCTGCGGAAAAAGTCGCAACAAACCCTTTTGCGACGGACAACATATTCACGGGTTTCATGGTGTTTGTAGGGCGCCGCATTTACCGATATTATCAGGAGCCGAAACGTTTTCGGGGCCGAATTTAACACTGCATGATAATGAAAAATATTGTGCGTTTGCGCGTTTTTGTGACGGTTTCGGACGTATTTGGAATCTGGTGCGACAAGGGCAACCGATTACGGATCAATTAACCGTGCGGGAAGCGCATCTGTGTCCGGCCGGACGCTTAATTATTACAAATAATCAAACGGGCGCCGTGATTGAATCGGAAGCCGAGCCTTTGATATTGGTGATTGAAGATCCGCAATTGAAAGTATCGGGTCCGTTAGGGCTGCGCGGGAATATTACCGTGACGGATGATAACGGAAAGCCTTATGAAAAACGGCGGTTACAAGCACTTTGTCGATGCGGGAAAAGCAAAAATACGCCGTTTTGTGACGGCTCCCATGCAGCTGACAGTCCTGCCCTTCACGAATCGGAGGAATCGTTTAACAGGCAATAAACCGGCGCGTGATCGGACGGTTTTTCCATTTTTCTGTATGCGCGATAAACACCCGCTTGAACAAGATTTTGTTTCCAAGCATTCGGAATAAAAATAAAATCAAGTAAAATGCCTGAATTTCGTTGAAAAGCCAGCATTTGAAAATCCCAATAAGAATAAAGCGGTTGGGGGTGCGGAACGGCTTTTATGGTGTTTAGAAACGGCAAGTTTGTAATTTGTTGAAAAGCTTTTCGAACCGGCGGTACCATAAGCGGACCGAAACGAAACACATCGGGATCATAAACATCTTCATCTGATTCAATCACGTTAAAATCACCGCCCAAAACAACGGAAAAACCTTGATTTAAATAGTTTTCAAGCGTTTGCTTTAAGCTTTCATACCAAGAAAGTTTATAAAGAAGGCGACTGTTATCGGCAGGATTATTCATCGGCGGTGCACCGTTGGGCGCATAAACGCAAACAAAGAGCGTTTTTTCAAAGCCGGCAGCAATAAAACGGGCTTGATCATCATATAAACCTTCAACAAATAACTCTTTCACTTCTAACGGCTTTTTGCTTAAAACAGCTACCCCGTTAAAACTTTTTTGTCCGTGAATGTAAGCAAAATAACCGGCCTTTTTCAAAGCGTCAAACGGAAAAGTATCTTCCGTTGCTTTAATTTCCTGCAAAAAAACAATATCCGGTTGTTTTTCCGCCAATAAATGCAGCAATAACGGCAATCGCGCCCGAATTGAAGCCACATTCCAAGAAATAATTTGCATTTTATTTTCCTTTTTGCTATATTGAAAACAGAATGAAAAAAAGATTGTTTGTTTTTTTATTATATTTCTTATACGCACAAAACGCAAATGCTTTGTGTGATAAGAATGAAATACAAATTGATATTTCAGCGCCCAATCCTGCCGTTATCTATGATACGTCGCATAGTCGAAACGAATTTCAAAGCTTAACAAACGGGCCGATGTCGCCTAATACGTTGGGATTAACGACGGCGGCCATTCAGGTAGGTATGAGCGGAGAAACGTTTGTTCAACCGGAAGGTACGCGCGTGTGTATCGGATTAAAAACCATTCATTTCACATTAGGTTATCAAAGTTTAAAAGTTTATATCGATAAAAAATATCCGAAAAATTCTTGTAACTATCAAGTGATTAAAGATCATGAAGATTATCATGTGAGCGTTTTTCAGCAAGCCTTAACCTTTTTCCGTCCCGATATTGAAAAAGAATTAAGAGAAGCCGTTAAAAATTTGCGTCCGGAATATGCTTATACCGCTGCGCGTGCCAAACAAATCATGCAAAGACAGTTTAATCAAATACAAACAAAAATCAAACCGCTGTTAGATCATATCAATCGTAAAATTGCCGAAAAAAATTATGCTATCGATACACCCGAATCCTATCGGGAAACAACAAAGTTATGTCCGACGTGGTAAATTAAAACCAGCGCATTTTTTTCAAAACGGATAATTGCAACACAGCGACTAAAAATAAAAATAAAGCAATAATGCTAAATCCGTGACTGTCTTGTCCGAAAGGAATACCGCCGATGTTGGCACCCAATAAACCGGTGATAAACGTGAGCGGTGTAAAGATAACAATGACAATCGACATAATATACATGGTTTGGTTTAAACTCACGTTGGTTTTGGAATCTAATTCTTCCTGCGTGACGGTGGAGTGATCGCGCGCGGAATTTAAATCTTCCACGGCTTTGGATAAATCAAGATAAATTTCCCGAAGCTGGTTTGTGTTTTCTTCCGTTAACACCGGATGCGAAACACTTCTTAGCACTTTTGCCACGTCTCTTTGCGGAACCAGATAACGCCGTAATCCCACAATTTTATGCCGCAATTGGCTTAAATTTTCTCGAATGGATTTGTTGCGAAAACTATCGGGTTCAATCACTTTTTCTTCCAATGCATCAACTTCGTCACCGATTTGCACAATGGTATTTTCAATGTGTTCCGTCATCACTTTCAACAGGGCAATAAAGCAATCGGACGGTGTTTCGGGGCCCATGCCCTTCCGCAACAGGGAGCGCACGCGGCGAACAGCCGGAATCGGTCGGTGAGAAAGAGTTAAAATTCTGTTTTTTTCAAGCCAGATATGAAGGGCAACCATATCATCGATTTCGGCAGATTTTTGAGTGTTTATGCCCCGCATAACCACCAAAATACCTTTCTTTTTCGGAAAATAACGCGGCGACGTATCTTCATCAACCAAATTTTCAATCACGCGTTCATCTAACCGCATTTCTTTGAGCCATTCCTGATTTTCGGTATCTTTATAGTCAATGTGAATCCACATCGGCTTTTCCGATGTGTTGGGAACACGTTCCAAATCAAGCAGTTTGGCACCGCCTTTTCCGTCAAATGTAACGCCGAATTCCGGTGTAATCGTTGTCATTTTCTGCCCCCTTTTGTTTGTTAAAACGATGGGTTTCAGTTTTACTCAATGCAACAGTCAACCGCCTTACGCACCACCGATTTTAATTTGCCGAATAAAGAATCGGGTTGTGCTTCAACAACGGGCGCCTCTGTTTTTTGTGCCGGTTTCATTAAAGCGGACGCTTCTTTTTTCACATCTTCCAATGAATCGGGTTTCCATGAAATTTCTTTGGCATCAACAAGATTCATATTCAATCCCCAAAACAGGCAATATAAATCGTATGCCTGATTAAATAATTGATAAGCTTCTTCTTTATTGCCCATGGATTGTTGTTTGGTTCCCACTTCCATCAAACGCATGGCGGTTGCCAATAAATGCTTTGAAATGCACCACACTTCTCCCTCATAAGAAGGAATCACTTTCAACAGTAAGTTTTTGCGCATTTCCCGAATGTCTTGCACCATATCATAAAAAGAATTTTTCCCCGTTTTGGCACCGGAAAAAATTAAATGTTCCTCAATGGAAATTAAATTCATAATTCCGATGGTTAAATCTTGATCGGAAGAAAGATCTTTCGGATTTTTCTTTTTCATATTGTCAATGCGTTCAACAAATTCTTTAACGTTTTTCGCTTTTTCCATTTTTCCCTCCTTATTCTGATAAAACGGGTAAGTTTGCTGCATCTCGTTCGGCACAATCACACAACGGATGATAATAAAACAGTAAACTGATCAGCGCAACCGTTAAAACGGGAACAACCACTTTTTCAAACGGGAAATGGGCATGTCCGCCGTTTTTGGCTTTCATCCGTTCATAAAAATGAATGCCGCCGATAAAAGCTGCCGCTCCGATTAAATTACTGAATAAAAACGAATCAATATACAAAAAGCCGATAATAATCGGGTGATAATCAATAGCGCCGGGCATATCGGGAAGATACATAAACCCGATGGAACCGACGGATAAAAGCATTAAAATAAAATCACGCGCGGGAAAATGCCAATTTTTTTTATTAAACCACCGAATAAGAAAATAACCGACAATCGCCAAAAGCGCGCCCGACCAAACACCGATGACACATTTATCCAAACCGGATTTTTCCGCCAGATACAAAGACGCACCGACCGTGACCATACAGACGGGACACGCCGGATTTGCCCAAGATTTGATTGTAAAAAACAACGTTGTTAAAAAAGCATAAAATTTTATCATTTCCCTATCCGTTTTTAAAAATTGAAACAGCTTAATTTTCGTTATACCTTTTTTTGTTTAAAAAAGCAATATGAAAAACCGTTTTTTGGAAAAAAATAATTTTTGTTATTTGTTCTTTCCCAAAAACCGGCCGCCGCTTTATTTTGAAACGGTTTTGAACGGGGAAAATGATCTTTTTGAAAACAAACTAGAAGTGCCAGGCCAAATTCAGTTTTCCCGTTTGAGAGGTGTGACTGACACGCCAATTTAACCCGTATCCGACGGAAAGTTGGGCTTGTTTGTAAGCCATACCGAGCCGAACACCCGTTTCCAAGCCCAAGCGATGCAATCGCCGGCCTTCAAAAGCATAAATAAAAGCGGAATCGGGAACGTCAATTACGGTTTGTCGACTGTTTGATTTTAAATCATATTGCCCCGATAACCAAAATAACGGCGTTAACGAAAGATTTTCCGTCGGGTGATACAAGCGTTTATAAGATGTTCCGATAACGGCAGTGATGACTTCTCCGTTTTGTAACGGTGTTCCGAAAGCAGCATTATTTTTATCTTTTCCGTGCAAATATGTATATTTTAAACCCGAATAATTATGAACGTTTCCCATTTCATACCCGGAAAAAAGAGCGCCGCGATAAATATCGGCACCAGCTTGATTGATATCGGGATTTTTATCTTTATATCGGCTGTGATTATAAGTTAAATTAGCAGAGATATACCACTTTTCGGGCTGATATTTGCCGAAAACGAAATAAGTATCGCCGTCAATACGATTTTTGGCGCCGTCTTTTTTTAAATCGGTGGTGGAATAGCCGTATCCGATTCCGGCAGAAAATGAATCACTCATTTGCGCCGTTATATCGGCACCCGTTCCTTTGAAATAAGCTTTAAAACCTTCCCGCTGCGTATTTCTGGTCATATTATAGTCACCGAAAGCACGCAAACGAATGTTTTGAAAGAACGAATCGGTTGTTGTCAAAGAATTTTCCGACGGTGTTGATTGAAAATAAGCGATATTTTCAGCACTTTGCGCCGATGTCGGTAGCAAAAAAATGCCGAAAAGCAAACCGCTTGAGAGGGAAGCCGTCACCATAAAAGGAAATGAAAAATTTTTAAATTGTTTTTTGATTTTTATCATTATTTTTCTCCGAAAAAGAGGGTCGTGTTTCATAATTGTTTTGGTCAGAGCCAATGAAATAACTTTATTATTTATTCTTCAAGATGTCAAGAGATGTAGTAAAAAGGATAAAAATAAAACTGAAATTTAAATAAAAATTATAAAAAAGCGGAAATATATACAAAATATTAAATTATGACTTCATTGAAAAAAATATCATTGAAATTATAATATTATCCGGAAATCTAAATATTCATTCGAAATAATTTTTAATATAAGGAAAATAAAATGAACGACGCATTACGCGTTATTGTTGCCGCTAACATTAAAAGATATCGTAAAAAAATGAAAATGACACAATCTCAATTGGCGGAACAAATCGGCAAAACGGTTGAAATGGTTTGTCAGTTGGAAAATAATATTGCCAGTACAAAATTGTCAACGCTCGAATCCATTGCCGAAGTTTTCGGTATTGAACCGTATCAATTATTGCTGCCGCGCGAATATCCCGATTATGAAAATTTTCCGCCCGAATTAACAGATTTAATGTTGGAAATACAAGATCAACCCAAAGAATTTTTAGAGGCTTTTACCAAATTATTACGGTATCATAAAAAATCATAATTTCATATTAAAAGAGTTGACAAGATAAACGTTTTGAAGTATACTTTTCTCGATATTTTATATTGGGAGATTTCAAGTTGACGGAAACGGTTATTATTGCAGAGCAATTAACAAAAATTTTTAAACGAAAACAAGGTTTTTTCGGAAAAGTTGTTAAAAAGAAAGCCGTTTCCGATCTTTCCTTTGAGGTTAAAGCCGGTGAAATTGTTGCTTTTATCGGGCCGAACGGGGGCGGAAAATCAACAACCATCAAAATGTTAACGTCTATTTTATATCCCTCATCGGGTAACGCCTCTGTTTTAGGGTTCATTCCGTGGAAAAACAGAGAAAAACTGGTACGCCAAATCGGCGTTATTTTCGGGCAGAAATCGCAACTGTATTATCATTTATCCCCGATGGACAGCTATTGCGTATCGGCGGCAGCTTATAAT
Organism: uncultured Alphaproteobacteria bacterium; assembly: GCA_947629595.1. Classification (GTDB taxonomy): domain Bacteria; phylum Pseudomonadota; class Alphaproteobacteria; order CAAHEQ01; family UBA3637; genus RGIG4140. Next base: position 15,065 of record CANREI010000008.1, on the reverse strand, counting down.
CTGTCATCTCGGGAAGCGAAATCCCGCATTCATGAACTGGCTGAGCAATTTGAAATTGAAGATTGCTTAAATTTACCGGTTAAAAATTTGTCACTGGGGCAACGAATGCGCTGTGAATTGATTGCGTCACTGTTACATCGCCCGTCGGTTTTGTTTTTGGACGAACCGACGCTGGGTCTTGACATTGAAGCCAAACATTTGTTTCGCTCTTTTTTGTTAAAGCAGGCCCAAAAAGAGGGAACAACCGTTTTTTTAACCTCTCATGACGTGGGAGACATTGAATCACTTTGTCAACGCATTTTACTCATCAACCACGGCAAATTATTACTGGATTCCCCGCTTCAAAACTTAAAAGAAAAATACGGTGCCGGTCAGGTTTTATGTGTTGAGAAAAAATCGGGAAAAATTGAAGAAATATCCCTTCAAAATAAAGAAAAGATTTCCGAATTACAAAAAATTTTATCTGCGCAAACATTTTCAAATGTGTTTGTGCGTTCCATTGATTTAGAAACCGTTATTGCTTCCATATACAGAAAATGAAACCTTATTTCCTTGCCGTTTTAATGAATATGAAAGAACAACTTCAAAGCTCGCGGGGGGGGGGGGTATTTTTGATTCGTGTAATTTTTTTGTGTTGTATGATTGTGATTTTTCATAAATTTTGGCTTGTATTGAAAGCGGGCGAATCAAGTATGGTGATTGATCCTGTTTCTTTTTTAAGTTATTTAACCGTTGGGGCCGGTTTGCAATTTTCGCGACCGGAAGGCCGCGTGAAAGAAATTGAAGAAGAAGTGCGAACGGGAAACATTGCCTATCAGTTTATTCGGCCGGTGCATTTTGTTTTATTGAATTTCTGCGAGTGCTTGGGAATTTATTTGATTCGATTACCGGTTTTGTTTTGTGTCGGTGCGGGAATGATTTATCTTTTAACCGGCTCGTTTTTACCGATTAACCCGATTTATGTGCCGATTGTTTTCGGATTATTGATATTAAGCGCTTGTTTTGCTTCACTTTGTATGGTGTTTATCGGTTTGTCGGCGTTATATTTGTATGATCCGTTGCCGTTTTTTTGGATTGTGCAAAAATGCGAATATGTGTTGGGCGGTTTGTTTTTCCCGATTATTTTTTATCCCGCGTGGTTTCAAAAAGTTTGTTTAATGACGCCGTTCGGGTGGACGGGATATGGTGTTGCTTCTTTAATTTACGATTTTTCTTTTGAAAAAGCCTTCACGGTTTTTCTTCATTTAATTGTCTGGAATGCACTTCTGGCGGGCGCATTGATTATTTTATTTAAAATGATTCGGAAAAGGGTGTGCGTTTATGGATAAAATAATTTACTATCAAAAACTGATTAAAATCGGTTTTAAACAGGCGTTTGCCTTGAAAAAAGTGTTTATTCTGCGCATTTTATTTATGATTTTAAATAACCTGATGTTGTTATATGCGTGGTATTTAATGTTTTTAAATTTTCCGATCATTCATTCGTGGACTTTCAATGATTTTATGTTTATGACAGGCTTGGTTATTCTCACGTTTTCGATTTGGCCGATTTTCTTTCGCGGTATCGGTATTCATTTAATGCGTCTCATTGAAAACGGCGAGTTGGATTCCTTTTTGGTGATTCCGCGTCATGTTTTGTTTAACGTGGGGTGTTCCGTTTGTGATCCGTCGGGAATCGGTGATTTTATCACGGGTGTTTTGTTGATTTTCTTTTCCGGTTTGGTTTCTTTTTCAAACTTGCCGTTAGTGCTTTGTTTTATCTTTTCGGGAATTTGCGTGTTTTTGGCACTCAATATTTTAATCAGCAGTTTGCCGTTTTTTATTCAAAATTCATCGGATGTCGGTGAACGCATATTTTTTATGTTTTTCAATATCGCGGGGTATCCCGGAAGTATTTATACCGGATATTTGAAATTGTTTTTCTGTTCTCTTTTGCCCATCGGTTTTATTTCCATTTTGCCGGTTGAATTGGTGCATACTTTTTCAGCAGTAACGTTAATCTATTTAATAACAGCGAGTATTTTCTTTTTGAGTTTCAGTATTTTTGTTTTTTCTTACGGGTTAAAAAAATATGAAAGCGGAAACAGGTTTAATATTCACCATTAAAAAAGCGCTTATTGTCATCAGCGTTTGTCTGCTTGCTTTTTTCTCATATCATTTAACGGGAAAAACACGCGCTTGCCTTTGGTTAAAACCCGATAATTTGTTTGAAGCCCGTTTTGTGTTGACTTTGGTTCAAAAATTAACAAATAAAAATGTTTATCCGATTTACACGCCCGATTGCCCCATGACAAGCTCTTTTATTATCGCGGATGAAATGCTTCAAAACCAACCGTTTCAAACAATTCCTGTTTTTTTGACGGATTTCGGAAAATTAAAATTTTTCTCAACAAATAATAATGCGCAATATGTGCATTTGTTTTATTTTGACAGAAAAAAGACTCCTCTGTTGCCTGATTATTTGGAACCGTCATTGGCTTCTACCTATATTTCCCCTGTTTCACCCGAAAAAGCGGCCGAGAAAGCGGTTGCCTTTATTTTAAACGATGAATGGTTGAATTTTTATATTTGGGAGGAAATGTCAAATCACGGATTAGGTAATCAAATGTTTGTGTATGCCGGCTGTTTAAGTTATGCCAAACGATTTCACAAAAAATTTCTGTGGTATAATCCGGGTATTATAAATGCTTTCCAAACAAATTGGTCAGAATTGCTTTTTTACCATGCTCCGTTTGCGAATGAGCTGAAAACCAGATTAAACCGGATGAAGAAGAAGCGAATAACCGGCTCTTTTAATTTTAACGAAAGTTTGCATTTCCGTTCCGATATTGTTTCAATCAACGGATATCATCAGGCTTATAAAAACATTGAAGACAGCGTGGCTCTTATTCAGGAAAAGCTTAAATTTAAGCCGTTGACAGAAAAAGAAAATATAAAATGGGCTCAAAAACTTCAATCGCAAAACAGTGTTTGTTTGCATGTGCGTTTGGGGGATTATGTTTGGCACGGATATCCTGATTTAAGTCGGTCAAAATATTATCAAAATGCCGTTGATTACATTTTAAAACAAACGCAAAATCCGACATTTTATGTTTTTTCAAATAATCCGGAAAAAGCCGAAAAGAAATTAAAGATAAACGTTCCGTTTGAAGTTGTTCGCGTGAATCAATATTCATCGGATTTTCGTGATATGCAATTGATGAGCTTATGTAAACATAATATTATTGCTAATTCCACTTTTTCGTGGTGGGCGGCTTTGTTGAATAAAAATCCCGATAAAATCGTCACATATCCGGATATATGGGATCCGTGGAATCGAAATTGGCTGAATTATATGCGCGTGCCTGGGTGGATTGAAATTGAAAGCGGGATTACTTATCATCCGAAAAAACAAAGACTGATTTACCCGTCCTTGGAGGAAAACAAATAATATGATTTATAAAAAGAGGCAAAAAGAAGCGCCTTTTCGGCCGTGTGATTATCCCGGTTGTCCCGAAAACGGGCAGTTTCGGGCGCCGAAAGACAGAAACTTGAACAGTTATTATTGGTTTTGTTTAAAGCATGTGACCGAATATAATAAAAATTGGGATTTTTATCAGGGATTATCCGGTGATGAAATTGAACAACACATTCAAAACGATATGACATGGCAACGGCCGACATGGAAACTCGGGCAAAATCAAACTTTTCGGCGTATGACGGAAAACCTGCATGATTCGTTCGGGTTTTTTAATGAAGAAGAACTCGGAATGAGCGGAAAATATAATCCGCCGCGAACACCCGACAAAACAGATAAAAAATTGGCTGCCGCCATAAAGTTTTTGGAAGTTTCTTTTCCGCTGAACTTAACGGAAGTGAAAAAGCAATTTAAAAAGTTGGCGAAAAAATATCATCCCGATGCCAATGGCGGTGATAATAAAAATGAGGCTCTTTTTAAAGAGTTACTTGATCATTACCGCTATTTAACGACTTATTTATCTTCCCGTAACAAAGGTTAGCAGGTGAAAGCGTTTTTGGCTAATCCGGCCAGTGATGTTTCTTTATAGCCGCTGGACAGATTTTGCCCCGTTTCCAACATGGTTTTAATCACGCTGTCCAACGTGACCAGATGATTGCCGTTGCCGCGAATGGCCAAACGTGCCGCATTAACGGCTTTAACGGCGCTGATGGCGTTTCTCTCAATACAAGGCACTTGCACCAAGCCGCAAATCGGATCGCACGTCAGCCCTAAGTGATGCTCCATGGCAATTTCCGCCGCATTTTCAATTTGTGCCGTTGAACCGCCCATGGCTGCCGTTAATCCGGCAGCAGCCATGGAAGCCGCCACACCGATTTCACCCTGACAGCCGACTTCCGCACCCGAAATAGAGGCATTTGAGCGATATAAACTGCAAACGGCAGAGGCCGTTAAGAGAAATAATCCTTGTCCGATGGCAATATCAAACGGTGATTTTTTAGAAGCAAACCGGGAATAATAGCGCAAAACGGCGGGAATAACACCGGCCGATCCCATGGTCGGTGCCGTTACGATTTGTCCGCCGCAGGCATTTTCTTCCGCAACGGCAAATGCCCATAAGTTAATCCAATCAACAATCATTAAAGCATCTTCATCATTCTGATGGAATTTTTCTTCCAATCGTCGATAAATGGTAGGCGCTCGGCGGACTAATCGTAATTCACCGGGCAGTTGTCCTTCCGTAACAATGCCTCTTTCAATGCAGTTATTCATAACATGCAATATGCGTTCCGTATGACTTTTAACCGCTTTGAACGAGCGTAACGCTTCTTCGTTTCTGAAAACAACATCGGCAATGCTCATTTTGTTTTCACGGCACAGTTGTAATAATTCGGCGCCGGTGTTAAACGGATACGGAACATTTTGTTGCACGATTTTCGGCTGTTCTTCCCCTTCGCGAACAATGGTTCCGCCACCGACGGAATAATAAACGTCTTCATAAAGCAGATTTTTGTTCGAATCGAAAGCCTGAAATTTTAATCCGTTGGCATGTCGCGGCAGAAATGTTTGTTTTTCCAAAATAATATCGGTGTTTTTCCGAAAATCGATTTCTTTTGTTCCGCCCAATAAAAGTTTATGTGTTTCTTCAATTTGAGCAATATAGTTTTGTGATAAATCAACGGATTCGGCTTTTAATCCCATCAAACCGTATATCACGGCATTCGGTGTGCCGTGACCGATTCCCGTTAAAGCCAGAGAACCGTACAGAAATACTTGAATATGCGCTATATTTGCCAGCAAATTTTTTTCTTTTAAAGATGTAACAAATGCCGTTGCCGCACGCATGGGCCCGACGGTATGCGAACTGGAAGGTCCGATACCGATTGAAAAAATATCAAAATAACTGTAATACATTTTATTCCTTTACGGTTGATGACTTTATTAAAAAAAGCACCCGTAAAAAAGTGCTTTTTTAAATGTAACGATGAACACGCGTGTTTTACATTTTTTTAACGGCGTTAGCCAAACGAGAAACTTTCCGTGAAGCATTTTTCTTGTGAATCACTTTTTTACCGGCAGCGCGCATTAAAGCCGATTCGGCGGATTTAAAACTGCTTTCGGCAGCTTCTTTATCACCCGCGGCAATGGCGGCTCTTGTTTTTTTAACGGCTGTTCTGACGGCATTTAAGCGGTCGGAATTGATTCTTGTTCTTTTGGCGTTCCGTTTAACACGTGTTTTTGCAGATGCAATATTAGCCATATTTTTTTTCCTCAACAAAAAATAGTTTATTTACAGGATAAGTTTTATATATCAAAAAAAAAGAAAAGTCAACCGTTTTTCTGAAAAGACATTCATTTTTATTCGGATAAGTTTGTCATGGTCGTTTCAAACTGAACAACGGCGGGTTTTGTTTCTTTTAAAACGGTAATAACAAGGGAATCTTTTTCCCGCACAAACCGATTCCCTTTTTCAAAACGCCAACCGAGTGCCGGCAATGTTTGCCGATAATAAGCGGTGATTTTTTGACCGGTTAAGGATTTTCCCGTGGCATTAACCGTGCGAATTTGTCCGGCCGGTGTGTCAAAATCAAGATTAGCCGTCGGATTCACCGTTAATCCGTCCATTAAAGGAACGTCTTCCGTTCCGGGTAAAAAAGCCTCTTGTGCACAAGCAAGAGAAGATATTAACAAAAAGCTTAAAAAGACGGCTCTTTTCATTTTTTCATTCTGTCACTTTCGTTAAAAACGGCACCTGCGGCGGGCTTGGCATTTGTTTTGACCCGGGCTCTTGTTTTCGCTTTGGGTTGAGGTGTTTCTTTGACAGTTGCGCCGCCGACTTTTGAAGAGGCTTTTTCATTTGATTGTTCCTCTGCCGCTTCTTCTTGGGCAATTTGTTCGGCAGGATTGATAATCGGCGGCGCTTCGAAATGAACACCTAACAAATCATCAATTTCTTTATTGATACTTTCCAATGTTTCTCTTTTCTCGGCTAATAACTCTTCCTGCGCTTGAAGTTCTGCACTTTTTTCCTCAGACATGGTCGGCAAAATCGGTTCAATGGTATCGGTTGCCAACTTAATTTCATCAGCCGACAAAACCTGTTCTAATGTTAAAGCCAATTGTTCGGCTTCTTTACTGCCGTTTAAAGAGGCCAAAAAGGCCCATCGATAGGCCACAATGTCATTTTGCGGTAACACCAAGCCTTTGTTATATAACTGGGCGACACGATATTGCGCTTTCACGTTTCCCTGAATGGCGGCAGAAAGCAAACAGTAACCGGCATTATTGCGTGTTTCGCCTTTTTCCAGCAAAAACAATTCACCCTGATCATATAATTCATCGGGAGAGGGCATAAACACACCGCCGTGTGTTTCATCGAACTGCCCGTCGCATTGAGCGGGAATCAGCGTTTCGTTATTGTTTTCGTCATAATTCCAAAAAGCGGTTTGAGCCTGAGCCGAAAGCGGCAATATGGAAAGTGTGAGTGCTGTTAAAATTATCCGACGCATCGTATCCTCCTATTTCTTCTATTTATTATTCATACATTTTTTTTTCAATTGTGCAAGAATAAAATTCAATTTTTTGAAAAAAACTATTCTTTCCACCAGGTTGACAGATCAGGTCCTTTTAAAAGTGTTTTTTGCGGGAAGCGTATTTTGTCTTGAATCAGAAAACGTAATTCGGGTGCATACCAATGCGGCACAACGATTTTTCGGGACAATAATATTCTGTCCAATGCCTGCACGCCGGCAGTTAATTCCTCGCGCGATTGCGCTTGAATCAAAGCTTCAATGACCGAATCGATTAAATTATTTTGAATCCCGCTGTAATTCATGGAGCCTTCGGTCAAAGCCGCTTGTTTTCCCCAAAAATAGCGTTGTTCGTTCCCGGGGGAAAGCGATTGCCCCCAAACGGAGACAATCATATCGTAATCAAAATTATCTAACCGATTTTTATATTGAATGGTATCAACGGTACGCACACGCGCTTGAATGCCCAGCCGTTTCAGTAAGCCGATATACGGTAAAACCACGCGTTCCCAAACACCGCTGCTGCCCGATTCGAGCAAAATTTCAAAAGTAAACGGTTGCCCGTGTTTATTTTTTAACACGCCGTTTTGAACATACCAACCGCCGGCATTTAACAAATTGAGAGCCGTTCGCAACTTTTGACGAACAGTGCGTGCATGAGCGAACGGATTTTTGCGAATATCGGGAATATCCTGTTCGGCAACGCCCAGTTTTTGCCAAAACTTTTTTTCGGCATCTGTGGGAATGAGGGGTGCTTTTAAGTCGGAATTATCAAAAAAGCTTTCCGTTCGGTGATATAAACCGTAAAAAAGATTTTGATTCATCCAACGAAAATCAAAAACACCGATTAAAGCTTCCCGCACGAAAATATTTTGAAAAATTTTGCGCCGTAAATTGAAAACAAAGCCTTGCATACCGCTCGGCAAACGATGCGTAAACGAGACGGCTTTAATATGTGGAAATTTATCGGCTTCTTTTTGAAATTGCATCCATTTTTTGGCTTCGTTTTCCTGTCGAACATCAAACAAGCCCGATTTAAACGCTTCCATGGCAACGGTGGTATCTCGAAAATATTCGTAACTGATTTTTTCAAAGTTATAAAAGCCGCGATTAACATTTAAATCCAGCGCCCAATAATCGGGATTGCGCCGATAAACAATTTGTCTGCCGGGTTGAAACGAGTCAATCAAATACGGACCGCTGCCGACGGGAACGGTCAAATCGGTTTTATCAAAATCTTTTGATTGCCAATCCTTTTTGGAAAATATCGGTAATTCGCCCAAAATAAACGGCAATTCCCGATTTTGCGAATCGGCACGAAAATGAAAAACAACCGTTTGCGAATCGGGCGCCGTTACCGATTCCACGTCTTGATAGTAATAACGATATGTCGGCACGCCTTTTTCTTTTAACATTTCAAAAGAAAAAATAACGTCCTCCGCCAGAATGGGAGAACCGTCCTGAAAGCGCGCTTTGGGGTTAATGTGAAACGCAACGCCTTTTTTTTCGGGCAGAACAAAAATACCGTCGGCAATTAAACCGTACAGAGAAAACGGCTCGTCAGCGCTTGATTTCATTAACGTATCAAATAAAAGACCGATACCGGCCGGAGGAATACCGTTCACGGAAAACGGATTAAACGTATCAAAAGAGCCGAAAGCACTTTGGCGAAACGTTCCCGTTTTCGGGGCATGCACGTTCACATAATCGAATGCTTTAAATCCGGCGGCATATTTAGGCGACCCGTACATGGAAACGGCCGGTTGAAACACATACGTTTCGGCGGCATACCCGGAAATGCCCATGAGCAACAAGCATAAAAAAACAATTTCTTTAATCTTCGGCGCTACGGATTTTAACATCATCGGGCATACTCACGGATTGATATGTGGAAACGGATTCGTTCGCCGAAACGGGCAACCGTGTTGATTGGGGTTCATTTGTTTTTAACATTTTTTCCACTTGAAGCAAATGCGTTGTTACATATTGAAACCCCTGTTTTTGGCGTTTTAAAAACAAAATTAAAAACGCCAAAACGGCCGCTGCCACGCAAATATTGCCGACAATAAGCAAATAAATACCGATTAAAAATAAATTTGACATTTTTTTCCTTTTGATACTGAAACAAATAACTTTACTTTTTTTTACATCTTTACTATACTACCAAAAAATAATTAAGTAAAGGATAATGAAATGCAATATCTGGATTTTGAACAAACAATTGCGGAAATTGATCATCGTATTGAGGAAATTAAAGTCACCTTGGCGGGTGATGAACGGTATGTTTCCGAGCTTGACAGATTGAACGCCAAAAAAGAAAAAGCCTTAACGGGATTATATAAAAATTTAACGGCATGGCAAAAATCGGCCGTGGCGCGTCATGAGAATCGGCCGCATACCACCGATTATTTGAATGAAATTTTCACAAAATTTTGTCCGTTAAGCGGCGATCGTAACTTTGCCGATGATCAAGCCATTATCGGCGGGTTTGCCAAATTGGGCAATCAAACGGTGATGGTAATCGGGCATGAAAAAGGGCATGATACCGAAAGCCGATTGTTGCATAATTTCGGTATGGCAAAACCGGAAGGCTATCGTAAAGCCATTCGGTTAATGAAATTAGCGGAACAATTTAATGTGCCCGTTATCACGTTGGTTGATACCGCCGGCGCTTTTCCGGGCATGGAAGGGGAAGAACGCGGGCAAGGACAAGCCATTGCCGCCGGCACGGAAACGTGTTTGGATTTAAAGGTTCCGCTTGTTTCCTGCATTATCGGGGAAGGCGGTTCGGGCGGTGCCATTGCTTTGGCGGCCGGTAATATTGTTTTAATGCTTGAAAATTCCGTTTATTCCGTTATTTCTCCCGAAGGGTGTGCTTCCATTTTGTGGAAAGATGCCAAAATGGCGCCCAAAGCGGCGGAAATTTTGCATTTAACGGCGCAAGATTTACTGAAACTCGGCATTATTGATTCCATTATTGCCGAACCGATCGGCGGCGCGCATCGGCACCCCAAAGAAACCATGGAAAATGTGCGACTTGCATTAGAAAAATATTTGGCTCATTTGGAAAAATTATCGCCTGATGAATTAAAAGCGCATCGTCATGACAAGTTTTTAACCATGACACGGTTAAATGAGGCCGGGTAATGAAGAATCTAAACGGAAGAAAATTAAAATGTTCTCAAAAATTTTTAACGTTTACTTACTTACTTACTTACTTACTTACTTACTTACTTACTTACTTACTTACTTACTATTCTTCTTTGCTTTCTTTCTTCCGCAGTTCTCACGATTTTGCTTCTTTTTTATGTTTATCCCGCCGCGCCGGAACAAGCTGCTTTAATTCGGTGGAAACGACAGGTTTTGCCGACGGGTGACTATTTTTCGGTATTTGAGGAATTGAAAAACGTGATGAAAAAACACGGGATGACTTTTCGTTTGAAAAAATTTCCGCAATCAACGGATCATTTAATTTTTGTTGCGCGAGCCAAGTATCATATGCCTTCCGGTATAAATGTACCGGCTTATTTATGGAATGTTGAATCACCGATAACCGTTCGATTTCCGGCCATCAAGAAAGATGAAGAGCGATATTCTGAAATTTTTACTTATTCCAAAAGATTTACGGATAATAAAAAATATTTTTATGCCCCCATTCCCTTTCAATATGATAAAGCTTTTCCGTATTGTCCTGATCCCGCGCGCAAAACAGTGCTGGTTTCGCAAATTGCCGGATTACATAAATATGGTCAAAAAAACGAGTTATATTTTTTGCGACAAAAATCAACCGAATGGTATGTACGCAATCATCCCGAAGATTATTTTTTATATGGTAAAGATTGGAAAGATTTCAAAAAAACATTATCACCGAAAGAGCAAGAAGCTTTTGATCGGGTTTATCATGGATATATTCCCCGAAAATCCGATGCCGTTATAAAAGCAAAATTTATATTGGCTTATGAAAACGGTATTTTTGACGGATACGTCAGCGAAAAAATTTTTGATGTTATGGCATACGGGGCTGTTCCCGTTTATATCGGCGCACCGGATATTAAAAATTATGTGCCGGAAAACTGTTTTATTGATAAAAACAAATTTCAAACGGAAGAAGCTCTTTATAATTATTTAAAAAATATGTCCGATGAGCAATATTATGACTATTTGATTTGCGGATCGGAGTATATGTCGCGTCCCGTTCATTATAACGATCCGCTGACGGTTTTTCACTTATTGGAAAAAGAGATTTTTGCTCCGCGTGAAATTTTCTATCGGTTTTTTCAAAGAATCTATCACTTGTTTTTAAAATAACAAACGACATTATTTAGGTTTGCAAAGAGCATTATTTGCCGTTGTTTCTCCCCAAGCCGGAAAATCCGAATCTATAATTGTGTTATTGTGTGTCGCAAAACTGAGAGCTCGTCCGTAAAAACCTTCAGTCGAATCTGTAACCAGTTCTAACCAAACACTGACAACGGGAAAGTGACAATCATCAAGAGATTGAAGTTTTTCACTTTGACATCTTAAATTTACATCATCAACTTGAATGTGTTCGCAGCCGAAATCTTTTCGGGATACTGTTGTCATATTCAATGCTTCACAAAAGCGTTGCGCGGACCACCAAGTCATTTTTTCTTGAGAAAGTACATACGGAACTTCATTCGGCGTCGTCATTTTGTTTTGACTGGCATTTTTACAATTTCCGCCGAGATATTGTCCCGGTTGATCCTCCCATTCGGAATTGTTTGACGTACTGCGTACGCCGTCATCGGAATGACAATAATAGCCCGATCCTTTATCCGCACAATCTTCGTTGGTGCGACATTCATATCCATAACATTCACCCTCATAAAAGACCGATTTTGGCGGACACGGCTCGCACGTGTTTGTATCTGTGTTACATTGCGGCGTAGCGGGCGTATCGGTGCAATCATTATACGTTAAGCATTCCACGCACGTATTGGTTTCCGTGTTGCATTTAGGCGTATCGGGGGTATCGGTGCAATCACCATCTGCCGTACATTCCACACAATTTTCGCCATTCCAAACACCGTTTTCACATGTTTTGCAAACGTTATCTTCACAATAATCTGTATTATAGGGGCAATCATCATCTGCCGTGCATTGCACACATATATGACGAGTCTCATCACAGAACGGCGTACTTTCTAATGATTCACATTCTGCATCCGTGTCGCATTTAACTGCGTTCGAATCCGAATCGGCGCCGAAAATGACTTTTAATGTATTGAGCCCCTCGCTGCAAACGCCTTTTTCTCCCTCTGTCACATCAACCGATTTCCCGTTAATATAAAAAGCAACTTCATTATCCATTTTATCAATTAAATTCGCCAACGGTTTGCAAACGCCTTCGGAAATCTCTTTCAATTCAATATAATAGGCGTTCGCAACAGCGCAGGAAACCACTTTATCGGGCGCAGACGTTTCCGTTTCCATATCAAGACAATCAAAAACTGTTCCGTAATCGTTAAATTGAATGTTCCCGCTATCGTAAGGGGAGCCAAGAGTTAATTTTTCCGTCCCTTGGGCAATTTTTATTTGCGCATCGGTGCGCATCATATTCATTTCATGCGCGATTTGATTCGCCTGATAATAGTTCATAGCCAACCGAAACCCGACAATCCCGCCGATAGACAGAACAGCAATAATGGCCAATACGCCCAGCATTTCTATCATACTGCACCCGCTTTGAGAGTGTGTTTTTATTCTGTTTTTCTTTCCCACTTCCCTGCCTGTAATTTGCGGTTCATTATTTTTCATATATTCTGCTTGTGATTGATTTTTAAATTGTTTTTTTGATTTTCTTGTCATTTTCCGACTCCCTTTCACTATACGAATAGCATAAAATAAACGTACCTTTAATGCAACGCTGATTCAGGGGTAAAATTTACCCCCAAAACGCCAAAATCAACCATTCAAAAACAGTCGAAAAATCAATGATTTCAGCTTAAATTAAAATTTTTTTCAAAATTTTAAAAAAAAGTGTTGCAAAAATCGTACGTTTTTTTGAGGACGGATAATTGGGAAAATATGTTTGTTTTATTCGGTATTCGTTGATTTATTCTCTCTTATTTTCGGCGGGAAGTGCTGCCCTGTGAAACGTAGGGCAGCGTGGTGTGCCGAAAATAAGAAAAATAAACGATGCAAATTTTCTGCTTGACATTGGGTTGAAAAGCTTTTATTCTGAAAACAAGGCAAGTGATGTGTGCCCCGAGGTGTAAGAACCTCTCTAACAGTATCCTTGAAAAAGGATAAATAATTGTACCTTTTTTGATTGATGTCAAAAAAGGAAATGGTCGAATGGCCGGAAGGTAGTAAAATAAACCTTTTGGTCAATATACTGCACTATATCTGTTAGATAGTTCTTAACTTCCGGTCGCCTCTCATCAAGGCGATTTTTTCATAAAGGAAGCGAAAATGACAAACAAAAGAAAGCAGTTAAAACAAATTGAAAATCAATCGCAAAGCGGGCGTTCAATGGTTGAAATGCTGGGCGTGCTGGCCATTATTGCTGTTCTGTCCATTGGCGGAATTATTATGTTTCGGTATGCCATGAACTATTATCAAGCCAATCAAATTGCCCATGAAATGAATATGATGCGCACCGATGCACAAATAAAAATTGCACAAGGGACGGAAAAATTAACTCTTGGCTCCCCTTACGATAGCGGGAACATTCAATTTAACGGATATAAAACGAATTTTGATTGTCTTGATATGGAAACGGAAACATCCATACCCGATAAAGTGGTTTCCTGCGCTGTTGCAAATGCCTATTACATTGAATTGAAAGAAATCCCCGAGGGCGTTTGTAAACCACTGGCAAACTTAATTGATAATATGGATAACGAAATAGCCTTTTATATCAATGGGAAATCTGTTGATGCGACAGCGGGAGAAAAAGGTGCATGCGGTGAAGGGAACAACAAATTAACGGTGGTATTCGGCGCCGATTCGGATTCAAATGCGGTGAAATGCGACACCGAAGATGATTGCCCTATAGAACAACATATTTGTCATAAACATGTGTGTGTGGAATGCGAGGATAATGGTGATTGTAAAAATCCCGATGAACCAAAATGTGAAGAAAGTACGCACACGTGCGAACCGTGTCCGCCGGAAAAACCTATATGGTATAACAATACATGCGTGGAATGCACCACAAATGACGATTGTCTTAAAAACGGAACGGAAAGTCCGATTTGTAACACAGGGACAAACACATGCGAACCGTGTCCCGAAGATCAGCCGTGGAACGGCGAATTTTGCGGATGTTTAACCAACAATAATTGCGAATCAGACGAATTCTGTCTGACGAGCGACTGTTATTGTATATGCGGAGATGATACTGATGCTTATCGTTCGGGAACAACAACAGAGCAGGATTGTTGTACTGATAAACCACACAAATGCGTTAAAGTATCTGAATATACGGCACCGAATCTCGACTCCAACGATAGTCCGTATATCATGTCAAATATCGATATGAATTGGTGGAGTGCCGAGCGGTTTTGTCAGGCATTGCCGGGAAGTAAGCACATGCTGAAATTTTCTGATTTAGACTGTTGCGATGATAGTTTAGGCGGAACAACACAAGGTTATTGTTATGCTAAAGAAGATACATGCTCTGATGCAAATGGGTTTAGTCATGTTATTAAAAAATTGAGACAAGCGGAAAACGGAAGTGAAGATCAAGGAAACAACTTATATTGGTTGGAAGAACCATATACAGACGCGAGTAAAGGTAGAGATTCCTGCGGTGCATATATTGTGGCGCTTCCTGAGGGTAGCGTGTTTGGGCAGAATCGTGGTAATTATCATCCCGGTTCTGGCGGAGACCGAGAACATCGTGCCCTATGTTGGTAAGGTTTGGCTTCTTATTTGTTTTTCTTCTTTCCGACACTTTTGATTGCTTTTGGGCTGTAATTGTTTATAATGAATTGAATTATATTGTGTTTTTTTAATTTTAAGCACCGATTTTTATTCAAAAATGTTATTTTTTAGAATCAAAACGCATTTTTTTCTGGTATTTCTTTGATTTTTGTTTATAATATCAGTAT
>CANREI010000007.1 GCA_947629595.1 uncultured Alphaproteobacteria bacterium | reverse complement strand
CCGTTTTTTTCTGTTCGGCGGATTGATGATGCCGATGGAGATAATCAGCTTTAAAGCCTCTTCAACGCTGATATCCAGCTTTATCACATCGGCTTCGGGAACATAAAGAAAAAAGCCCGATGTGGGATTGGGGGTTGTGGGAACATAAACGGCCAACAGCTTTGTTTTAATTTTTTTCTCAATCGGTTGAAAAACAGGGCCCGTTACAAAGGCAATTGTCCACAAGCCTTTGCGCGGATATTCCACCAAAACCGGTTGGCGGAAAGCTTTATTTTGTCCGTTACCGATCAGAGTTTCAAAAATTTTGCGAATGGCATTATAAAGCCCCGAAATTAAAGGCATATGATTGATAAGACGATAGCCGAGTTTCACAAATGCCTGCCCGACATAGTTTGCCGTGAGCATCCCGATCAGCGTAAAGAAAATAAGCAATAAAATAACGCCTAACCCCGGAATACCGTAGGGAAGCAACTCGTTCGGATTATATTGTGCGGGAATAAAAGCCGTTACTTTGGCATCAATATAAGTAATAAGCTTCCAAGCCACATAAAGCGTGATGGCAACGGGCGCCGTCACCAAAACGCCGGTAAAAAAATATGTTTTAAGCGTTGGTTTGGCTGTTTTTTTAAGTGTTTTCATTTATTTCTTCCTCTGAATTCAAAAAATATCGTTTTTTTTAAAAAAAGTAAAGGAAAAAATATTGACAAAACATTTTTTATCGTGTATAATCTGTTTTTAGAATATGATCCGTTAATTTTAATAAAGGAGCCGAAAAATGAACTTAAAAGACTTTGAAAAAGAAAATTTTGATTTTTTCCCGTGCGGATTGAACTTATCGCGTCGGCAAAAAACAATTCTCAATATTTGGAGCAATTTAAAAGGCAAAGCAAAAAGCACCGTTCGGCGCATGAGTGCACCGCTTTTGGAAAAAGCCGCCACGGCGTTGCTCCAACCGGAAGATATTAACTGGCTGGTTCAAAAAGGAATCAATTTGAATGCCCCGCTTTCAAAGGGGTATCGGTTTGCCGATTTGTTGGCAAAAGAAAACACCTTAACGCCGCAGCTGATTGCCAAACTGGCTGAAAACAAATATGATTTCAAAATGTTAAACCAAAGAGGCCGTCATTGCGGATATTATATTGAAGCGAACAGGCATCTGGTTGCGGCCTTAAAGGCGCAAGGGCTTGATTTTGGGGCTTCCGACGGACACGGCATATCGGCAGCGGATTCCATTGCTTTCAATGCAATAAAGAACAACGAATCGGTTTTACCGCTTTTCGATACACGCGAGGATATGTATGATTGCGTTAAAATGAGCAAAAACGAGCTTAAAAACAAAGCGGTTCGGCAAATCAATGCCATTCAAGCCGAAATCAATCCGAATATTGACTATGCCGCTCTGCGAAAAGAAGCGCTGGTTCATTTGTTTCGGGCAAACGGCGTTCGGCAGGCTTATGATCATGCCAATACCAAGTCCGCCCCGAACGGATTAAAAGAAAATCATCCGTTTTGGGAGAGAATGAAACAGGAAAATCAAAATAAAAGATAAAAAATAAAAATTTTGATTGACAAACAAAAAAGAATCGTGTATAAAACAATCCTATTTTTAAAAAAGTAAAGGGATAAGAAAATGTTTGCAGTTATTAAAACAGGCGGAAAGCAATATAAGGTAACGAAAGATTCCGTCATTATCGTTGAAAAGTTAGCCGGTGAAGCCGGTTCGGCCGTTGAGTTTGAAGAAGTTTTAATGGTTGGTGATAAAATCGGAACGCCAACGGTTAAAGGCGCCAAAGTCAGCGGGGAAATCGTGAAACAAACACGCGGTGAAAAGGTTATTATTTTCAAAAAAATTCGTCGGCACGGATATCGGCGGAAAAAAGGTCACAAACAAGATTTGACGGTCGTTAAAATTACGGACGTTAAAGCTTAAAAGTAAAGGAGAGGTAACATGGCACATAAAAAAGCAGGCGGTAGTACCAGAAACGGTCGTGATTCCGAAGGCAGACGGTTAGGTTTAAAGAAATCGGGCGGACAATCCGTTATTGCCGGAAACATTATTGTGCGTCAGCGCGGTACGGTTTATCGGGCGGGCGATAATGTCGGTATGGGCAAAGATCACACCTTGTTTGCAACGGCGGACGGTGTTGTTGAATTCAAGCGCTCATTCAAAGACAGAGTTTATGTTTCGGTGAACAACAACGCTCAAAATTAGTTTTATAAATTTGTAAAAAAAGCGGCTGCATTTTATGCGGTCGTTTTTTTTATACGTTTCAACAAATCTGCCCTTCCCTGTTCAAAATTTTTTCGCTTATCGTTGCCCAAATTAAACGGATGTTTAATTGAGGAAAGAGAAGCAGGGAAAATATATTTGTTTTATTTGGTATTTGTCGGGTTATTCTCTTTTATTTTCGGCGGGAAGTGTCGACTCCGTGGAACGTGAGTCAGCGCGGTGGGCCGAAAATAAGAGAGGCAGAGAACGGAAATTGTGTCTCTGTCTCTCATTCTCGGCGGATGTGGGACGGCGCGAAAAGTGACGTCCCGCTATGGGTCGAGAATGAGAAAATGGCAGGAAAATATGTCGGTTTTTAATGTTATCGCGGGATTTTCCCCCTATCGGCGGATGTGATGCGCCGCAGAAAGTGGCGCATCGCTATGGGCCGATAGAGGGAAAGACGGCAGGCTGGCCTCACTCACATAAGGCGTAGCCGTCGTAGTAGCGATTGCCGTAGTCGACGTACCCGCCATCGAGGCGGACGCCGTACGCGCTGCAGGAATCACCATATTCATCCGCTAACCACATCCAACTATCCGAACCAAAATCACTTTGCAAATCACCTATAATATTACCATCCAAATCTATACAGTAACTATCGTCATAATTCAGACTACACTTGATAGCACCATGCGTTGCTTGCCTCCTTCCTAACGCCGCACAGAACCGCCCTGCACTCCACCATGTCATTGAAGTTTCGCTACGAACAAAACCTGTCGTTCTTCCTACTTTTGCATCGCCATGCGCATTCCTGCATTCACCTTTATAATTACTACCTCCAAATCCAAATTTGTTAGAGTCAAATTCATTTGAGCAACTACTCCCGATCCTCAAGTAGCAATACTCTCCCGGATCGCAATCGGCATTGCTTTCGCATTCTCCGACAAGCTCTACACAAGCTTTTTTTGACTCTTTCCAGACTTTATTACCTTCACATTTGCATTGCTTTGTCGTTTCATCCCACGGCGCCTCATCCGGACACATTGTGCATTTGCTGCCGTTCCAATATGAATTTGTGCCACTGCATGCGCAGCCTTCTTCTGATTCGACTGCCCCTGCCGGACAAACACACTTTTTACCGGTCCATATTTTTCCGCCCTCACAACCCGCGCAACAACCGCCATTGCATGTTTTCTCATCTTCCGAACAGGTGCATTCGCTCTCGTCTGCACTCAACCATGTGTTTCCCGGACATTCTTCCGGCACCGGGTCATCATCTTGCGAGTCATCGCCGGAGTTCGAATCCGTTACCGGTCCCTCCGGTCGCGGGATTCCGGCGTCAGCTGTGGTATCGATATCAAAAAACACCGTTACGACGTTGCTCGTGTTGTCATCACATTCATCTGCCCCGCCGTTAATTTCAAGCTCGGAAGCATAAGTTAGACCCGAAACGGCATCACTCAACATATTACATACCCGTTTCGGAAGCCCCGTTGCCGTCATGGAATACATTGTTTCATCAATAAATTTACAGTCATGTCCGAAACTTGCTTCTTCACCGCAAGCATATGCGAATCCGTAATCCACCGTGCGAAACTTGCCCTCATCATAAGGCGAACCCAATGAAAGCGTGACACCCTCGGGATTTCCCTTTTGCAAAAGCATAGCCAACTGGGCGCTGTTGAGATTCATTTCGTAAAGAATCTGATTCGATACATGTTTATCCATACCCCACCGATACCCCGCAATGCCGCCGATTGACAGCACGCCGATAATAGCCAAAACGCCTAGCATTTCAACCATTGAACGGCCTTGTTGCGCTTGATTTTGAATTTGTTTTAATTGATTATTTTTTTGTTTTTTCATGAACTTTCCTCCCGTGCTCTATCTTTCAATTGTATAAATTAAACGTACCTTTAATGCAACGCAGTTTCAGGGATAAAATTACCCCCAAAAATTGCCAAAACAGGCTTTTTGTAACCCGTTGATATTGCATTAAAAATACCTTCAAATAAAATTTTTTTGAAAAAATCAAAAAAAAGTGTTGCAAAAAACGTACGTTTATTTGATACATATTTTCGATTCGCTTTCAAAAAAAATCGCCTTGATGAGAGGCGACCGGAAGTTGGAAACTACTTAAGCGAAATAGTGCAGTATATTGACCAAAAGGTTTATTTTACTACCTTCCGGCCAGTTGACCAATTTCCCTTGTAAACAAGGGAATTTTATCCTTTTTCAAGGATTCGCTTAAAGAGGCTTCCACACCTCGGGGCACACATCACTTGCCTTGCCTTTGAGTATAAAGGCATTAAGAATCAATGTCAAGCAGAAAAAATAATTCTTGTTTAATTTTTGAAGTTGAATGTTTAAAAAACAAAAAACCCTTCAAAATGAAGGGTTTATTTTTGGTACCTCTAGCCGGACTTGAACCAGCATGACCTTGCGGTCAACAGATTTTGAGTCTGTCGCGTCTACCAGTTTCGCCATAGAGGCATTTTTTAGTGGACAAACCCATTATGCACAGTTATAATCACTTGTCAAGAACTTTTTTTCAAAAGAAAGGGATTTTTTTATGAATTTTAAAAATTTTGAGGGAAAAAGCGTTTTAATTACCGGCGCATCAAGCGGAATCGGGGCGGCTTTGGCCGAAAGATTTTCAAAAATAAGCGCTATTCATCTTATTTTATGCGGCCGCAATCAAAAACGGTTGGAAAATACGGCAAAAATCTGTCGAAACCAAGGCGCTGTCGTTGAAACGCTCATTTTTGACGTGACCGATGAAGTTGCAACGAATGAAGCTGTTCAAAAAGCCGCAAAATCCTGTAAAATTGATATTTTAATTGCCAATGCCGGTGTTTCATCGGGCTCGCTTCATGTGAATCAAGACACAAAATCAACGCCCGATATTATTCGCACCAACGTGTTCGGGGTGGTCAATACCGTTTTGCCCGTGATTGAATTGATGAAAAAACAAGGGCAGGGGCAAATTGCCGTGATGAGCTCAATGGCCGGTTACAGAGGATTAAGAAATTGTCCGGCTTATTCGGCTTCAAAAAGCTTTGTCAAAGCGTGGGGCGAAGCTTTACGCGGCTATTTAATGAAAGATAATATTAAAGTCAATGTTATTTGTCCGGGATTCGTTAAAACCCCTTTAACCGATACAAATACCTTTAAAATGCCGCTTCTCATGCCGGCTCATAAAGCTGCCGAGATTATTATTAAAGGATTATATCAAAATAAATCGGTGATTGCTTTTCCGGCACCTTTGGCCTTTGCCGCTTGGATAGGAAGTATTCTGCCGGCCGCTCTTTTAAGCCTGATTTTAAAATGCTTACCGCAAAAAGAGAAATAACCGTTGCATTTTATAATAAATTTTGCTATATACAAAATATTAAATAATAAAGAGAGGTTAAAATGATTAAAGAAAATCCCATTGATGAAGCCGAACGCATTCAACAAGCTGTTTTAATGCGCGAGGTGGAAGAAGAAATCCAAAAAGAAAAGTTATTGAATTTTTGGAAAAAATATCGCTTCTTAATTATCGGCGGTATTATCGGTGTTGTTGCTTTCACCTGCGGAAACGAAGTTTATCGTATGTGGTATGAAAAAACACGGCTATCCGAATCGAATCGGTTTGAACAGGCGGTTATTTTAAATTATACCGGCAATCCCGAAGAAGCCGCACAAATCTATCTTGATTTGGCGCAAAATGCTCATACGGGTTATAAAGAATTGGCATTGTTAAGATTGGCCGCCATTGCGCATGAAGGCGGTGATGATAAAAATGCCGGCATTTATTTAAAACAAGTTATCGAATCGGGCGAATCGCCCGAGTTAAAAGATGCGGCGCGCGTAACTTATGTCGGCTATCAAATCGATCAAAATTCAAATGAGGCGTTATTAACGTTTTTACAACCCGTTTTAAGTCAACCGGCAAACGCTTTGTATGCGTCCGCCGTTGAATTGCAGGCGGCATTGCTGGTTAAATTAAAAAAGAATCAGGAAGCCAAGCAAGCCATTCAAAACGCTTTGAATAATCAATTTTTAACGCCTGTTTCAAAAGACAGATTAAATGCCTTGTCGGCGGTTATTGAATAAAAAAAAGGGGAAAAAAATGAAAAAACTGTTATCGGTTTTTGTAATCTGCGCTTTATTGGTCGCTTGTACCGATTCAAAACGACCCGTTCCGCCCGGCGAACGATTGGCGGTTAAAAATACGGCCGCTGCGGAAATACAAAAAGCTTCAACGCATGTAGAAGTCGGAAAAACGGTTTCCGATTTTAATTGGTCGCAAAATAACGGAAATGCCAAAAACTTAATGCCGCACGGACAATTAAGCGATTCGCCGCAAGTGGTTTGGAAGCAATCTGTCGGGAAGGGAATTACCGATAATCATTTGCTTTTGCCCGAACCTGTTGTTCATTACGGCATTGTTTATGCGTTGGATTCGGCTTTTCGACTATCTGCCGTTCGTGCGAAAGACGGTCAATTAATGTGGCAAACCGCACTGCCGGTTTCCGAAGATTTGGGATTAGCCAGCATCGGCTTGGCGGCCGATTCGAATGCCGTTTATGCCGTTGGCGGTAACGGTATGATTTATGCCGTTGATTTTGAAGGTAAAATCTTATGGCAAAAAAACACAAACTCTATTTTGCGTTCGGCGCCGACCATTGAAAAAGGCGTTTTATATGTGTTATCCGGTAATAATGAATTATTTGCGCTGGATTCTTTAAACGGTGAAGAAATTTGGCGGTATCAAAATTTATCGACCATGACAAACTTGTTGGGTATGGGGCAACCGGCCGTTTCAAACGGTGTGTTGGTTGTTCCGTTTTCAAGCGGCGAGATTATTGCATTTGATGCCAAAACCGGTGTTATGCTTTGGTCTGATGCCTTGCTTTCGGCACGTACCTTTAATAAAATTCAAGATATTTCTCATGTGTTGGCAGCACCCGTGATTGAAGGAAATACGGTTTATTTGGTCGGAAATGCTCAAAAAACGGGGGCATACGATTTACGCACGGGTACTTCAAAATATGTGCAGAATATCGGTGGTACATCAACGCCGGTTGTGAGCGGCAATGCTTTGTTTTTAATTACAAGTCGTAATACATTGGCAGCCTTGGAAAAATCAACGGGGCGTTTGCTTTGGGAAATGCCGCTCGAATCGAAAGAGATGAAAAATATTGTGTGGAACGGTCCCGTTTTGGCCGGTCATCGTCTGATTGTTGTTTCCAATAAAGGCAATATTGTTTTATTTGATGCCGAAACCGGTGAAATCAAACAAACCATTCAACGAGACGGCTTTTCCAATAAGCCCGTTTTAGGCGACGGAAAAGTGATTTTGTTCTCCAATAACGCCGAATTGGTTGCTTATCAATAACAGAGGAGTCACATGAAAACGGTTGCAATCGTCGGGCGAACAAATGTCGGAAAATCAACGTTATTTAACCGTTTGTGCGGCCGTCGTTTGGCCATTGTTCATGATGAAGCGGGTGTGACCCGAGACAGAAAAGAGGCCGAAGCGCATTTAATGGATCTTTCTTTTCGTTTGGTGGATACGGCAGGACTTGAAGAAACAACAGAATTGGCACAAGCCATGTGGCAACAAACGCAAACCGCCGTTATGGAGGCCGATGTTGTTTTGGCTGTTGTTGACGGGCGTGAAGATGTGATGCCGCTGGATGTTAAAATGGCACAAGTCTTGCGTAAATCAGGTAAAAAAATTATTTTACTTGCGAATAAATGTGAAGGGAAAATTGCTCATTTAGCCGGATCATTTTACCGTTTAGGGTTGGGAGATCCCATTCCTGTTTCCGCCGAACACGGATTGGGATTATCTGATTTACATGAGGCGCTCAAAAAAGTATTGCCCAAAGAAGAAAGGAAGCCGAGCGAAGAACAACAGCCGATAATTGATGAAAAAATATTGCATGATAAAGAAAAAGAACGGCTGATTCGTCAAAGTAAACCCTTAAAATTAGCCATTGTCGGCCGACCGAATGTGGGAAAATCAACTTTAATTAACACACTTCTCGGAAAAGAGCGGTTATTGACAGGACCCGTGGCGGGTGTCACGCGCGATGCCGTTACCATTCCTTGGGAATGGCGCGGACGGCAAATTTTATTAACAGATACGGCCGGTTTAAGAAAACAAGGAAAAATAGAACACGAATTAGAAAAAATTTCGGTTGCCGATACTTTAAATGCCATTGATTTTGCCGAAGTTGTTATTTTGGTATTAGATGCCGCTCAACCGATGGAAAAACAAGATTTATTGATTGCTTCAAAAGTTTTAAATGAAGGGCGTTGTTTATTGATTGCCCTCAATAAATGGGATACCGTTGAACGGCAAAAACAGGTGTTAAATGCGCTCAAAGAAAAATTAGCCGTTTCATTGCAGCAGGTGAAGGGTTTACCCGTTCATACCGTTTCCGCAAAAACCGGATACGGATTAAACAGAATGATGAGTGATGTGTTTCAGCTTTACGAATTATGGAACAAACGGGTGCCGACTCATAAATTAAATGACTTTTTAGCGCAGATGACTCAAGCGCATCCGACACCGGTTGCTTCCAACGGAAAACGCATTCCCATGAAATATATGACGCAGGTCAGTACGCGTCCGCCGACATTTGTTATTTTTTCAAGCAATCCCGATTCACTGCCGGAATCATATTTGCGCTATTTGTCAAACGGTTTAAGAAGCGCCTATGGTTTGGAAGGCGTTCCCATTCGAATAACAATGCGAAAACGGGCGAATCCTTATGAAAAACAGGGGAAAAAATAAAAGGGAATATGAAATGAAAAAAATATTACTTTATTGCTTGATTGTTTGCGGTATAAACGGTATGGCGCACGCCCGATATTTAGGACAACTTTCGGCAAATCCTTATGCCGTCAATTCAACTTCAAACCCTTACGGTCGCTACGGCAGCCCGTTTTCTGCCGACAGTATCAACAATCCTTTCGGAGAATTCGGCAGTGAATATTCTTCTTCATCGGCACATAATTCCTATTCTTACGGAAATGCCTCACCGAAACTTTATGATGCCGAAGGCAATTTCCGAGGAAATTTAAATGATAATCCGTATGATCCGGATTCCATTGCTAATCCTTACGGTCGCTACGGCAGCCCGTATTCGGCTGACAGTATCAATAATCCCTATGGTGCCGGCAGTCCTTATCTCTATGACAGCCCGAATAATCCGTACGGAGACGGCTGGGAAATTCGTTACGAATAACTTTTATTCGAATAAGGTGATTTATTATTCAACGCTTTTTTGAACGGCCAGCAGAAAATCTTTTCCGCGCTCTTCGAAGTTTTTATATAAATTATAGCTTGGTGCGGCCGGTGATAATAACACAATGCCGGTTTCGGGCGTAACGGCAAAAGCCTTTTGCACGGCTGATAACATATTTTCTTCATACGAAACCGATAATCCGGCGTTTCGGGCTTCTTGATAAAGGCGTTTTCCGGTATCGGGCAGGGCAATAATAAACAGCTTTTCTTTTAATTGAACGGCATAATGAATCAATGTTTCATAATTTTGCCCGCGATCAAATCCGCCGGCAATAAGAGTGATATAAGGGAAATTTTCAAATGTTTTTAAGGCGGCAACGCTTGACTCGGGTGTTGTTGAAATACTGTCATCGATAAATTGAATATGACGATATGTCCCGATATTCTGCAATCGATGGGGCAGGGGCGAAACATTTTGAAATCCTTGCCTTATTTTTTCCGGTTCGATTGATAAATTCAGAAGAGACAACAAACTGAATGTCGCACAGGCATTGACGGCATTATGTAATCCCGAAAGCGGTAAAGAACGAACGGGAAGCACTTTTTTTGACGCATGATAAAAATAATTATCTTTGATATGCCATGTGGCGTTTGTGTTAAAATAGCGAATATTTGATAAATTTTTCAAATGTTTCATTATTTCTTCATTCGCTCCGTTAACCACTGCCTGATCGGAAAGTTTTATCAATCGGCATTTATCATTGTAATAATTTTCATGCGTTTGATGCCACTGTAAATGTTCGGGATATAAATTAAGTAAAACAGCAGCATTGCAACCGTATTGAAGCGATGCACATTGGTAGCTTGATAATTCCGCCACCACAAAATGCAAGTCATCGGAAAGTAAATCAAGTAAGGGTTTACCGATGTTTCCGCCCAAAGCGGTGCAGGTATCATATTGTGAAAGAAGATGATAAATAATTGAAGAAGTTGTACTTTTTCCTTTGGTTCCCGTCACGCCGATAACTGTTGTCATCGGCTTTTTATTGGCTAAAAATAAATTGGTACCGGTCGTAAAAAGAATACCTCGTTGCTTTGCTTTTTCAATTTCCGGCCGATAAATGCTCACGCCCGGTGAAGTAATAACAACCTCGCAATCAAACAGGCGATTTAAACTTGAATCATCAAACAAAACAATTTTTGCATGCGGCACAAACCGTTGTATGGCTTTTTGGGCAGCCAAACCTTCACGTCCTTGCCCCCAAATACCGATTGTTTTATGTTGCAATGTTTCCCATTTCATATTTTCAGGCCTTCATGAAAAATATTCAACACAAGTGAAGCTGGTTCATTCGGAATTAAGTGAGCGGGTAGGGGTGTGAGATATTGTTTTAACAAATCTTCTTGTAACGGTTTAATTTTTTCGGATAATTCTTTAATAATTAAATCATTTTTCCACTCATCTTTTTGAGATAACATTTGCAGAGCCGCTCTTGATTCATCAATTTCCCCGACACATTCAAACGGTTTATGCCCTTGTAATCCCAGTAATTCTTCATAACCGACAAGCTGTGATTTATCATTTAAAAGATTGCTGCCGATGGAAGAAATTAAAGTTTCTTTCGGTAAAAAAGGAGCTAATATCAAAAAAACAAAGCGACATTTATCACACGCCCCGCACCAAGCGTTTAATCTTGTTTTTTCGTTTAAGCGAAAGGCTTTGTTGCAGCTGGTAAATACCGAAAAATAGGGTTGACAATATTGAGCGAATAATTTAGCAATAGCCAACTCACTTAACGGACGCACCAAAGAAAAGTAACGAAAATCAGGCGTTACGGATTGTGTTAACCGATAGAAATTTTCCTCAAACTCAAAAGATTTACTGTATTGATGATTGATTGCCAATTTTCCCTGCATTAAATTACCGCTGTTTGCCGATCGCTCACATGATAAAGCAACATATCGATAGTCATATAAAACGGCAGCGCCCCAAAGCAGAAAAGCCAACATGCCCGTAATCGGTACATGCCCGTTGGTAACACCCGATTGATTAAGTTCAATTAACTGCCGATCAATTTGTCTTGTTATATTATATGC
This sequence comes from uncultured Alphaproteobacteria bacterium, assembly GCA_947629595.1. Taxonomy (GTDB): domain Bacteria; phylum Pseudomonadota; class Alphaproteobacteria; order CAAHEQ01; family UBA3637; genus RGIG4140. The sequence continues at coordinate 17,464 of CANREI010000007.1, read as the reverse complement.
AGATAAGCCTGATACACGCATACAATCGAGAATAGGGCGGGCATTGCCGATGGCGATTGTGGTTACATTTTCCTTTAATTTTTTCATTATTTCAATGGTTAAGCACGAATCTTTTCCGCCGCCGACCGGCACAAGATATCTTTTTTGAAGTGTTACGAAAACGGGATTTTCTTCTTTTTTCTCAAACGGAAAACTGATGAGGCCTTGTAAATTCAACTGATTGCGAACGGCAAATTCTCCCAAGCCGCTTTCATAGAAACGGTTGAAAAATAAAGCTTCCGCTTTGGAAAGTTTTCCCGATTCAATGATGATTTCACACGGACAAAATGCTTTATAATAACTGATTCCAAAGGCAATGTGTGCCAAGAAAAAAATATGTTTTAATGCTTGATTTTGAAGCGCATTTAATTGAAACGGCGCCTGCGGAAACACAATTTTTTCCGTAAATGATAACCTTTTTTCAGGCAAATCAATTTCATAACAAAATGTTAATTCACCCGTTTTTGAATTAAAAAAATAACTTTTATAATAAAATCTCTTGCGCAAAATCATTTTTCCTTTTACAATACATTTAAATTTTGTTATACATTAAACCGAAAAAAAAGCAAGAGGATTTTTAAAATGGCATCTAAAAAAAGAAAATCAATCGCGGAACGAACACTTTTTGTTTTAATTTTATTCTCATTATGCGGTATTATTTACGTTGCCGGGCGTGATTTGACGTTATCTCCCGCCGAATTGTTTGAAACGGCACAAAAAGCGGAAAGTGCCGGTTTGTATAAAAAGGCGGAACGCTATTATATGTTGGCAAACGAACGGGATAATCAAGATACGGCAAAATTAGCGGCTTATTATTTAGGACGCTTGTATAAAAAAGGCGGCCCCTCTTTTCCGGTTAACGGAAAGAAAGCAGAAATGTTTTTAGAGCAGGCAGCCTTGCAAAATGTGCCGCAAGCACAATACGAATTGGCTTTGATGTATGATATCGGCGATAAAATACCGGAAAACCGAGAAAAAGCCTTAAAATGGATGAATTTGGCCGCGCAAAACGGTTTACCCGAAGCCTTATACAGTTTGGGTGTGTGGGTTGAGCGCGGATATTTGGGTGAACCGAATACGGATAAAGTTCTCACGCTGTATGAAACGGCCGCTTCAAAGGGTCATATTTTTGCCATGACAAGCTTAATTGCTTTATATAGCGGCGGTTTTCAAGGCGTTTCAAAAAATCAGGAACGCGCCGACTATTGGTTTCAAGAATTAAAGAAAAAACAACAAATTTTAAACGCCGGAACAACCGGTCATCAAGAAAAGGAGAAAAAATGACATTAAAATATCGTAAAGATTATGTGGCACCGCACTATCGGTTACCCTTAACGGAATTAGATTTTACTTTAAATCCCACAAAAACGCTGGTGAAAGCAAAACTGCATTTCGATGCGGTTGAAACGGATAAGCCGTTGTTATTGAACGGGCAATATATGAGTCTGAAACAAATTATGATGAACGGCAAAAAATTAACTCCGAAGGATTATGATTTAACTCAAACGAGTTTAACGTTGTATCCGAAAGAGGAATCCTTTGTCATTGAAACGGAAGTTGAAATTAACCCGCAGGATAATACGCGTTTGATGGGACTTTATGTTTCAAACGGCATTTTCTGCACCCAATGTGAGCCGGAAGGGTTTCGAAACATTACATATTATCCCGATCATTCCGATGTGCCGAGCAAATTTATCGTCACCATTCGTGCCGACAGAAAAAAATATCCCGTCTTGCTTTCAAACGGCAATGTCGTTAAAGATGAAGGCAATGTAATTGTTTATGAAGATCCCTATAACAAACCGTGTTATTTGTTTGCCTTGGTTGCCGGTGATTTAGACAGCATTCATGATGTTTATGTCACGCAATCGGGCAAAAAAGTTGATTTACGGCTTTATTGCGAACGCGGAAAAGCCGAACGGTTAACTTTTGCCCTCAATGCTTTAAAACGAGCCATGGCGTGGGATGAAAAAGTTTTTCATTTGGAATATGATTTAAATCGATTCAGTATTGTTGCCGTTCCGCACTTTAATGCGGGCGCTATGGAAAACAAATCGTTAAATATTTTTAATGATGCGGCCTTGTTGGCTTCCCCCGATACGGCTACCGATGCAACGTATGAATATATTGAGCATGTTGTCGCGCATGAATATTTCCATAATTACAGCGGCGATCGTGTGACGTTACGGAGTTGGTTTGAACTTTCTTTAAAAGAAGGATTTACGGTGTTTCGTGATTCCGAATACGGCTATGATACCTTTTCAAGAGCCGTTAGCCGTATTGACGATGTGGCAACGCTTCGTGCCGTTCAATTTCCGGAAGATGACGGCCCGCTTGCCCATCCGGTGCGTCCCGATTCCTATCATGAGATTGATAACTTCTATACCACAACCATTTATGAAAAAGGGGCGGAAGTTATTCGAATGCAAAAAGCCTTATTGGGCAAAAAAACTTTTATGAAAGGAGCGGCTCTTTACTTTAAACGTCATGACGGGCAGGCCGTTACCATTGATGACTTTGTTAAAGCCATGGAAGATGCTTCCGGTAAAGATTTAACGCAATTTAAATTGTGGTATTCAACGGCAGGACGGCCGCGAATAAAAGTAAAAACCGATTACAAAGACGGTATTTATAGCGTTACGTTAACGCAAAGTCACCCCAAAAAACGCAAGCCGTTCGTTATTCCGTTGGCATTCGGATTGATCGGCAGAAGAGGGAAAAACTTGAAAACAGGCGTTATTGTATTAAAGAAAACCTCTAAAACCTATCGTTTTAAAGTGCCTTATGAACCGGCACTGTCACTCAATCGGTTCTTTACATCACCGGTTGATATCAATTATAAACCGACAAAAGCCATGCGTTTACGGTTAATGAAATATGACAGCGATTTATTTAATCGGTATGATGCCGGCCATCAATACGCCTTGGATTCCTTAGTTCGCTTGTATGAAAAAAATGCCACAGAACCGGATATGCAGGTTATTGAAGCATTAGGTTCCTATTTAAATCAACCGAAATTAGATAAAGCCTTTATCGCTCGGGCGATTGTTCTGCCGAGTGAGGAAGAAATATTTGAAAAAGTGCGTGTTGCCGATATGAAACGAATTAAAGCCGTTCGGTTAATGATGCGGCGGGCTTTTGCCGAAAAATACAAAGATATTTTGTTAAAAATATATCATCAAAATCAAACAACGGGCGCCTATTCGCCGGATAATCTTTCATTCGGGAAGAGGGCCATTAAAAACGTTGCTTTGGGCTATTTGGCGTTAGTCGGGTTTGAAGATTTGGTTAAAAAACAGTTTGATGAAGCCAACAATTTAACCGACAGATTATCCGCTTTAAACATTTTGGTGAATAATGATTTGCCCGGTGCCGATCAGGCACTTGATGCGTTCTATCATCGTTATGAAAATGATGATTTGGTTTTAAACAAATGGTTTGCCGTTCAAGCGCGAAACGGTGCCAAAAATACATTACCGATTGTGGAAAAACTGGTTCAACATAAAAAGTTTGATATTCGCAATCCCAACAAAGTACGAGCTGTAATCGGTGCTTTCGGCGGAAATATGGAATCGTTCCACACGTTGAAAGGATATGAATTTTTTGCCCGCCATGTGATGGAAATCGATCAAATCAATCCGCATTTGGCAGCACGCCTCTTTACGGCATTTGCAAAATATCGCAAATTTGACGAAGCAACCAAAGAAGCAGCCCGGAAAGTTTTGCGTCAAGTAGCGGCGAATATATCATTGTCCGATGTTTCAAGAGAAACCGTCGAACGAATGATTTAACAAAATTGTTTCACCGATAAAATCCCGATAGCTTCCGACTATCGGGATTTTTTTTATTGATTATCGGAAAGAGAGTAGGGCCAATTATCAATTTTTTGAAACAATTTGGCTGTAAAACGGTGTTATCTGTAACAAAAAATCCTCTAAATGACAATAAAATCAAGGCTTTTAGAATATGACGGGTTGAATTTTGATTGGTGATACAGATTATCTGAACGGAAATTAACGGGAATATTTTATATTTTTGATCAGTTTTAATCAACCGGGGAAGGCATCTTGATATTTGCGTTATGAATGTCACACCAACCAAACGCCTGAAATCTTATCAGGGCTTAAAAGTTATAAACAAAGTTATCCACAATTTATTTAACATATTGATTTTAAATTATTTTACAGCTTTTCTTGTATAAATATTTGTCGCATAATTTATATTATGTATAGTTATATATTAAATTTAAAACTTTTAAATAATATTGATTAAATTATAAGAAAAAAATTTAAATTAAAAGCCAAAATAACATATTGAAAAATATTAAAATTATTTCTAAAATAAAAATATGCGAATTTTATCTCAATCCATAAATTATTCTCAAAAAAAACAACTTGTTTGGCTTTTTGTGCCGATTTTAAGGTAATTTTGTTTTTAATGATAAGGGATTTTATCGTTTATTTTTATTAAAAGCCTCAATTAAATTGATTTTGCCTCAATAACAATGAATTATCAGCCGGTTAATTAAATAACGTAAAAAAATTCATCAATTTTTTGCCAAAAAATCGTTTCTGTTTCCCTGCTCTCGCTATTTGATAATAAAAAAGGCGGACAACTTATTTTTTGCCCGCCTTTTCAGATGGTTAGGATAAGGGATTATTATCCGCGACCTCCCATACCATTGAGCAAATTAATTTGAGTTATATTTGAATTGAAATCAGTATTAATCTTTACCGTACCATCACTGTTAACGGTAAGTACATCATTGCTGTTCAGGGCAATATCGTTACTGCCAGGCAAACTTGGCGCCGAAACGGAAGTCTCTTTACCGATCGGTTTCTCTTCTGGTTTTTGATCGTTGTGAGCCATCATTGATTTATCCTCAGGCGTTATTGGCGCCGATAATTCAACTTCTTCAAGCTTGACCGTAGACCCTGCAACTGCTTTGGTATCATAACTCATCCCTTTAACACCGTTATCTGAAATAAGCTGCCCCTTATCCGAAATTTGTTGCTCAACGCCCAATGTGGTTTGAGCAATTCTCATTTGATCTTCTTCGGTTAAGGGTTTTCCGGCGGAAATTTTTTTCATTGCTTCTCTATGATTACCGCCGACTTGTTCTTGGAAGCTTACTTTTTTACCTGTATTAGCATCTTTTACTTTTTCTTCCGGATGAGCTAAAACGTTGGCCATACACATTTTATAAGCATAAATATCGGCATTGGATTGTCCGTTTTCACCCCTTGGTAAAAGACCTTTTTCTTCCATTTCCTTATAATTTTTTCTTAAATTATCAACGGTTTTAGCCATTTTAGGATCTTTTTTAACCAATCCGTTCAATCGTGTTTGAGCATGCACATAAGCTTCTGCCGAATAGCCATGAACCATAATTTTTTTCTTTTCCGTTTCTTGGGAAGCAAGTGCTCTGCGATTCTCTTCTTTTTGCATAATACTTTCGCTCTGCTTTTTCGCTTCTTCCTGCAGATCCTTTGCTGCATTTAGAGCCACAGCCTTTGCTGCAGAAGCTGCTATATCTGTTGTTGCACTCTCCAGATCTTTGGTAGCTTGTTCTTGAGTAGCAGCAAGCGCCTCCCCTGGCTGCTGATCCGGCGTAAGAGCATCTACATCAATCTCAATCGGCTTCGGTTCAGGCGTGGGGTTCAGTTCATTTCCAAATATATTTTCCTGTGCAAAGGCTTCTGCTTCATTTTCTCTCTTATGATCGAGATGCTTATTTTGCTCGTCAATTCCAAACGAATCGGCACCCTCATAAATACCGTTTTCGGAAAGCACTTGAAGAGCAATCCCTGATTGTCCCTCAACATAATTTTTTCTTTCGGTTTTAACAAATTCATCCATCATTCTCGGTTGAGTTTGCTTCATTTTCTTTAATGCCGCTATGTCTTCACGCATGGCAGCATCATTCACGCTTTCATTATAGAGATCTTGATACGTCATGTGAAAGCGATTTTGTATATGATAATCAACGCTTTGTCCCTTAGCATCTTGACTCCCTGAATAAAAACGAGTGCTCATAAAATGAAAATTGGTCACGCCTTCTTGAATACATTTTTTTGCAATTTCTTTATTACCTGTCAGTAACAAACAGGACTGACCGTCATTATCTACTTTTTTAGGATCCCCGCCTAATGCCAACAATTGATTAAATTGATCGACATCGCCCTTTTCCGCGGCAATCATAATCGGTGTACGTCCGTTATTATCAGGCTCATTTACTTTCCATGTTCCCAAAGCAGATGAAGCCTCCATATTGCCGGAGCGTGCAGCCACATGGTCAGGTGTTTCACCGTTATTATTTTTAATACCGGCATCAACCCCCGCCTCTTTGGCCGCTAAAATCATTTCTTTATTGCCGCTTCCCGCAATTCGATGCAACAGTGTATCGCCACTCTTGGCGTCTTTGGCACTCAAATCAATACCGGCTTCTTTTAAAATATTCAATTTTTGTTTAAAAACTTCCGGATCCTTTTCTTTTGCCAAATGATCAAACAAGTATGTTTCATTTAATGTTTTGGCTTTTACCATATTTTTTAAAGCATTCATACCGGCTTCTCTATGCTGTCCGGTTGCATTTGACATGGCATGTTCAATGGTTGATTCTAAGTTGGAAACATGACCCTCTGCCCCATATTGTAAAAGCATACTTCTCTTTTTGTCATCATCTTTTGTATTACCGGTAACCAAAGAAAGCGGCGTTTTGCCGTTATCATTTTCTTTATTGATATCTTTTTTTGCATCCGTATTCAACAGAGTAGAAACAATTTCAACTGTTCCCGAATAAACACCCGTGTGCATAACCGTGTTTCCGCTCGCATCTTTGGCGCGCACATCGGCTCCGGCTCTAATAAAGTCATCTACCAATGCTTTATCTTCTGTCCAAATGGCTTTTTGAAGGGGCAGCTTTCCGTCTTTCCCGATAGAGTTGATCTCTGATTTATGCGCTTGCAAGTCTTGTTGTATAAGCTTGCGGGCTTTCGCCATCTCGCTTTCAGCTTGCGCTCTTAAAGTCTCATTATTATTTCTATCTGCTTCTTCAAATTGTTTTTTGGCTTGCAAATACCAATTAAGTGAAGCATCAAATACAGTAGCGGCCCTTTCCATTTTATTCTCCTTAAAAAATTGTTTGATTGAAACCCGACTTAAATACTATTATATCATAAACGGCCGTTTAATGCAACAATAATTTTAAATATTTTTCAGGAAATATTTTATTGTGAAGCAATAAAAAAACAATTTAATAAAATCAATATATTATAAAATTACTATTTTCCCCATGACAGGTGCAATCTGGCATATTCTTTCCCTGCCCCATCGGAAATTGTGTGCCGTGTTTCGGTTTCCGAAACAATTTGTGTGGCAATGATAACCTTATCACCTCGTCTCGCCGGTTGTCGATAGTGAATGCGTAACCGATGAAGAACTTTGTTTTCAATAAAATCAGCCGGAAGGGCATCAAATACCCATGTCGGATAAACGGCATTGTTGACATGATGATTTAAATCAATATCATCCGTGCGAATAATCTCTTCCGTTTGAAAATCAATTCGTTCAATGCCGGGCAGCTTTTCAAACCGTGTTTCAACGGCGCGTTTTTCATTTAAAACGCATTTTTCCAAATGTTTTCCCACCGGTACCGGACGCATCCGCTCCAAATCAAGCAAAACCCATTGGCTTGAAGCAGATATCATCACCTGCCCCGTTTTTAAATTTTTTAATTCAAACTCACGATAGGCCGTTGCCGCATTCGTTTGGGAGGGCCATGTTTTTAATTGCACTTTATCATTCCACCGCGGCAATGAAAAAAATTCAACATCATAGGCACCGCCGACCCACCCTAATTTATTTTGAATGCAATAATGATATCCGACACCCATCAAATCGGCGTGATTATCGGCAACATCTTGAAAAATATTAAATAAACTGCGCAATCTGAAATCAATGTTTTCATCGCACTCATAACTGGCAATTTCATATTCTTTCACCAACTCATTCATCAGAATATCCTCGTTTTTCTTTAATAATTTCAATAATTTTCTTTAAGCTTTCATTTTTTAAAAAATCTTCCGTCAAAACAGGCAGTTTATATCGCCAATTCGGATATTCAAAACACGTTCCCGGCACATTTGTTTGCTCATCCTGATAAAAAACATCTTCCAAACGCACCATTAACAACCGACTTTCACAATCGTTTAAATATCGATAAGTGTTTTCAATAAACCAGGGCGGTGTTTCATCGGCATTCACGGCTATTTTAATCGGTTCATCGGGCATGGGGTATCCTGCTCTTTGAAATGTTGTCACAAAGGCGCTTTTATCCGATAACCGTTCTTTCCGATGCAAATTATATTGTGCCGTCGTCATGGTTTTTAAACGTTTCGACAACGCTAAATCCAATCCCTTATAAAAAGCACTGTATGACGGCATATCATGCGTACCGGAAGCAATCAACGAGCAATAGGGAAAACAAGACGGTGCTTGAAAAGAATCTCCTTGCCGATGAAAATGAAGAATTTTAAACGAATAGGCCGAAGCTGCTGCCATTTTATCGGAAAATCCGCACGGCGCCGTTCCCAAATCTTCGGCAATAACCAAACATTTTGCCCGCATACTTTCTAACGCAATAATGCCCATCAATGTTTTAAACGGATATGTTAAATAAGCACCGCCGGCATTTTTAACACGCAAATAAAGGCGTTCCAACCCGAACGCGTGATCAATACGCACGGCACCCGCCCCGTGCATCATTTGCCGAATAACTTTTCGATAAGCCGAAAAGCCCGTTTGTTTTAACGCCAACGGATGAAAAGCCGCCAAGCCCCAATCCTGCCCTTTGCGGTTAAATGCATCGGGCGGCGCGCCTGCCGATACCCCTTCGATAAACAAATTTTGATGCGCCCACACTTCCGCACTGTTTTCACACACGCCGACAGGCATATCGGTATATAACCCGATCGGCAACTGTTGTTTAATCTGTTTCACAACCTTGTCATACTGCTCAAATGCCAGAAACTGCCGATATTTAATTGCATTTATCAAATCGGCATATTTGGTTTTAAAGTGTGCTATGGTACTGCTTAAAGGATTTTGAAACTCTTTTTCCCATGATCGCCAATATAATGATTTGTTTTCTTTCCCGAAAACAGAACGAATGGCTTGAAAAACGGCAAAGTTTTCAAGTTCTTCCCCCTGCTCTTTGCAAAACTTTTGAAATGCCGAATATCGTTTGGCGGGTTTTGTTGCCATAAAATGCCGATATAATTGATTGAGAAGGGAATATTTTATTTCGGCAACTTCCTGATAATTCACTTCTTTTGTATCGCGTAACGTTTGTAACTTTCTTTGAAAAGCCTTTGTGTTGATTTTTTTTTGTAAGACCGCATGTGATTGCAACTTCGCAACATTTTCAATATCAATGTAAAGCGGATTGAGAAACAATCGAGAGGAAGCACTGTACGGACTGGCATCTTGCGGCATATCTTCAAAAAGTGCGCTGAGCGGATTGATGCCGATTAAACTTGCATGCAGTTTTTGAGCGATATCAGCCAAATCCCTTAAATCACCGAAATCACCGATTCCGAAATTTTTGCGGCTTTTTAAAGCATACAATTGAACGGGAAAACCGTAAACATATTTATTTTCAGGTGTTTCCGGCGGTTGATAACAGGCAGAAGGCACCACAAACAGGTGCATTTTCATTACTTTTTCATCGGGTAAAATAAAATGCATTTGATGATAACCCTCATCGGCATTTAAAAACAGGTAAACCCGCCGTTTTTGATAGCAAATACCGTCAATTTCTTTGTCAGCCAGAAACGGCATATCATGAAACCAAAAGGAGCCTTTATCAACGGTATTATCTTCCTTATGAAACTCAAAATGAATGCAGTTATGTTCAAATTTTTTGGGCAAAGCCATTTCAAAAACAAGCGGTTTTATTTCTTCCTTATATGCCGTATGCGTTGCCTCAATGCCATTTAACCAAAATTGATTTTCAAGCTTTATCAGTGATTTTTCAACGGCTTTATCCGAATGTGCCGGATATCCCAAGCCCGCACAAATCACTTGTTTTGATTTTCTGTCGGCCTGATATGTTTTTTGGGTACCATAATCCGTAAATGACAAATAAATACCTAATTTTTCAGCTAATTCATTTAATTTTTCTTCATTAAAAGACATTTGTAATCCGTTCATTTTCCTTTCAAAACAATCACGCTCCATGCCGGAACAACAATATTATCTTGATTTAATTTCATTTTTTCACTACTGTCAATTATTTCTTTCCAGTGCGTATTTGAAGGAATTTTGTATGTTATATCTTCATTAAAAGCATTAAATATAATAAATAACTGACTGTTTTCATTATTTATTAAACAAGCTATCGTACGAACAAAATGTTGCCAGTCATTTTCTTGCATTTGACTGCCGTCCGGTTTCAGCCAGAGGCACTCTTCGGGCGTTAAAAAATACCCGTACTTTAAAACCGGTTCATTTTTTCGAAACGCAAGCAGCTTTTTCGTAAATTCAAGCATACGCTTCCCTTGCGGAGAAATATGCCCCCAATCAATCCATGAAAGCGCATTATCTTGCGCATAAACATTATTATTCCCTTGATGGGTTGATAAAATTTCATCACCGGATTGAATCATCGGCGTGCCGACGGATAATAAAAGCGTTGACATGAGCGCCCTCGCCCGTCGTTCACGATTGTTCAAAATGCTCGGATCGGCCGTTTCCCCTTCCGCACCGCTGTTCCATGAAAGATTATTATCATTCCCGTCACGATTATCTTCGCCGTTCGCTTCATTATGTTTTTGATTATATGAAACCAAATCATTTAATGTAAAACCGTCATGTGCGGTAATAAAATTAACCGATTCCCAAGGTTTTCGACCTTTATAACTGAATACGTCGGAAGATCCGGTTAGTCGAGAGGCCATATCACTGGCGCACCCTTCTTCGCCTTTCCAAAAGCGACGGGCGGTATCACGAAACTTATCATTCCATTCGGCCCAGCCCGGGCGGAAAGCGCCGACCTGATAACCGCCCCACCCTAAATCCCACGGTTCGGCAATCAGTTTTAATCGCTGCAATGTCGGATCTTGTTGAACGGTTGATAAAAAGTCGCTGTTAATGGCATATTGATTATTATCATTTCGCGCCAACGTGGTTGCCAAATCAAAACGAAAGCCGTCAATTTGAACGGTATCTGCCCAATATCTTAACGTATCCATCACCAATTGCAACACGCGCGGATGCCCTAAATTAAAGGAAGCCCCGCACCCGGTTGTATCATCATAATAGCGGGGATTATCTTTATTTAACCGATAATAAATTTGATTATCAATACCTTTATAACAAAGCGTGTGTCCTTTATGATTACCCTCACCCGTATGATTATAAACAACATCCAATATCACTTCGATACCGGCTTCATGAAACACGCGGATTGTTTTTTTCAGCTCATTTAAATCAAAGCCCGACAAATACGGGGCATGGGGAGCCATAAAAGCAACGGGATCATATCCCCAATAATTTGTAAGGCCTTTTTCCTGCAAAAATCCGGATTCCATAAAAGCGGCAATCGGTAACAGTTCCACGGCGTGAATGCCGAGCGATTTAAGATATTGAACGGCTTTTTGAGAGCTTAATCCGGCAAACGTACCGCGAACAGCGGCATCAATTTCGGGATTGAGCATGGTAAAGCCTTTCAAGTGCGTTTCATAAATGATTTCTTCATCCCACGGCACAAGCGGTTTTTGAACATTTTCCCAATCGAAACTGCTTTCATCGATCACAACACATTTCGGCACATACGGCGCCGAATTTTTGCGCGAAAACGATAAATCTTCCCGAACGGATAACGGATTATATCCCAAAAGCGCGTTATTGGCTTTCACGGCACGCGTTAATTGTTTTGCATACGGATCAATCAAGAGCTTATTCGGATTATACCGATTGCCTTTTTCGGGTTCATACGGGCCGTAAACGCGATAACCGTATAATTGCCCCGGTTTCAGTCCGACGACATAACCGTGAAAAACTTCATCGGTATATTCGGGCAAAACAATGCGTTCCTCATGCTTTTCGTTTTTATCAAACAAACATAATTCCACTTTTTGCGCATGTGCCGAAAAAAGCGCGAAATTAACGCCTTTTCCGTCATATTGAGCACCTAACGGATAAGGATATCCTTTTAAAACTTCATAACTCATTTTTCCCCCTGTTTTTTAAGTTGAAAGACAGAAACACCGAGCGGCGGCAATGTCACGGTTATGGAATACGGTTTAAAATTCCAACCGTCCGATGTTTCAATAAGTTCCTTGTTGATAACGCCGGAACCGGCAAAGCGCGTATCATCGGAATTCAATATTTCTTCATATTCTCCGGCCTGATTAACCCCGATTCGATAATTCTTTCGCACAACCGGTGTAAAATTACAGGCAACAATTAAGGCCTCCCCTGCTTTATTTTTCCGCATAAACGTTAAAACGGAGTTATCGCTGTCACTGCCGTCAATCCATTCAAACCCTGCCGGCTCGCAATCGAGTTCATATAATTCGCTTTTTGTTTGATATAACGTATTTAACTGTTTTATTAAACGTAACAACCCCAAATGAATCGGATTTTTTAATAAATCCCAATCCAAACTGTCGGCATAATTCCATTCCCGCCGAACGGCAAACTCATCGCCCATAAAAAGAAGTTTTTTGCCGGGATGCATAAACTGATAAGCATAATACAACCGTAAATTGGCCATTTTTTGCCAAAAATCGCCCGGCATTTTATCAATCATCGGGCCTTTACCGTGTACAACCTCATCATGCGAAAGCGGTAAAATAAAGTTTTCGTAAAAAGTATAAAGAAAACTGAATGTCAGTTCGTTTTGGCGATATTTGCGTAAAACGGGATCATGTTGCATATAGTCCAACGTGTCATGCATCCACCCCATATTCCACTTATAGCCGAAACCCAAACCGCCGATATAAGTCGGCTTCGAAACCATGGGCCATGAGGTTGATTCTTCCGCAAACGTAACCGCACCCGCATTTTCACCGTACACATATTCATTTAACCGACGCAGGAAATTGATGGCTTCAATATTTTCACGTCCGCCGTATTTATTCGGAATCCACTCACCCTCTTTTCGGGAATAATCCAGATATAACATACTGGCAACGGCATCAACCCGTAACGCATCAATATGATATTCCCTGATCCAAAATAAAGCATTGGCCGATAAAAAGCAGGAAACTTCATTTCTGCCGTAATTATAGATTTTTGTTCCCCAATCTTTATGCTCACCCAAGCGCGGATCCTGATGTTCATAAAGTGCCGTTCCGTCAAAGTTTGAAAGCCCGAAAGCATCTTTCGGAAAGTGCGCCGGTACCCAGTCCATGATAACCCCGATTCCCGCCTGATGCAGTTTATCAATTAAATATTTAAAATCATTCGGCGATCCGTATCGACTTGTCGGCGCGTAAAGCCCCGTCGGCTGATATCCCCACGAGCCGTCAAACGGATATTCTGCTAAGGGCAAAAATTCCACATGCGTAAACTTGTTTTCAAGCACATAAGCCGGTAATTCTTCCGCCATTTCCCGATATGTCAACCAACGATTATTTTCCAACGCATTCCTGCGCCACGATCCGAAATGCACCTCATAAACGGAAATCGGTTTATCCATAGCGTTAGCCCGATATCGTTCGCGCGAAACCCATTGAGAATCATTCCAATCATAGGTATTTTGATCAAAAACCAGTGTTCCCGTTTTCGGACGCATTTCAAAGGCCTGCCCGTACGGGTCAATTTTTAACGGCAACAACTCACCGTTTGCCCCGATAAGTTCATATTTATAGATACACCACTCGGGCAAATGCGGAATAAATAATTCCCATACGCCCGATTGTCCGCGCGGACGCATAACATGACGTCGGCCGTCCCAATCGTTAAAATTACCCACAACACTCACGCGTTTGGCATTCGGTGCCCAAACGGCAAAACAAACACCTTTACACCCCTGATGCGTTATTAAATGCGCTCCCAGTTTTTCATAAATTTTCTTATGTGTGCCTTCATTAAAGAGATATAAATCAAAATCCCCCAAAACGGGCAAAAACCCGTAAGGATCACGCGTTTCATAGGTATGACCGTCGTAAAGCGTTATTTTAAAAGTATATTCGAAAAATGAGGAACGGGTAATTGTAGCTTCAAAAAAACCGTCTGCCGTTCTTTTATTCATTAAAAAGCTTTCTTTTGTATTACAATTGATTAGCTCGATTTTATCGGCCTGCGGTTGAAAAGTTCGAACGACAATTACCTTTTCACCGGCCGTATTTGTTTCTTCATGCATGCCCAACACCGCAAAAATATCGCCGTAAAAACGCCCCGTTCGAATGAAGTCAATCGTTTGCATATCTGGTTGTTCCGTCATTTTAAGCCTCTTTCAATTACCGTTTCAATTATTTATAACATTATTTCGGTATAAAAGGGAAGAAAAAAAAGAATATTCGTCTAAAAAAAGCATTTTTATGACTTTTTTTTGAAATTTTATAAAAAAAGCCTTGCATTCATCTTGAAAAAGTGGTAAACAAGCAGGGTAAAAAATTCAATTTCCATAAACAAAAGTATTTTATGGTTTTTTAACAAATAACAAAGGAAAATTAAATGACAAAATGGGTTTACACATTTGGTGACGGCGCAGCGGAAGGCAATGCCGACATGCGTAATCTTTTAGGCGGTAAAGGCGCGAATCTGGCTGAAATGAGCCGTGTCGGCGTTCCTGTTCCGCCGGGCTTCACCATTACAACGGAAGTTTGCACATATTATTATGAAAACAATCACACGTATCCGGCTGATTTGAAAGATCAGGTTTTAGCCGCTTTGGCCGGTATTGAAGCCAAAATGGGTAAAAAATTCGGTGATCCGAAAAATCCGCTTTTATTCTCGGTTCGTTCGGGCGCTCGTGTTTCCATGCCGGGTATGATGGATACCGTTTTGAACTTGGGTTTAAATGATGAAACGGTTGTCGGCTTGGCTGAAAAATCAGGTAATGAAAAGTTTGCTTACGACAGCTATCGTCGGTTCATTCAAATGTACGGCGATGTGGTGATGGGCGTTCACAGCTCAAAATTTGAAGCCGTGTTAGACAGAGTTCGTGAAGAAAACGGCTATAAGTTTGATAATCAAATGACGGTGGAACAATTGAAAGCCGTTATTAAAGAATATAAAGAAATCTGCGAAAAAGACGGACATCCCTTGCCGCAAGATCCGAAAGAACAACTCTGGGGCGGTATCGGAGCCGTTTTCGGTTCATGGATGGTTGATCGGGCCATTTACTATCGGAAATTAAACAATATTCCGGGTGACTGGGGTACGGCCGTTAACGTTCAAACCATGGTATTCGGTAACTACGGCGATACATCGGCAACCGGCGTTTGCTTCTCGCGCGATCCGGCAACCGGTGAAAATTACTTCTACGGCGAATATTTGAAAAACGCCCAAGGGGAAGACGTTGTGGCCGGTATTCGCACACCGCAACCGATGACAAAACTCGTTAAAGAACGGCGTCATATCGATCTGCCCTGCATGGAAGAAGAATTTCCTGCCGTTTATAACGAATTGAATGCCATTCGTGAAAAACTGGAAGCACACTACAAAGATATGCAAGATATGGAATTTACCATTCAAGACGGCAAATTGTGGATGTTGCAAACACGGAACGGCAAACGCACGGGCACGGCTGCGTTACGCATTGCCGTTGAAATGGTCAAAGAAGGGTTAATTGACAAGAAAACAGCCATTATGCGTGTTGAAGCGCCGCAATTGGATCAATTATTGCACCCGATGTTTGATAAATCGGAAAAACGCGTTGTTTTAACAACCGGTTTACCGGCTTCTCCGGGCGCTGCCGTCGGTCAAGTGGTGTTCTCGGCGGAAGATGCCGAAAAACAAGCCGAAGAAGGCAAAAAAGTTGTTTTGGTTCGTATTGAAACCTCTCCGGAAGATATTGCCGGTATGCACGTTTCGCAAGGTATTTTAACGGCCCGCGGCGGTATGACATCTCACGCAGCCGTTGTGGCGCGCGGCATGGGCAAACCCTGTGTATCCGGCGTGTCCGATTTAAGAATTGACTATGAAGGCAAATTCTTAAAAGTCGGCGATACGGTTATTAAAGAAGGCGATATGATTTCCATTGACGGAACAACCGGTCAGGTCATGGCGGGAGCTTTAAAGCTTGTTTTACCGGAAATGACGGGTAATTTCGGCGAATTTATGAGCTGGGTCGATGAAATTCGCACCTTGGGTGTTCGCACCAATGCCGAAACACCGCTTGATGCCAAAACGGCGCGTCAATTCGGGGCGGAAGGCATCGGTTTGTGCCGTACGGAACATATGTTCTTTGATCCGGCACGAATTAACCACATGCGCGAAATGATTTTGTCGCACACGGTTGAAGATCGCCGGAAAGCATTGGCAAAATTGTTACCCTATCAACGGCAAGACTTTGTTGACTTGTTTACCATTATGGAAGGGTTACCGGTCACCATTCGTTTCTTGGATCCGCCGTTGCATGAGTTCTTACCGAACAAACGCGAAGAACAAGCGGAAATTGCTCGTGAATTAGGCGTCAGCGTTGAAGAAATTGCAGCGCGCACGGCCAAATTGCACGAAGCCAACCCCATGTTGGGTCATCGCGGTTGCCGGTTAGGCATTACATATCCGGAAATCAACGAAATGCAGGCACGGGCTGTTTTTGAAGCGGCTGTTGAAGTTATGTCGAAAACAGGCAAAACCATTGTGCCGGAAATTATGATTCCGCTGGTCGGCACGAAAAAAGAGCTTGATTTAGCCAAAGCCGTTGTGGTGAAAGTGGCTGATGAAGTCATGGCCGAATCGGGCAAGAAGTTTGAATATCATGTCGGCACAATGATTGAATTGCCGCGGGCAGCAATCACGGCTGACAAAATTGCCGAAACAGCCGAATTTTTCAGCTTCGGAACAAACGACTTAACGCAAACAACCTTGGGTATGAGCCGTGATGATGCCGGTTCGTTCTTACCCGAATATGTCCAAAAAGGCATTTACGAACAAGATCCGTTTGCCTCATTGGATCAGGAAGGTGTGGGCGCGTTGGTTGAAATTGCCGTGCAGAAAGGAAAATCCGTGCGTCCGAATATCAAACTGGGTATTTGCGGCGAACACGGCGGTGATCCGAAAACCATTGACTTCTGTCATCGGGTCGGATTAACCTATGTTTCCTGCTCACCGTATCGTGTTCCCATTGCACGATTGGCAGCAGCGCAAGCGGCAGTCCGCAACGAAAAGAAATAATTTATTTCTCATCGCACAAAAAAGCCCGTTGACGAAATTGTCAACGGGTTTTTTATGATAAAAAGCCTTGTGA
>CANREI010000006.1 GCA_947629595.1 uncultured Alphaproteobacteria bacterium | reverse complement strand
CTCCGAGAGAAGCGGAGATTTTTTTTATGCGAAAGTCGGCAGGGATAAGAACTTGTTCGGTCGCGAAGCGGACGCCGAAGGCGGTCTGAACGAAGTGAAGACACACCTGAAAGGTGTGCAATCCTGCCGGGATCGCCATAAGAAAAATCTCCGAGAGAAACGGAGATTTTTTTTATGCGAAAGTCGGCAGGGATAAGAACTTGTTCGGTCGCGAAGCGGACGCCGGAGGTGGTCTGAACGAAGTGAAGACACACCTGAAAGGTGTGCAATCCTGCCGGGATCGCCATAAAACAGACAAAAACATTGACAAAAAGCAAAAAAAGCAAAAAAAACAGTCAATAAATTGGAAAAGAGAGAGTTAAAATCAGCAAAAAAAGCATAAAGGTTGGCGAAGAATATAAGAAAATCAACAAAAAAGTATAAATGGTGGCAGGAAATATAAGAAAAACAATAAAAAGGGGTGTAAAAGTCAGTAAAAAACATAAAAACTAATAAAAAAGACGGAAAAGTCGGCAGGGATAAAAAATATTTGCCTTTTTTACCCCGCTGCCACAGAGCCGGGCATTACCGAACGGTGCGGCGAATAATGGACAGGAAGTTTTTGGTTTCGGGACCTAATTGCGGGTTGTCTTGCTTTAAAAAAGCCACGCGCCGACGAACGGGAAAATAACGGTCTTCAAAAATGTGCGGATCAATTCGTACCCCGAAAACAAAGTAAAATTGAGACGGCGTTTGATGAATGAATTTCAATTGTAAAATATCTTTTTCCGCCGTAATGTGAAACTTTTCCCATAAAATGCGCAACGCGGCCGCAGTAATTTGTTCTTTTGTTTCAACAAGCCCGCGCGGGAAAACATAAGTATTGTTCGATTCGTCTTTTAAAAAAAGAAATTTATCGCCTTTGGGAATGAAAAAAACAACAGATGTAACCGGTAAAACCATTTTATTTCCTTATATTTTTTTTGTATTTTTTATATCTGCTCTTTTCTTTTTTTATACCTTTATTCCCCAAAAATCAAGCAAAAAAAACACGTTTCGGCAAAAAAATTATTGAGAAAGAGCGTCTGAAAAGGCGGAAAATAAGGCTTTTAATGAGGCATCTTGCGGTAAAAAGGCTTCATCGAAAAGAAGCGGCGAAAATTTTAAATAAAATTCGGGTTGAAAAATCAGTTGCATGCCCAATACCTGTAAAACGGAACGTAAATGCGATTGCGCTACCGCCGTGCCGACAGACCCCGTTGAAACGCCGGCAATGGCGGCTTTTTTGCCGAATAACGGGCTTTTTGCGGCGGGATTTAGGGGGCGTGATGCCCAATCCAACGCGTTTTTTAAAACGCCCGAGAAAGAACGGTTGTATTCGGGGGTGATGAATAACAGTAAATCGGCTTTTAAAAGGTCTTTTTGAAAAGTAATGACCGATTCGGGAAAAACGGGTGTTTCCAAATCTTCATTATATAAAGGCAGAGAAGATATATCAATGATATGAAACGAAAGCGTGTTCGGCGCTGTTTTTATAAACGCTTGCGCCAATTTTTTGTTGAGACTTTCTTTTCTTAAACTGCCGATCAGAACGCCGATGTGCTTTTGTGCCGCTTGATTTTGCATCATTCCCCCCTTTCAAATCAAATAAGCCTGTTTGTTAAAAAAGGCAAGAGATGAAAGGGCATAAAAAAACGCGCCTTTCATAAAAAGACGCGCTTTTTTTGTGAGGGTATAGCTTAGCTACCGGTAAGTGAATCGGAAAATCCTTCACTTAACGGACTGCTTTCGATGACACTATTTGAATCGGTATCTTGCGTGACGTAGTCAACAAGAGCACCGGCCACGGCGACAATGGCTAAACCGCAAGCTAATGCGGCCAACCACGGCCATTTGATTTTGCCGAAAATAGCCGCAAAACCCAAGCCGATTAAACCAAAACCGCCGACAATGAAAATAATTGTCCGAACGTTTTGGAATGTATTTTTTAACCGTGTTCCGATTGTAGAGAATACGTTATCACCATCTTGAGCGAAACCGGCCGTTGCCGTAAAGACAAGCGCCACAATCGCAACGAATAAAAAATACTTAAAATATTTGTTTTTAATTATTTTGTTCATTCATAACTCCTTTTTAAATATGCATATTTTGAGATTTTTACGATAAAAAAGTCTATCGCTTCCTCTCATTTTTAAGTATAAATCTTATTTTTTCATTTGTCCAGTACTTTTTTTTCTTGCAAGTTCTTTTTCAAAGTTGTAAGATAAAGCATATTCGAATGGGTTGTGCGTAATAAATAAAAACGTATGCCTGTTGGAGTAGAGTAGGTTTGTGTATAGATTTCAATAGGATAGCTGATGAGTTTACGGAAAATATTTGTTGGTTTCATTGCCCTTTTTATGGCAAATTCGATGGTTATTTCAATCGGTTTTGCCCAAGAAACGAATCAGAATCAAAAGCAATCCGTGCAAAAAAATGCCGATTCGGCAGAAGTTTCTCCCGAAGAAATCTTAAAAATTGAAGAAACAGTCGAAAAAGAATTAAAAGAACTCGAAAAAAAACAAGCAAGTAATCAAAAAGCGGAAAAGAAACCGCAAAATCAGCAGGCAGACCCTCAAAAAAATAATCAGCAACAAACCGATTCTCAAAAAAACGACCAACCGAAAACCGAATCGGCACAAACAAAGGAAAATCAAAAAGCAGCCGATTCGAAAACCGAGGCCAAAGAAGAAAAAGCTGATGTTAAAGAAGAAAACATAGCCACCGTTACCGCCGAGGGCGATTTTATTGTGCCCACTTATATGCTTCCCGCTAAGGAAGATTTGGAAACGGCGCCGCAAAACACCGCTGACGAAAATAAGGCATCGGAGGCGCCTCAAAACGCACCGGATGCCCCGCAAAATGCACCTGTCAATAAAGTTTTGCATCAATCAACGGTTAAAATCACGCAAACGGAGTTAACGCCCGTTGCCGAACAAATGGCCGTCGAGCGGTTTTTAACCGGTAAAACCACCAAAACCATGAAAGCTTATAAAGAAGCGTTGGCGCGTCAAAAAGCGGCTCAAAAAGCCGAGCAGGCGCAATCGAAAGAGAACGGCGCAAGTGAAAATGCCGTGAATGAAAATGTTGCAAACAACAGTGAAAATAAAGCGGATGCGGCTCAAAACGATGATGTTGACGCTTTACTTGAAGATGAAACGTCAAAAGAGGCGAAAAAGCCCAAAAAACGCTTGTTGTTGCCGTTGCGTCCGTTGCCTTCAAAAACACCGCCCGCCGAAGATTTGTCGGGAACGGAACCGCTCTTTAAAGTTGTTTCTTCCACCATGGCGGATCAGGTGCTGAAAGATGCGCAAGATCAAACACGCAGCTCGCTTTTGATGCCGCAAGATATTAAAGTGACGTTTTATCCCGATTCGGCGGAATTTTCCGGTCAGGCCGTGAAATGGATTAAAGCTTTTGCTTTGCAGGCGTTGAATGATCCGCGTCGGGTGGTGGAAATTCGACTCAGTCAATATAATCCGGTGATGCAGCAAAAACGGTTGTATGTTGTTCAACGGCTTTTAATGAACAGCGGTTTATCGGCACATCAAATTGTGGTTGATTATGTGAATCGTCCGGCAGACAGTTTAATTTTGCGAACCGTGGAAAAGATTGAGCCGGTTCAAAAACGCAAAATTGAAATGAAAAACGGTAAAGTAAAGGAAAATGAAACAATTATCTGGTAACGCCCTTATCGGGACACAACAAAAAGGAGTCTAAATGAAGCAAAACTTATTTAAAAACACACTGACAATCGGTATTGCCGCTTGCGCATTCGGCGTTTTAAGCGCTTGTACATCTTTGGGATCATCCGAAGAAGAAGTTGTTGTCAGCGAAACAACCGTGAGCAAAACAACGCCGACAGCGCCCAAAGCGGTTTGCACATCGGAAAATGATGTGAATTGCATTGTGACTTATGAAGAGCCTGATTTGAATTTATCGCAGGCGTATGCCGGTTATGCCATGAGTACGAACGCTTCATATCAAAGCGGCAGTGCCCCGATTTCGTTATCTGCGCCGAACACGATTGCCGGCACGTCGGTTAAAGACAGAGCGCGTCAGAAAGAATTGGCGCAACAACAGGCCGATTTGGCCTTGCAGCCCGTTTTAAGCGCCGATCTTCTTTGTGCGGGTGCCGATTGTGATCAGGCGTTGTTTAAAACGGAAATTGAAAAAACCATTCAAACAACCGTGTTGGAAAGTCAACCCGTAGCCGTAGCGGTTGACGGGCAAACGGTTATGGCCGTTCCGGCAGGTCAAGCGGCTCAGCCGGCACAACCGACGGAACCGCCCGTTATGTCTTTGAAAGAACGAATCGCTTACGGCGAAGAAGTGCATGATTGGGATGCACCCGCCGGCGAAACGTTGCGCACTTTGTTAATGCAATGGGGCGAACAATCCGGGTGGACGGTTGTTTGGAAATTGGATCGCGATTATAATTTGGAAGCCGGCGTTGTTTTCCGCGGCAAGTTTACGGAAGTGGCCGCCGCTTTCATTCGCTCGTTTGCTCGGGCAACACCCGCGCCGATCGGCACGTTCTATAAAGGAAACAGAGTTTTAGTCATTAACACGCAGGAGAATGATAATGCTGAATAAATCAATGAAATGGAGTTTAATGGGTCTTTTAACCGCCGCGGCCATGACGCTTTCGGCTTGTAATGAATATGTTGCCAAAACAAATGAAAAAATTGAAACCACGTTGGAACGTGTGGAAGATCATTTGCAACAGGCACAAATTCCCGATTTGCCGGAACCCGTTGATACGGTGCGTACGAAAAGTGATATTTGGTTGGGGACCGAAAGCGTGAAAATCTCCGAAGGCGATGCGTTGCCGGCTACCATGGAAGAAAAAGATTCTGTCACGCTCTCCATTGCCGAAGCAACCACGTTGCCCACTTTGGCGCAGGAAATTACCGATATGACGGGCATTACCGTTCGGCTGGATAATTTAAAAGCCGATAATGCCATTCCCACGGAAACCGTTCCGTTTAATTATACCGGTTCGCTCAGCGGTTTGTTAAACTATGCCGCCAACAGATACGGCGTGTGGTGGCGGTATAAGTCGGGCATTATTACTTTCTATACGAAAGAAACGCGTGTCTTTAATATATATGCGTTGCCGACGGAAACTTCCATTTCCAACTCGTTAAGCGGTGCCTCCATGGGCGATACGGGCGGCAGTTCCAGTTCAACATTATCGCAGTCGGCCAATCTGGCTTTGTGGGATAACATTGAACAAGGCTTGCAACAGGTTGTCGGTGAAAACGGGCAGTTATCGTTCAGCCGTGTTGCCGGTACGGTAACCGTAACGGGCAGTCCGTTCATTATTCGTGAAGCCGCCGACTGGATTGCCAAGTTTAACGAAAAATTATCACGGCAGGTTGCCATTTCCGTGAAAGTGTTATCGGTTTCCGTTACGAATTCCGATAACTACGGATTGGATTTAACCGGCGTCTTTACAAACGATACCATTCAGGCAAACTATACCAGTCCGTTTACCATTGCCTCCGGCAGTACGGGTGCGGCAGCCGGTATGCTTTCCATGACGTTGTTAAAACCCAGCTCCAAGTGGAAAGACAGTAATGCCGTTATTCAGGCTTTCTCGTCGCAAGGTAAAACGGCATTGGTCACATCGGCCAGCGTGACCACCCTCAATAATAAAGTGGCGCCGATTCAAATTACCACACAACAAAACTATGTGAAGGAATCGAACGTGTCAACGTCCGGTACCGGTTCCGACAGAAGCGTTGATACCGATATGGAAACGGATACGTTGAATTACGGCTTTATGCTTGAAGTGTTGCCGCGTATTTTGGATCACGGTCGGTTGATTGTGATGTTCTCGATGAACTTAACCGATTTGGTTTCGTTGGAAACATTCTCGTCCGACGGTTCTTCTTCAAACGGTACGTATGATTACAGCGATGATTCCGATTCGGATGATACCGATGACAGTACATCAACGGGTGATCGGGAAAAAACGGTTGTTCAGTTGCCGAAAATGCAAACCCGCGGCTTTGTTCAGGAAATTGCCATGCGTTCCGGTTCAACATTGGTGTTAACGGGATTCGAGCAAGTTCAAAATACCACCACGACGGGCGGTATCGGCAAAGCTAAAATGAGCATTTTGGGCGGACAAGCTTACAGCGCTAATAATCGCGACGTAATGGTGATTTTGTTAACGCCGGAAGTGTTAGAGTCGCCGTTATCCCCCGAATCGCGCATGAGAGACTTTTAAGGAGTTAACGAATGGCAGAAGATGCAATGAATAATCCAGCCGGAACGGCACCGGAAGTCAATCCGGCCGCACACGGCTCAATTACAATCGGACGGCGCGTGTATGCCGTCGGGTTGCTATGGCAGCCGTTGCAAAATTCAGATGATCCGCTGCCGGAAATTCGGGAAGCCATTGACAGCGATCCCGATGCCGATTTATATTGTCTGCGGTCCACATCAACCCCGCAATACGGTATCGGCAAAAAAGCCATGGGACATCATTCGGGCGAACCGTCCGCGGCCGCAGCTGTTGCGTCGGCTTTGAATGAATATGTTTCCGTTGCCGCCGTGTTCCCCGTTAAAGAGGGGTGGTGGCTCTTGGCCGTCAGAAACGACTTGATTTTGTCCGAAGAAGACAGGCTCTTTGATACCGAAGAAGAAGCGCAAGAAGCTTTTTATGCTTTAATGGCTTTGCCCGATTGGGATTTAAAAATTGCTCCCGATCATTGGAATATTGAAAAAGCGCGTCAAATTTCTTTGGAAACCTTGATTAAAAAATCGGGAACCAAAGTGGCCTTGGAAGAGTTGGGTGCCGCAAAGAAAACGCAATTCTTAACCATTGTTGCCATCGGGTTTTTAATTTTAATCGGTGTGTTGATTTATTTCCTTGTTTCGTTATGGAATTCCGTGTTTACGGAAGAAAAAATCGAAGCTGTTCCGATTCCCGAAGCGATTCAGCCGGTTGAACCGACTCCCGAAAAGCCGAAACCATGGGAAAAAGTGCCACAGTTAGATGTTTTTCTGCATAAGTGTTGGAATAATGCTTATCAATTGACGGCTTTAACTATTCCCGGTTGGCAAATCGGTGCCGTGAACTGTAACTTTCAGGGATTGACGACCGGTTGGCGTAAATCTTGGGACAGAGCCGGCCGAATTGCTTGGCTTAAAGCTGCTTTAAACGAATATAAAATGTCAAGAGTTGATGTTAAATTGAATGACGACGGTGCAACTGCCAGCGGACAGTTGGCCTTTACGGATATTCCGTTGGTTGCTTCCGTTCCCACCATTGAAGATCGCAAATTGTGGGAAGAATTAACCGATATCAGACAAGCTACAAACATACAATTGAATTTTTCAAAACAAGTTGTGTTGGATCCGCCGGATAATCCTGACGGAACAAAACCGGCTAATCAGCAAGAGTATGTTTTTTACCAGTTTTCAATTTCGTCGCCATACACCCCGTTTGAATGGAAGACGTTCTTTGAAAAATTCCCGGGCTTGGAATTAACGGCAATCAGCTTTAATCCGGGTCTGGACGCTCAAGATAAATGGAAATATGAGGGAAGAATATATGCAAAATAGTTCATTATCATTATTGGCAACACTTTGTTTGTCAACCGCTTTGTTCGTTATGCCGGCCTCTGCGCAGAATGCGGCGGGAAAAAATAATAACGCTCAACCGACGGCTCAGGCTCAGGCCAAAAATGCTGCAAACAATCAAGGACAGGGGGCTGATAAAGCTGCCGCCAAACCGGGTGCAAACAATCAAGGACAGGGAGCTGATAAAGCCGCTGCCAAACCGGGTGCAAACAATCAAGGACAGGGAGCTGATAAAGCTGCCGCCAAACCCGACGGAAACAGTGCCGCCAAGGAAGAAGAACGGAAACAGTTGGAAGCCGAATTAAATAATACCGATGTCGATTCAACGGAAATTTTGGATTTCCCGGCGCGTACGTCATTGGGAGAAATTGAAATGGCAACGTTACCGGGTGTCAAGGAATCATTGATTAACGGCCCTGCCTCAATGGCTCCGTCCGTTTCAACCAAAGATTTGCCCAGTGAGCAATTGTTGGGTCGTATTACTTCCGAAGTCTTTCAGGAAATGGCTGATTTGGAACGGGGTAATGTGTTCTTAAAATTGCAAATGCAAAAAGAGCAGTTGAAAAATGATTTGGAAAAATTAAAAGCAACGTATCGTCAAAATCGATTAGAAGAAATTGCCAAACGGGAAGATGTGGTGCGTTCGCGTATTGCCTGGTGGCAAGAGCAAGAAGCCGCGCGTTTGGAAATGGAAAAGAAAAAAGCCGAAACGGAAGCTATTGAGCAACAAATTGCCGAAGCGGAAGAATTACGGAATAAATTAAGAGAAGAAGCCGTTGCCGAAAAAGAGGCCGCCAAGAAAAAAGCCATTGAAAAAGCGGCGGCAGAGGCGGCAAAAGCATTAAATAATGCCGAAACGCCCGAGGTGGCCGAAAAAGCCAAAGAAAGCGAAGAAAACAGTGAAACGGCAGCAGATAAAATTCCGGTTTTAAGTGAAATTTATTCGCTTGTCAGCGTGCGCGGTATGAAAACAAATTTGTCTGCCTCGTTGAAAAATAAAAAAGACGGTTCTTTATCGGTTGTGAAAAAAGGAGATATGTTGCCTTCCGGTCATCGCGTGATTGAAATAACCAGAGAATCGCTTATTGCCGAAATAGAAAACAAAAAGGATATTCTTCTTTTTGTTGTTGAAACAAAAACAGAGGAAGAACCTGAAACAGACGAGGCAAAAAATTAAAAAAGCATAGGGGAGCTTATTGATGAAACCATCTTTTTTCGGAAACAGACCGAATAAACTTCCGGAATCGCGCGAGAGATATCAAGAAACGGAGGAAATGTCCAAAGAATATCTTGATGTTTCTCATATCGAGATTCCGGAAACGGGTGGTTTTGCGGAAGAAGAATTACCGACCATTGCGGAAGTTTCTCCCTTTCCCTCATTTATAAATGAAGCAAATAACAATAAAACCGGCGTCGGCGGGAAAAATCAAACGGAAAATAAGAGCGGGGTTACAACACGGCAATCGGCCGGCTCTCAATCGGCCGGATATTATAATTCGGCACGGGAAGCCCCTTATCGAAACGCTGCCGTTGCGGCGCCGGCATACAGAAAAAAAACACCGGCGGAAAATGTTGATGTTCGTAACATGAGTGAGGCGGCACAAGCACGCAGTAACTTATTTACGCCGCCCAAAGCGCGCAATTTCGTGAAAATGACGGAACCGCCGGCATCGGCTGTTCAAAACGAAGAAAATAATCGAGAAAATTTGCATAAGGTGGTGCAAGAAGCATTTTTAAAGAGCGCTAAAACGGCCAATGAAGAGCAAACCGAATCGCAACAACCTGCTACCGTTAATAAAGATTTTAATTCCCCCGCATTTTTAAAAGATTTGTTTGATAACGGCAATGTGTGTATTACGGCTTCCGGCGGGTCACTGCCGATTAAAGATGAAACGCGTATGTTATTGGCGCTGTTTTCAAACGGGCGGTTTTTTGTTTGCGAAACATATAAGTTTGACGGAAAAGTTTTAGGGTTTGAATATTTAGCAAAAAAACGGCATTTGCAAATCGGAAAGCCGGAATATGTGCCGATGCCGATTTTGCAAAGCATTTATGAATATGCCACACGGAACGGCTTAACGGAAGTTTCCGAAACCGATAAAAACGAAGAACAGGAGCAGGCGCAAGCGCGTATGCAACGTGACTTTGTGACGATTGTTTCGCGGGCGGCGGCCATGCATGTTTCCGATATTCATATTGTGGTTGCCGATCATACAACGGTTATGTTTCGGGCAAACGGGTTAATGCAAACGGAAATGGAATATAACAAAGATTGGGGTGAAAGTTTTGTACGGGCTGCTTTTGCTTCTTCCGATATTTCCGATTCAAACTATGCGCAAAACGAATATCAAGCGGCGCAAAAACTCGGGCGAACACCGCTCAGAGGATCGCACGGAAAGTTGGTTTTGCCGCGAAACATTTTAGGTATTCGTTTACAGTTTAACCCGATTGCGTTCGGTACACGTTATGTGGTTATGCGGTTATTATATGCCGAAGAATCATCCAATGCTTCAACGGGGTTGGAAGCACTCGGGTTTACGCAACGTGAAATTGACTTTTTCTATCAGTTGCGGGCGGCACCGACGGGAATTACCATTATTTCCGGGCCGACGGGTTCCGGTAAATCAACAACTTTGCAACGAAACATGATTCAAATGTTGCAGGAACGCAATTATGAAATTAACTTAATTACGGTGGAAGATCCGCCGGAATATCCGATTCCGGGTGCTCGGCAAATGCCGGTGACCAATGCTTCCATTGAAGAGGCCAAAGAGCGTGAGTTTACAAAAGCCTTGTCTGCGGCACTGCGTTCCGACCCCGACAGTTTGATGATCGGTGAGGTGCGTACCTTATCGGCGGCCGATTTGGCTTTCCGTGGCGCCTTGTCCGGACATAACGTGTGGACAACGCTTCACGCCAATAGTGCGCCGGCCATTTTAATGCGTTTAAAAGATTTGGGTGTGGAAGATTTTAAACTGCGTGATCCGGATATTGTGAAGGGGCTGATGGCGCAACGGTTGTTTCGTCGGCTTTGCCCCAAATGTCGCGTGCCGGCAACGCAACGGTTGAATGCACCGTCCGTGCAACGGTTACGGGAAGCTTTCGGTGATATCGGTGTTGAAAGTTCGTATTTAAGGGGAAAAGGGTGTAAATATTGTGATTTCAGAGGGGTTAAAGGTCGAATGTCCGTTGCGGAAATTATTTTACCGGATGCAACTTTCCTTGATTTGGTTATGAAAGGCGAAACGAAAAAGGCCATTAACTACTGGATTAACGATTTAAACGGTATGACATTGCGGGAGGTTGCCATTTCGCACATGTTTAAAGGAATTATTGATGTTGATGAAGTCGAACGGTGGACGGGCTTCTTAAATCAGATTGTAAACGCCTGACGGATAAGGAGAAATAAATGGCTGAAAATGCAAAAAAGAAAGATGTGAAAATTTCGGCAGCCATCGGTTCGGGAGATATTTTCTTCTCCAAACTGATGGTACGATTATACACATCGGACAGATTGGCTTTTTATTATAAATTAAGGGCTTTATTGCATAACCGTTTTTCTTTGATGGATGCTTTGGAGCGAATGTATCAAATTTATTCGAAAGAAGGGAAAAAACCAACGGAATCCATGGCGGTTGCCATTTCAACATGGATGCATCAAATTCGAAACGGTGAAACGTTTTCCGTGGCATTGCGCGGATGGGCGCCGTCAACGGAAGTGTTAATGTTATCCGTCGGTGACGTTTCAAATTTGGAAGATGCTTTGGCCAACACCATTAAGGTTGTGGAAGGCATGAATCGAATGAAAGAGCCGGTGTTTTCGGCCGTTTCTTATCCGTTATTCCTGATGGTTATGGTTATTTTGTTAATTTACGGTGTGGGTGCCTACATGGTACCGCCGATGGTTGATGCCGTTCCGAACTTAATCTGGACGGGAATGGCAAAATCGTTGGTGGATTTATCTTATTTTGTGCGAGATCATCCGCTTCCGTTGTTTTTGACTTTGCCGATTTTGATTATTCTGGTTGTTCTTACCTTTCCGCGGTGGAAACGAGAATCGCGTGCGGTGGCCGATAAGTTTCCGCCCTGGTCGATTTATCGAATTTTTATCGGTGTCGGTTGGTTGTTATCATTATCGGCGCTTGTACGGGCAGGAACGCCTGTTTCAAAAGCCATGCGTTCGTTAAGGGGTGATGCGTCTCCGTATTTGCTTTATCGCATTGACAGAGCGTTGAGTTATGTGAACAACGGTGATAACTTGGGTGATGCATTATATAAAACGAAATTGAATTTCCCTGATGAAGAAGTTGTCGGCGATTTAAGAATTTATGCCGAGTTGGATAACTTCCCGGAAGCCTTAACGCGTTTATCCGATGATTGGTTGGAAAGTTCCATTAAAGATATTGAGAAAAAGGCCGGTGTTTTAAACGGTGTGGCTATTTTAATGATTGCCGCTATTGTGGCGTGGGCCGTTATGGGAACGTTTGATATGCAAGAGCAAATGGTTAACGGTATGGGCTTGGGCGGCGGTCGTTAATTTTTGTCGTTCGGATATTTTTATTTTTTCATCAATAAAAAACCTCTTGACAAAAGAGAAAAAGAGGCTTATTCTCTCTGCCTGTTATTTAAAGGAAACGATGATGCTTTCATTTTTACAACAATTTGATTTTCAGGCTTTTTTAAGCGCTTTTTTGGTTTTGTTTGCGGCTATTGATGCGGTCGGATCCATTCCCGTTATATTAAGAGCCAAGTCTATGGGACGAATTGTGAATCCCAAAACAGGGGCTATTTATTCCACGTTGATGATGTTCGGTTTTTTCTATATCGGAGAAGCTTTTTTATCTTTGTTCGGATTAGATATTTCCACCTTTGCCATCGGCGGATCGATTATTATTTTCCTGTTCGGTTTGGAAATGATTTTAAATGTGGAAATTTTTAAATCATCAGACGCCGAAAGCGGACGTGACGTGACTTTAATTCCGATTACGTTTCCGTTGTTGACGGGTGCCGGTGTGTTAACGACATTATTGACCATTCGGGCGCAATTCGGTGATTTAAATGTGTTACTGGCTGCTATTTGCAATGTGTTTATTATTTGGTTTGTTATGCGGTTTGTGGAAAAAATAGAGCAGATTTTGGGCCGCAGCATTATTTATATGCTTCAAAAGCTGTTCGGTATTATTTTGTTAGCCATTGCCTTTAAAGTTTTTATTACAAACGTCACGTTGGTTGTTGAAAAAGCCGGTATGTAATTTTTTAAAAGTCAGTTAAAAAAAAGCACTCGGTGAACGGGTGCTTTTTTAATTCCGGAAATAAAAAGCTTTAAAGGGCGGTACAATCGTTACCTTCGAAACGCCAAGAGGTAATGACACCGTCTTCAATTTTGAAAAGCGTTGTGCAAGTTTGTGTGACCAATCCTTGCGGGGATTGATAGAAAGCATGTTCCGTGGCAATACGGGGCATTCTGTCAATAACGGCACCGTTCGATGTTTCTTTAACACCGGATTTCACATATAAAACATAATTTGTGTTTGCTTTCCAATAATCGTGTTGCGGTTCGCCCCAAACGGCATATAAAGCGCTTTTTTCCTGTCCGAGCCAGCCGTTTAATAAGGCGCGATAGCCGTCTTCCGTGGGTTGGGAGGTTGTATTTGATTGACAGGCCGATAAAAACACAAGAGCGGCAATTAAAAACTTTTTCATCCGATTTTCCTTTGGTTAAATGTAAAAAACATTATAACATATTTTATGAAATCGTCAATCATTTTGTTTTTTAAAAGTTATCTGTTGCATTTTTTTAAGAAAACAGTTATCTTAACAGAAGATAAGGAGAAAAAATGAAATATTTATTTGCTTTGATGAGTGTTTTTTTATCGTTAACCGATTGTTATGCCGAATCATTTATGGGACAGACTTATCAATTAACAAATGCGCCGATGCCCGTTACGTTGGCTTTCGACGCAGAGGGTAATCGATATCACGGACAGGCGCTCAATAATTATTTCGGCACGTATGATATAAACGGACAACAAATCAAGTTTCATTCAGGCGGCTCTACCATGATGGCCGGTGCACCCGAAGAAATGCAGGCGGAAAGAGATTATTATACGGTTCTTGACAAAGTGACGGAATATCAGCTGCAACAAAATCAGCTGATTTTAATCACGAGCGACGGGCAAAAATTGATTTTTGAAAAGCAATAGAAATATTCGGTCTGAAAAAAAAGCGTCTGCTTGAAAAAAAGCAGGCGTTTTTTATTTTGAAAAAATTTTTGAATGCCTCTTGAAATTAAACAAGGCACAACACACCTATATATGCAAAGGAGAAAAAACAATGCAGGAAAATTTAACGGAAAAATCACAAGGATTTATACAAAGTGCGCAGTCGCTGGCCGTTCGAAACGGTAACCAGTTTTTAATGCCGGTTCATTTATTGAAAGTGTTGTTAGATGATAAGGAGGGGCAAGCCGCAACGTTACTGATGCAGGCAGGTGTTGACGTGAATGCTTTGCGTGAACGGGTGAATGAAGAAGTAACGGCATTACCGCGCGTATCGGGAAGCGGTGTGCAAACGGCGGCTTCGCAAGATTTTTTGAAAGTGTTGGATATGGCCGAACAAATGGCGCAAAAGGCCAAAGATTCCTATGTGACGACGGAACGTTTGTTGCAGGCGCTGATTGTTTTTAAATCATACGGCGTTGACGAGAAAAAATTAAATGCCGTTATTAACGAAATGCGGCAGGGACGAACGGCTCAATCGCCCACGGCGGAAGATAATTTTGAAGCGCTTCAAAAATATGCAACGGATTATACCAAACGCGCGGCGGAGGGTAAGTTAGATCCGGTTATCGGTCGTGATGAGGAAATTCGGCGGACAATTCAAGTTTTGTCGCGGCGCACGAAAAATAATCCGATTCTGATCGGAGAACCGGGCGTCGGTAAAACAGCCATTGTGGAAGGATTGGCTTTGCGCATTGTCAATAAAGATGTGCCGGAAGCGTTAATGCATAAAAAACTGATGGCGTTGGATATGGGGGCGCTTATTGCAGGGGCCAAATATCGGGGCGAGTTTGAAGAACGCTTAAAAGCCGTGTTGGAGGAGGTAGCGGCATCGAACGGCGGCATTATTCTTTTTATCGATGAAATGCACACCGTTGTGGGTGCCGGCGCAACGGGCGGTTCAATGGATGCGTCCAATTTATTAAAGCCGGCGTTGGCGCGCGGGGAGTTGCATTGCGTGGGGGCAACCACGTTGAAGGAATATCAAAAATATATTGAAAAAGATGCGGCGTTTGCAAGGCGTTTTCAACCCGTTTATGTGGGTGAACCGCAAATTGAAGAAACGGTTTCCATTTTACGGGGATTGAAAGAGAAATATGAATTGCATCACGGTGTCAGAATTGCCGATGCGGCGTTGGTTTCGGCAGCGGTTTTATCCGATCGCTACATTACCGATCGCTTTTTGCCCGATAAAGCCATTGATTTAATTGACGAGGCGGCAAGTAAACTGCGTCTTTCCGTTGATTCAAAGCCCGAACATTTAGATGAAATCGATCGGCACTTGTTGCAGCTTAAAATTGAACGGGAAGCCTTGAAAAAAGAAACGGATTCGGCTTCTCACGAACGGTTGCAAAAAATTGAAGATCAAATTCGGGCGTTGGAAAAAGAATCACAAGAAGAAACAAATGCTTGGAATTTGCGCAAAAACAGTTTGCAGGAAGCCAATCGTATTCGGGAAAGCTTGGATAAAGCCAAAACAGAGGTTGAAAAAGCCTTGCGTGACGGGGCTTATGAAAAAGCCGGTGAATTGCAATATAAAGAAATACCGGAAATGGAAAAACGGTTGGCGGCATTAGACAGGCAAAATCAAAACTTGCCCTCTCTTGAAACCGTTACGCCGGATATTGTGGCATCTGTCGTGTCAAAATGGACAGGTATTCCGACCCGAAAACTGATGGGCAGCGAGCGCGAAAAACTTTTGCATTTGGAAGAAGAAATTTCCAAACGGGTTATCGGACAGGAAAAAGCCGTCAAGGCGGTAGCCGATGCCGTTCGGCGTTCACGCGCCGGCTTGAACGATCCGAATCGCCCTATCGGTTCCTTTTTGTTTTTAGGCCCCACGGGTGTGGGTAAAACAGAGCTGGCAAAAGCGTTGGCGGCGTTTTTGTTTGATGAAGAAGCGGCCTATTTGCGCATTGATATGTCGGAATATATGGAAAAGCATGCCGTGGCCCGTTTAATCGGGGCGCCGCCGGGCTATGTGGGCTATGACGAAGGCGGTGTTTTAACCGAGGCCGTTCGGCGTCGTCCGTATCAGGTGATTTTGTTCGATGAAGTGGAAAAAGCCCACCCTGATGTTTTTAACGTTTTGTTACAGGTGCTTGATGACGGGCGCTTAACCGACGGACAAGGGCGCACGGTTGATTTTAAAAACACGTTTTTAATTATGACGTCCAACTTAATATCGGGCGGTAACGAAAAGGAGATATTGCCGAAACTCAAAAGTTTCTTTAAACCCGAGTTTATCAACCGATTGGATGAAATTATCGTGTTTCGGGCGCTTCAAAAAGAAGATATTCGAAAAATTGTCGATATTCAAATTCATCGACTTCAGGAGCGGTTGAAAGATCGCAAAATAGAACTTAAATCAGATGATGCGGCAAAAGATTGGTTGGCCGAAAACGGTTATGATACCGAATTCGGCGCCCGGCCGTTGAAACGGTTGATTCAACAAGAGGTTGAAAATCCGCTTGCAACGGCACTTTTGGAAGGCCGCGTGAAAGACTGTTCCGTTGCAAAATTGTTTGTCAAAGGTGATAAACTTGAAATTGCAGACGAAACAGACAAATAAAAAGGCACTCCCGTCCTTTTTTCGGCAGATAATTCAACGGAATTGTCTGCCGTTTTTTATTTCAACGGGTTCTTGTCGGATTTAAAAAGCTTTTTATTGACTTATTTTAAAAAAAATGATATAAAAATATCATAACGGGAATAAAGGAATATAAAATGCGTTTTATAAAAAAATTTTTTTCAAAAGATTTAAATAAAGCTTTTGTCAGGGCTTTTGAAAGAGGATTGTATCAAAAGGCATTACATTATGCGCAAAAAGGCGCTAATCCCAATGCCAAAAATTTTGAAGGAAACACTTTTTTGCATTACTATGTTGCGGCCTATGTTCATGTGCCGACACATGAGTTAAAAGCGTTTAAATTACCCCCGGAACCTGATGAAAACATATTGGCGCAAATGAAAGAATTAGGCACTGATATGGATTGTTTAAACCGTTACAGGCAAACGCCGTTGGAAATGGCGTTGGAAAAAGATGATCCTTTTATGGTGTCTGTTTTAATTCGGGCGGGTGCCGATAAAGAACGGCGCAACAAAGACGGATTAACGCCGTTACAAAACGCCGTTTATCACGGGTTAGGGCGTTGTATGCGCATTTTGGTGCGTATGGGTGCCGATATTGAAGCGGAATTAACAACGGCATCTTCTTTAATGCATTTGTTGGAAAAAGGAAAAGCCGTTTTCGGTAAGTTTGAATATACGAATTTTGAAAGAGTTGAAATGATTTTGCAAGAGTTGCGTAAGAAAGGATTCAACGTTGATAAAACGCCCAAACCGAAAGAAGTAACGGAGTTGGCCATTGTTGAACCCGCTTTCGATATTCAAGCCATCAAAAAACAAAAGCATCAAAATACGCGTTCTTAAATAAAGGTACAATAATGGATAATTTTTTAAACAGTAACAGATTGTTAAATGAATCAATATGCTCTGATAACATTGCCGGCGTTCGAACGGCATTGGATCGGGGGGCTCATTTGTCGGGAGCCGTTTTGTTAGACGATAATTTATATACCGTGGAATGTGCCGTATTAAATTTGCCGTTAAATCAGGCTTTTAAAGGAAAAGTTTCCGAGGAAATCATCACCCTTTTGAAAAAAGCGGGTGCCGGTTGTGAAATTCCGAATGTTTACAGATGTTCGGCACTTTATTTTGCATCGGCAAACGGGTTTTGTTCTTTGGCTGAAAAACTCATTCGGGAAGGCAGTAAAATTGATGCGCGCAATCTGTTCGGCGAAACGCCGTTGCATGTGGCCATTCGGGCGGGACAGCAAAAAATGGTTCAACTGCTTTGTGAAATGGGTGCCAATATATTTTTGTCCGATAAAAGCGGACGGACACCGCTTAAATTGATTTCATTACTCAAAGAATCAAGAGAATACGGCCGCAAAAATATCAGCCGACAACAGCTTGATGAAATGTATCGCATTTTAATCAATTCCAAGCAAATGCAGAAAATCGAACCGATTCGAATTTCTTCTCAAAAACCGAAAATTTTGCTTCATTTTCAAAAAGAAAGGGTTTATGCATAACAGACGGTGAAGACAAAGTGGAATTGTGTGTTCGGAAAAGTAAGCAGATTTTGAAAAAAGAAATTTTGAAAATGTTTTGGAAATGATTCATTATTATGCCGAGCAAAAAAATGAAAAACATCAATCGGCTGAAATGACCGAAAAAGCAGAAACAACCTCTATGCAAAATAAACCCGTTAAAGTTATGTCGGATCAGCACTTAAATCAACTCATACGAACGGGGTTAGGGTTCAATTTATCGCATGAGCATACTTAACGCTTATTCATATTGCACGGAAACAAAATAAAGTCCTGCCGCGGGCGCTGTTTGTCCGCCGCAGGTTCTGTCTTTTTTCTCAAAGGCGTTTTGAAAATCGGATATGCTCCAACTGCCGTTGCCGACATTGATGAGTGTTCCGATAATGTTGCGCACCTGATGATGCAAAAACGATTTGGCTTTAATGGTCATGATAATTTCATCACCGTTGCGTTTGAGCTCAATAAAATCAAGTGTTTTAACGGGGGATTTTGCCTGACATTCCGATGCGCGAAACGTTGAAAAATCGTGTTTGCCGATTAACAGGGCAGCGGCTTTGTTCATTTGTGTCACATCAAGCTCTTTGGCATACCACCACACGCGATTTTTGTTCAATGCCGGCGGAAAACGGGTGTTTAAAATGCGATAAACATAAGTGCGTTGTTTGGCACTGAATCGCGCATGAAACGAATCGGCCACCGACAATATTTCCCGCACACTGATCGGATAAGGACGCACCAAAGCATTTAACGATTCGCGCAGTTTGAATAAATCAACGGACGGGGCATAGTCAAAATGCGCCGTTTGCCCCAGCGCATGCACGCCGGCATCGGTTCGTCCGCTTCCGAATAATTCAATTTCCTGACGCAAGGCAATTTTTAAGGCTTTTTCCAAAACGCCTTGAACGGACAGGCCCGATTTTTGCCGTTGCCAGCCGACAAACGGCGTGCCGTCATATTCAATAATCAGTTTGTAGCGCAAAACTTTTCTCCGATTTTTAAAAAGGCACTTTGCATAAAATCAGCCGTGGAAAGCGCTTTTTTGCCGGCGCGTTGCAAAAAATCGATTTGTAAAACCGTGCCGTTCCCGCAGGCAATGTGCAAATTTGAATCTAAAATTGTGCCGGGCGCTTGATCGGTTGATAAGGGCGTTGCGTGCGCTTTTAATATTTTAACGCGTTCGCCGTGATAAAAGGAAAAAGTAGCGGGATACGAATAAAAGGCCATAATTTTATGCGCCAGTTGATCGGCAGAACAATTCCAATCGAGTAACGATTCGTCTTTTTGAATTTTTTCGGCATAGGTAACGCCTTGTGCGGGTTGCGGTTGCGGTTGCGGATTTTCTTCCAACGCTTTTAAAATCAGTTCGGCGCCCAGGACGCTTAATGCATCATGCAGCGATTCGCCCGTTGTTTCGGGTGTGATCGGACAGCTTTTTTTCAGCAACATATCACCCGTATCCAAGCCGATATCCATTTGCATAATCGTTACGCCCGATTCCGAATCGCCGGCTTCAACGGCGCGTTGAACGGGAGCAGCGCCGCGCCACCGCGGTAATAAGGAAGCGTGAATGTTTATACAGCCCTTTTGCGGCGCGTTTAAAACGGCAGGCGGTAAAATCAGCCCGTAGGCGCAGACAACGGCCGCATCGGCGTTTAAAGCAGCAAACTTTTTTTGCTCTTCTTCATTTTTAAGCGATTTCGGCGTGTAAACGGGAATACCGAGACTTTCGGCTTTTTGATGAACGGGAGAGGGCGTTAAATGATAGCCCTTGCCGGCAGGACGCGGCGGTTGCGTATAAACGGCAATAACCGTGTGTTTTGTTATCAGCGATTCTAAAACGGGAACCGCAAAATCGGGCGTTCCCATAAAAATAATTCTCATTTTTTCTCCTTATTCTTCCGTTTCGCGCCGCCGACGTTTTTCCAAATGTTTAACCAGGCGTCCGCGTTTGAGCGGTGAAAGATAATCAATAAATAAGCGTCCGTCCAAGTGATCGGTTTCGTGTTGAATGCAAACGGAAAGAAGCCCCGTTGCCGTTAAAGTTTTTTCCTGTCCGTTTTCATCCAGATATTGAACGCTTACTTCCGCATGACGTTCCACATCGGCATATTCCTGCGGAACGGATAAACACCCCTCGTTGTGAAAAATCATTTCCGCCGATTTGTGAATAATTTTCGGATTCACCATTTGAATGGGGCAGGGTTCTTCCTCTTTTCCCGCACAATCCATCACGACCAAGCGTTTCAAAAGACCCACCTGATTACCCGCCAATCCGACGCCGTTCGAAGCATACATGGTTTCAAGCATATCGGCCAAGGTTTGCCGAATTTCGGGTGTGACCGCTTCAACCGGAAGGGCTTTTTCGTGTAAAATCGGTGCCGGGATTTCAAAAACTTTTAATTTTGTCATTTTTTCGTTTCCTTTCTTGTTTTTTTATTATATACTCTTTTTATCAATTTGCAAAGGAGTTTTTTTATGTTACGTCTTTTTGTCGGTTTGGATTTGCCCGAAGAAATCAAAGAAGAGCTTTATGCGTTAAGAGGCGGTTTGTTTGGTGCCAGATGGCATACAAAGGATCATTTAAACTTAAATTTACGCTTTATCGGCAATGTGGAAGAACCTGTCGCCGCCGATATTTTGAAAGAATTACGCTATATTCGCTTTCCGGCTTTTCATATGGCTTTTAAGGAAGTCGGCTATTTTGCCGTGGGAAATCAACCGCACCATATATGGACGGGTGTTGATGCGCCGAAACTCATCGGCGAGTTGCAGGAAAAAATTGATAAAGCCGTTATTCGCGCCGGCGGCGGCAATGCCGATAAATTTAAGTTTGTGCCGCATGTATCGTTGGCAAAATTGCAAGGTACGTCCATGGATGAAGTGTTTGAATACATCAGTCGCAACAATTTATTTCACGGAAAATCGTTTTTGGTCGATTCGTTTTGCCTGTTTCAAAGTCATGCGCGGGAAAACGGTGAGGGCAAATATTACACAACGGAAGAAACCTATCCGTTAAGTTTAATTTAATTTTTATGCTTTTAATTTTATGCCCGAATTTTGCGTTCGCGCGGGACGGGTGTTTTTTGATTGAGTTTGCCGAATAATTTTGTTTTATAGCGGGAAATCACGATTAAATAACCCGTGACGGCAACAATTGCGCCGGCCGTCCATGCAATCGGCCCCGAATAGCAAATGCCGATATAACCGAAAGCGCTAACCAAATAAAGAGCGGCGATTGTTCGGGAACAAAGCTCCAAAACGGCGGCAAACAGCGGAATAAGAGAGTAACCCATACCTTGCAAGGCTTGACGGAAAACAAAAATCAGCCCCAAACAGGTGTAAAACATCATGGTAATGCGAATGTATGTAACGGATTTTTCCAAAACCTCCGGCGGCGGATTATTCAAAAACAAACCGGCTAAAACATCACTCCATTCATAAGCCGTTAATGCCATAATAACGCTCATACCCGTTACGGCAATAAAACTTTGCAGAACACCTTGTCGAATGCGTCGAATGAGGCAGGCACCGAAGTTTTGTGCCACATAAGTTGTGACGGCCGGACCGAAAGCAAACAGCGGCATGGTCATCACCTGTTCAATACGGGAAGCGGCCGTAAAAGCGGCAATGGTATCCGAGCCGAATTGATTGCAAATGCTTTGAACAATTGTCATACTTAATCCGAGAATGGAAAAGTTTAATGTCATCGGTATGGCAATTTTTAAGTGTTCGATCAAAAAGCCGAACGGTACTTTCCAATCTTCTTTTTTTAAACGAAACACAGGGAATTTCCAAAACAGCCAGATTAAACAAAGTACAACGGAAACGCATTGCGTTAAAGTGGTGCCGAATGCCACGCCTAACACGTCAAAATGATAATAAACAATAAAAATAATGTTGATGAGTGCATTTAAAACAGATGAAAAAATTAAAAAATAAAGCGGTGTTTTACTGTCACCCAAGGCACGCATAATGCCGGCGAAGTAGTTATAAAACATGGTGGCAAACGAGGAATAAGTCATCACGGTTAAAAACCGTTTGGCATCGTCATAAATATCGGCCGGCACGCTCATTTTTTGTAAAATAAAATCTTCAAACAAAAGCACCGTTCCGACAAAAATCGTACAGCAAATTACGGAAAGAATCAAGCCGCCGCTGAATGATTTTCTGACGCCGCGCATATCATTAGCGCCGTAGCGTTGCGCGGTAATAATGCATAAGCCGTTGGTAAAGCCGACCGCTGCCATGATAATCATCATAAAAACGGGCGCCATGGCTCCGATGACCGCCAAGGCGTGCAATCCCAGAAAATGTCCCAGAATATAAACATCCGACAAAATATACGCCTGTTGAAACAGGCTTCCGAGAAAAATGGGAATTGCAAACAGGATAATCAAAGTAATCGGATTACCCTGCGTCATGGGTTTCATCATTTTTGTGCAGACCTTTTTTTATTTTCGGGTGCAGTGTAAGATTTTTTTTTACAGAATGCAAGCAGAATATAACCGTTTTTAAAAAAAATGTTCTTCCCGATACAATAAGAAATTCAAATCATTCAAAAAAGGTTATTTAACCGTCAAACAGTCCCCATTCGTCATCATCCGTCGAAAACCACGACGAGTTGTTCGATTCGGGTTGATTGACGCGCGGTACCGACGGTTGTTGCGATGCCGGTGCGTTATAAACCGGGGCAGGCGGATTGCCCGAAGAAAACCAACCGCTTTCAAAAGCATCGGTCGGAAGCGCGAATCCCCCCGTTGTCGGTGCGGTACTGCCGGCAGCGAAAGAAGGTTGCCGACCGCTTGCCGGATTGGGAATAACAAGACCCGTTTTCGGTGCGGTATAGGCGCGTGAAGCGTTGCCGTCAAACGCATCTGCCGGTAAAGTACCGCCGAAGACATTTGTTTGTGTGGTGCCGCCGAATGCATCTGTCGGTAAAGAGGGCGCGGAAAGGGCGGTTGATTTTTGCGCTTCAATGAGCTGATCAATTTCTTCACCGTCGGAGTTGGAAGAAATCACGCACCCTTGCCCCTCGGCCGACCAATTGATGACCCGTTCGTTTCGTAAATGAATTTTAACGGTACAGGCCCGTAAATAACGATAAGCCCAATCTTTTTCAATTTCTTGCGATATCCAAATTAAAATTCGTTCATTGTCGGAAAGGCGGACGCCTTTTGTGGGCACGCCGAAATTTTCATAAACATCGGCAACGGGTTGTCCGTAATAAACCTGCGAACGCGGTTCCGATGAGTGAACATATTCGCTGTCGGAACAGGCACACAGCAAGAGCGAACAGAAAAGAACGGCACTGATTTTTTTCATAATTTTAAACTCCTTTTTTCTTACCCTATCACAGAGTGAATAAAATGTCAAACGTCTTTTTTAATCGGCTTGACAAATGAAATCAATCGGGATATAAAGTCTTTCGATAAGGAAACGAAAATGGAAACAAAAATTTTTACGTTTGATATGCCGGCCTCTTTAATTGCCAATGAGCCGGTCTCCCCGCGCGATTCGGCTCGATTGTTGCATATTAAAGCCGACGGATCTTTCAGCGATCAACATGTATCGGATTTAGATGAACTGTTGCGTCCCGATGATGTGTTGATTTTTAATGATACAAAGGTTATTCCGGCCCGTTTATACGGTGTTCGGGGAGAAGCAAAAATTGAAGTAACGCTTTTCAAACAAATTGATTTGTCTTGTTGGGAAACGTTGATTAAAAATGCACGTCGGCTCAAAATAAATGATGAAATTGTTTTTCAAGAGGATTTTCGCGCCGTTGTGACGGCAAAAAAAGAAACGGGTGCCGTGGTGCTGCGGTTTAATAAAAGCGGCGCTGATTTAATGGCAGCGTTTCACTTAACGGGTGTGATGCCGTTGCCGCCGTATATTAAGCGTTCGCGCGGCGGAAAAGAATCGGATAAAGCCGATTATCAAA
Organism: uncultured Alphaproteobacteria bacterium; assembly: GCA_947629595.1. Classification (GTDB taxonomy): domain Bacteria; phylum Pseudomonadota; class Alphaproteobacteria; order CAAHEQ01; family UBA3637; genus RGIG4140. The sequence goes on along the minus strand of CANREI010000006.1, from coordinate 5,261 downwards.
CCATCTATGCCCGCGCGGAAGGGGCCGTTGCCGCGCCGACGGCCGGTTTGCATTTTACCGATGATTTGTTTCGGCGTTTGGATGAAAAAGGCATTGAAAGATTGTTCGTCACGCTTCATGTGGGCGGGGGAACGTTTTTGCCGGTGAAAGTTCAAGATACCAAAGATCATAAAATGCATTCGGAAATCGGCATTTTAACGCAGGAAACAGCCGATAAAATCAATGCTGCCAAAAAACAGGGACGCCGAATCGTTACGGTCGGGACAACTTCTTTGCGTTTGTTGGAATCGGCAACCGATGAAAACGGTGTTGTTCACGCTTTTGAGGGTGAAACGGATATTTTTATTACGCCGGGGTATCGTTTTAAGGCAACCGACGTGATGTTTACCAATTTTCATTTGTCCGGATCAACGCTGTTTATGTTGGTTTGCGCGTTTGCCGGTATTGACAGAATGAAAGCGGCTTATGCTTATGCCGTTCAAAATCGGTATCGCTTTTTTTCTTACGGTGATGCGTGCTTAATTGAACCGCAAAGAAAAGAATTTGTTGAAAAATAATCTGATTTTTTTATCAATCATCGGCGTTTTTTTGTTTTTTTCAGAAAAAGAAGATATTTTTTTTCATTTTTCAGAAAAAATGATTGTGTTTTTTTTTGATGTTGTTATAATAAATATAATTTAAAGGAGTTTGCCATGAAAAAAATCAGTTTGTTGTTGCTTGCATTAACGGTTTCCTTGCCGGCTTTTGCCGGTTTCGTGGAAGGGGAACAGGCTTTTAACGAACAACGCTATTCTCAAGCTCTTAATGAGTTTTTACCGTTAGCAAACGAGGGTGATTTCAGATCACAGTATTATGTGGCTTATTTATACATTAACGGATACGGTGTTACGCAAGACGCCAAAGAAGGATTAAAATATTTGCAGAAGGCCGTTGATCAAAATTATGATATGGCACAAGCTTTAATGGCTTATTTGTATTCGGAAGGCAAAATTGTTCCGGAAGATAAAGAAAAAGCCATTGAGCTTTATCAGTTGGCGGCAGATCAAAACAATATTTCCGCTAATTTAAATTTAGGTGTTATGTATTATAAGGGCGATTCGGTGCCGCGGAACTATCAAACCGCGTTGGAATATTTTCAAAAGGTGCCGCTTGATCAAAACCCGGTTGTCAGTCGATATTTGGGCGATATTTATTTAAATAATGCCTCTTTGCGTGATTATGATAAAGCATTGAAATATTATGAATTATCGGCCAAACAAAAAGATTTGAGCGCCTATTTCAGTTTAGGAGAAATGTATCGAAAAGGATTGGGCGTCGATCAAGATATGGCACAAGCCATTACTTATTATAAATATGCGGCATCGCAAAATTACAGTTCGGCACAATATATGTTGGGTATTATTTACGCAAACGGCGAAGGTGTTTCGAAAGATGTTTACAAGGCCTATGCGTGGTTTCATTTGGCTGCCGAGCAAAATTTAACCAGTGCTGCCGATGCGCAACAACGCTTAATTAAAAATATGTCATTATCCGATTTGGATATGGCACGGCGTCAGGTGGTTCTCATTCAGCAAAACGAAATGGGAAAGGTTGAGGCGCCGTTACAACCCGATCCGGTGCCGCAAGCGGTAAAAGAATCGGGAGACGGGGCTTCCGAATACGGTGCTTTTGTCGCGCAGGGAGGCGGAAGTGTGGGTTCAACGGGAGGCGGATCCGGTGTTGCAAAACGGCGTGTTTTACGCAGACGGAGGAGGTAAAAATGGTTGAGTCGCATTTTTCAAAATCAAACGGTTTATCTGCCGAAAACAAAAGTTCTTTATTCGGTCGATTTCTTAAATTTTTTTTCGACTATCACTTCATTACCGTTTTAGGGGTGATTATCGGGTGTATTGTTTATAACGTTCATTCCGAAACGAATCCGTTAGATATCATTTTAACCACGCCCGATTTATATATTATCGGCTTTTTAATTGTGTTTGCGCTTAATTTTATTTATTGGATTTTTGCCGATAAAGCCTCGTTTTACAACATTAAAATGCGGTTGATTGATTTGTTTAGTGATTTTGTTTTCTTGGTTCTTTCAGCGTTAAGTACCGTTGGAACGTTATTTTTAATCACAACGTTTGTTTTGTAATCCGAAAAAGTTTTTTTAAGCTCTCGTGCGCAATTTTTTCATATATTTTTGAAAAAAAACAAAGAGAGTTTGATTTTTAATTTTTTGTTTAAAATCAATATGTTATGTTAACAAAAAGAGAAGAGTCGAACCTTGTTTTTAAAAAAAGATAAACTTTCGCACATTTTTCTCTTGATTTTATAAAAAAAAAGCGCCATACTACTGCTTGTAATTCATTTTATTGAAGGAGTTTCATTATGAAAAAACAAATCGCTACAATCGTGTTGTCTTCAACACTTTTATTAACCGGTTGCGCCAGCTGGTGCGACGAATGTGCCGACGGTTCTTGCGAAGTTGTCACATCCAAAGTTGTTTTACCGACATCAACGTTATTTGCGTTTGATTCGGCTAAATTAACGGTGGCTGATGATGCTGCTTTGGCAGACGTTATTAACAGATTAAAAGCTGATCCGGCAGAAAATGTTAAAATCTCCGGTTACACGGACAGCACAGGTCCGGAAGGCTACAATGTGAAGTTGTCCGAACGTCGTGCCAATGCGGTTGCCGCTTATTTGGAAGCCAACGGCATTGCTGCCGATCGCATTACGACACATGGTTATGGTGAAGCCGATCCGGTTGCTTCCAATGCAACAGCTGCCGGTCGTCAACAAAACCGTCGTGCGGTTGTTGTGACATACAAATAAGTTTGTTTAAAACCAAAGAAACGCGTCTTGCAAAAGGCGCGTTTTTTTGTGCCTTCGATGGTAATGTTAAAAAAATATTGACAAATAAAACGACTCGTTATATAATAAATTTCCATAAACGGTTATTTTCTATTAAAAACAACAGGAGAAAAGTATGAAAAAATATATTATCGGCGGTGTGGTCGGCTTTCTGGCCATTGTTGGCGGATTGTCGTCCATCAAAACCATTGATGCGGGTGAACGCGGTGTTCGCATCACATTGGGAAAAGTGAATGAAGATGAAGTGTTAACGGAAGGGCTTAATTTCAGATTGCCGATTTTTCAAAAAATCGTGCCGTATTCGATTCGTACGCAAAAACTGGAACAAAAAACATCGGCTTTTACGAAAGATATTCAAAACGTGCAGCTTGATATGATTATGAATTACAGCATTATGCCCGAAGCCGTTACAAAGGTTTACAAGCAATATGGCAGTCGTATTGAAGAATTGGTTATTATTCCCACGTTGTTAGATGAAGTGAAAAACGATTTAGGTAAATGGGAAGCGGCGCAGCTGATTGAGAATCGGGAAAAGAGTTCTCGCAGCATTGAAGAAACGTTACGGCGGGAATTGGCGAAAAAACATGTGAATGTTATTGATTTCAGATACAGAGATATTGATTTCAGTGACGAATTTGAAAAAGCCATTGAAGAAAAAGTCACCGCCGGACAAAAAGTGTTGACGGAACGGAATCGCAGCGAGCAGGAAAAAGAAAAAGCGCATCAAGCCATTATTCGGGCGCAGGCCGATGCCCAAAAAATCACATTAACGGCCGAAGCGAAGGCCAAAGCCATTAAAATTGAAGCCGATGCCGAAGCAACGGCGTTAAAAGTGAAGGCGGCGGCATTGAATGACGATATTTTAAAGCTGCGTGCCATTGAAAATTGGGACGGTGCTTTGCCGAAAGTGATTAACGGCAATAAAAGCGGTCAAATTTTTGATATGAAAGACTTGATTCAAGACTCGAATTCAAAAGCAAAAGGTGTGCAATCAAGAAAAATCGACTCGCAAACGGCGCGTGTGAATGCCTCGCGTGAACGGCAACGCGAATCGGAATAAAAAAGGTATTTGTGAAGCAAAAGAGCGCTCTTTTTCGGGGGCGCTTTTTTGTATTTTTTAAAGCGAATCGGTAAAAAAAATTGTTGCGAATATTTTTCCCCTTCATGACGGGTGTGACAGACGGCATTTTGTCGTCTGTCGTTATGGGCCGATAGGGAAAGGGTAAAATTCGGCACTTTTTCTTAATTTTCGGTTGATATTTATTTTTTTACGGAGATATATATTCGCCTTTTCATTTATTTTCGGCGGGAAGTGCTATCCCGTGAAACGTAAGCTGGCGCGGTGTGCCGAAAATGAGAAAGAAAAAGCGGCAATATTGATATTTTCTCTGATTCTCGGCACATAGCGGAACGTCACTTTTCGCGACGTCCCACACTCGCCGAGAATCAGAGAAAGAAATCAAGGCCACCAGATAATTTTTCCTTTAATTGCTGAAAATTGTATTATTAACGGCTTTTTCCCTCTATCGGCGGATGCGATGCGCCGCGAAAAGGGGCGCATCGCTATGGGCCGATAGGGGGAAAAATGGCAGGAAAGATTGATGGTATTTCTTCCTCTCTTAATTTGCAGACGATAACTCCTTTCTCTTATTTTCGGCGGGAAGTGTCGGCGCGTAGAATATGCGTCGGCGAGGTGTGCCGAAAATTAAGAAAGGCAGAAAGTAAAAAAAAGAGAAACACTTGTAATAATTGTGTTTCTATCTCTCATTCTCGGCGGATGTGGGACGGCGCGAAAAGTTGACGTCCCTCTATGTGCCGAGAATGAGGAAACGGCAGAGAAACTATGTTTTTTTAATGTTGACGATATTTCCCCTCTATCGGCGGGTGTGATGCGCCGCTGAAAGGGGCGCATCGCTATGGGCCGATAGGGGGAGAACGGCAGGAAAGAGAAGATTGACGATATTTCTTTCTCTCTTTGTTTGTAAGTGGCACTCTCTTTTTCCCTCTATTGGCGGGTGTGATGCGCCGCTGAAAGGGGCGCATCGCTATGGGCCGATAGGGGAAAAATGGCAAGACTTTACGCTTAAAAATAAGCAGAAAAAGTGTTATTCCGGCACTCTCTCTTATTTTCGGCGGGAAGTGCTATCCCGCAATTGGGGGATAGCGCGGTGTGCAGAAAATAAGAAACAGAAAGGCAGAGAATTGAAAGCAAAGTTATTTATTTGATATATCACTCTATTGTCTGTATATGGCACTCTCCCTTTTTCCCTATCGGCGGATGGGACAGACGTCTTTATGTCGTCTGTCGCTATGGGCCGATAGGGGAAAAAAATAAATGATGCAAATTTTCTGCTTGACATTGTTTTTGAGTGCCTTTATAATTTGAGGCAAGGCAAGTGATGTGT
>CANREI010000005.1 GCA_947629595.1 uncultured Alphaproteobacteria bacterium | reverse complement strand
GGCATTTTGGCGTCAACCGATCCGGTGGCGGTTGATCAGGCGGCCATTGATAAAATTTGGTCATCAACCGATGTGGGGCGCGATCATTTCATTGCCCGTGTCGAGCGTCAAAACGGTCGGCACATTTTGCCTTATGCCGAATCAATCGGTTTGGGCTCGCGGGAATATGAATTGGTTGATTTAGATAAAGAATAGGTCGTTTTAAGAAGATAATAATGAACTTATTGTCCGATTCTGCCCTTTGAGCGGCGGGAATTAATCGGTCGGGAGAATTGTTGCATGAAACATATTCGGTTTACCCTTTTTTTATGGAGCGCTTTGTTGATTGCGTTCCCGTGTTTTGCAAAACAGGAGGAAAATATGAATAAAACATTGGTTGTTTATTATTCCGTCAGCGGAAATACAAAACAAATTGCCGAACTGATACAAAAAGAAACGAATGCCGATATTTTTCGGCTTGAAACGGAAAAAACATATCCGCACGATATGGAGGAGCTTTCCGCACTGGGGCAAAAAGAAGTTAATGCCGGTTATCAGCCCGCATTAAAAGCCTTGCCGAATGTTGAACCTTACGCGCGTATTGTTATCGGAACGCCTACTTGGTGGTATAAAATGGCGCCCGCGGTTTTAACGTTTTTCAATCACGCGAATTTGCAAGGCAAAGAGGTGGTATTGTTTTCAACAAATGCCGGCTGGGCGGGAACGGTTATTAAAGATATGAAAGCGGCCTCAACGGGCGCCACGATTCTTGCCGATAAAGAAATTCTTTTTGATTCTGCCGGCGGTAATGAATTACAAACGCCTTTATCGGAAATTCAATCATGGATTTCATCGTGGAAATAACCGCCGCCGTGTCGGAGTTGGGTGTTTAATCCCGACACAAAGCCCGATCCCATGTTTTTTTGCTATATTTATAAGCAAAAGTATAAATATGTCCGTAAGTTATATCAACACCGATATGACTTGTTGTTTTTAGCCATAACCATTCACCGCCGGTGGCAGAAAACATGTCATGAAATTGTTTGATTGTCGGTGAGAGATTGGATTGCCCGGATTCTTCATCGGTGCCCGTACAAGTAAAATACGGTCCGTTAGATCCGGGGGTGCTGGTATGGCACTGCCAATCAATATCGGTATATCCCAGCATAAAGGAAGGGCCGTCTGCATCTCCGACACAGCCTTCATCGCTTGTTTTGGCACGCGCGGCGCAAAAACGACAACTGCTCCACCAATTCATCGACTTATTTGAACCGTAAAATTTGATATTTTGTATGACTGTCGGCTCTTTTTTCAATAAGTCATCGGAAACTTTATGACATTCGCCCGAATAATTTTCTCCGTTCGGATTGTCATCTTGCCATTCTGATGTAGAGTTAGCAACGCCATGTTCCATATAGCAATAATTTTCAAATCCGCCCGCGGGATTACAATCTTCGTTGGTACGGCATTCATAAGCAGCGCAGCCTTGTGCCGATTCTTTCCAACTTTCACCTTCGGGACACGGCTCGCATGTGTTTGTATCCGTGTTGCAAATCGGCTCATCTGTGCCTTTTGCTAAACAATCTTCATCTGCCATGCATTCCACACAAATATGTTCATCAGTTTTGCATATGGGTGTATCGGGATCTGCACAATCAGCATCTGTCATACAGTCAACACAAGCCGTACCACTCCATATTTTGCCCCCCGGACAGCTGATACATTCGTTATTTTCGCAGTGTTGCGTATTGCTTTCGCAACCTGTTTCAGGCGTACATTCCACGCATCTTTCATTCTCGCAAAACGGTTTTTCATCAGGGCAATCGTCATCTTTGGCACACCAGCCTTCCGGACGATTCGAATCATAATTGCCGTTCACTTCTTCCGCATCAAACTGAATATAAAATTCATTGGCTTCATCACTTGAACATAAATCATCTTCTATGTATGGAGTACCATTGATATCCATTTCCAAACGGCCGTCCATGGCGCTGACAAGTGTTGTAAGCGGTTTACAAACACCTTTCGAAACATTCCCGACTTTAATATAATAAGCATCTGTTTCGCGACAATTATAAAATTCTGCTTTGTCTTTGCGAATGCAATCATAATCAACGGGATAACGATCATATTGTGTTGATAAATGCCCGCTGTAATGTTCATCTTCAGGTGTTTCATCATAAGGATCCCCCAATAACAATTCTTCATTTCCCAAAGCATATTTAACCTTTAAATCGTTACGCATTAAGTTAATTTCGTTGGCTATTTGATCGGCCTGATAGTAGTTCATAGCTAATTTATAGCCCACGATTCCACCGATTGACAGAACAGCAATAATGGCCAGCACGCCCAGCATTTCAACCATTGACCGCCCGTCTTGAGAGCGCGTTTTGGTTCTGTTTTGTTTTCCCGTTTCCCCGCCTGCAATTTGCGGTTCGTTGCTTTGCATATATTTTGTTTGTGATTGATTTTCCATTTGTTTTTTTGATTGTTTTGTCATTTTTTTACTCCCGTTGTTGATAAAAATAGCATAAAATAAACGTACCTTTAATGCAACGCGGATTCGGGGGTAAAATTTACCCTTAAAACGCTAAAATTCACCCTTTAAAAACAGTCGAAAAATCAATGATTTTGGGCCAAATTAAAAATTTTTTTAAAATTTTAAAAAAAAGTGTTGCAAAAATCGTACGTTTAATTTGTGCAACTGCTCTTAAAAAAAGCACCATTCTTTTCCCTCTATCGGCACATAGCGGGACGTCACTTTTCGCGACGTCCCACATCCGCCGAGAATTAGAGATAGCACCATAACTGCTACTTTTCAACTCCCATTTTTAACTTCCCGAATCGCCTTATTTTCGGCACACCGCGCTATCCCACAAAAGCGGGATAGCACTTCCCGCCGAAAATAAAGAAAATCTCATCGCCCACTAATGGGAAAAAAATAAAATCAATCTTTATTTTGTCACCGCGCCGGCTCACGTTCCACAAGCCGGCACTTCCCGCCGAAAATAAGAAAGAAAGTAAGTATACCCACAAAAAAATTATCATTAACCGAAAATAAGAGAGAAAACCACCAAATACCGAATAAAATGAACATGTGTTTTCGGTCATCTGTCCTCAAAAAAACGTACGATTTTTGCAACACTTTTTTTTGATTTTTTCAAAAAAAATTTATTTGGAGGTAATTTTAATGCAATATCAACTGGTTATAAAAAAGCCGTTTTGCCAAAAGTTGAGGGTAAAATTACCCCCGAAACCGCGTTGCATTAAAGGTACGTTTATTTTATGCTATTTTTATCAGAAACGGGAGTCAAAAAATGACAATGGAATCAAGAAAAAATCAGTTAAAACAGGCAGAAATGCAAGGGAATAAAGCGCAAATCGTGCAAGGGGAAACGGGGAGCCGAAAAATGACAAGACAATCAAAAAAACAAATTCAAAATCAATCGCAAAGCGGGCGCAGTATGATTGAAATGCTGGGCGTTTTAGCCATTATCGGTGTGCTGTCAATCGGCGGCATTGTGGGATATAAATTAGCAATGAATCATTATCAAGCATCACAAATTGCCCATGAAATCAACCTGATGCGGACCGATGCGCAGATAAAAATTGCACAAGGAGCGGAAAATTTAACCCTCGGCAGCCCTTATGATGATGAACATAAAATCAATTTTAACGGTTATGGAACGACTTTTGATTGTGCTTTGGCCGATGAAGAAAAAGTTATACTCGATGATGTTTCCTGTTATGCCGCGAACGCTTATTATATAGAATTGCAAGAGATTCCCGAAGGTGTTTGTAAACCGTTGGCTCGTCTGATCAACGGTATGGATAATTTAATCGCTTTTTATATTAACGATAATTCAGTTGATGCGGCAGAGGAAGAAAAAGGCACTTGCGGTGAAGGGAACAACACATTAACGGTGGTATTCGGTGCCGATTCGGATTCGAACACCATCCGATGCGGTGGTACGGAAGATTCCTCGTGTCCGGACAATTTGCCTGTTTGCTTTGAACATGTTTGTGTAGAATGTACGGCCAATACCGATTGTGGTGATGATACACCCTATTGCGATACTGACAATGATAACACATGCAAAAGTTGTTATGAAGCTTTTGGGGAAGATAAACCCTATTGGAATGGCTCTCAATGCGTGGAATGTCCGGATGCTACAAAATGGGATAGAGAAACGAACACATGTGAATATCTTGAATGCCCGAACGGAACAAATGCGGAGTGTACACAAGAACTCGGAGATGGTTATTTTTGCGTGAGCAGCGGTTGCGCCGCCTCAGCGACAGAGAATTGCACCTCATATAAGTGTGCAAGCATAGGAACCCCGAAAGTTATGTGGTTTTCATACTATAATGTAACATACTACTATAACGATTTCCCTGCAAACGGAGGAATAAACTGGGGTAGTCCCGTAAGCGGAGGAGTAAACTGGTGGAGTGCCGTTCGGTATTGTCAGGCATTAAAGAAAAGTATGGTGTCTTTTGAAGAGTTTGGGTGCAAAAACGAGCTGAATACACTCGGGTGTGAGAATAGTGCGTTAAGGCAGACAGGGATATATGTGGGTTGGATAGCTAATATTTGGACAAGCACGCCTTATCCCTACAATTCTGCCCACGTGTACTTCATATCTCTCCTCAATGGGTACTCCACAATCAACCTGCGCAATCGTGGCGGTTACCCCATGTGTCGGTGAGATTCATTTTTGCCTGTGCCGTTCTTAAAGCCGCTATCGATTACGACTTTATTCTTTCCGTCATCAGATTTTGCTTTTCTTGGGGTGTTAAAAACGGTTGAATTTGCGTTAAAACTTTTTTTCGATCCCCCGGAAGCATTTTTTGATACACCGATGCCAGCAAATGACAGAATCGCAGCTTGTTTAAAAAATCTTTATCACTTTCAAACCACTTGACAATTTGTGCCGATGTTTTTTCATCCGCTTGAAATAAACTCTGTTTCAAAAGCGCGGCAATTTCAGTCAATTTTCGTTGTTTGGCAATCAACAGAGGCGTTTCACCCGTGTGAGAAATAACATCAATTTGCGCGCCGTTTTCAATAAGCGTTTTGACAAGCTTGACGTTTCCGCTTCGAACGGCTGCCGATAAAGGCGTTTCGCCTTTGCAATTCACAACATTTACATCGGCGCCTTTTCTGAACAACGCCGGAACAACTTCATGCATTTCCGGACGGGATAAGGCATAAAACAAAGCCGTTTGCCCGCTTTTATCATTTAAATTCACATCACTGCCGGCATGCAGCAAACAAGAAACAACCGCCGGTGTGCCGAATTGAAGCGCATAAATTAAGGCATTTTGTCCCGAATTGTTTTGCAAATGCACGTTTGCTCCTTTTTGAAGCAAAAATTCAACCGTTTTGAGTTGATTATTCCCCGCGGCGCGCATTAACGCCGTTATGCCGTGCGGCCCGGGCCTGTCAACGGGAATGTTTTGCTTTAAAATTTCATCAACAATTTTTGTCATGCCCAGACCGGCGGCAACAAGAAGCGGATGACTGCCGCGCACATTCACCGTTTCCGCCTGACAGCCCTTTTGAAGAAGCATAAAAGCTTTATTTTCCTGATTGGCATAGAGCGCCGTCATTAAAAGCGTGTTTCCTTTTGCATCGGACATGGTTAAATCGGGATTTTTGTTGAGAAACAGTTGAAACATTTGATCATCTTGTTTTTCAATCACGTTTTTCAACAAATGATATTCCGTTTCTTCATTGAAACAGGCCGTCACATCATTTTCGGCCAGAAAAGTTTTTACGGCGTGATAATCTTTTCGCTGAACGGCGGTTAAAAGTTGCTGCTGCTTCAATTTTATGAATAACTGCCGAATCATTTTTTCTTTCCTTGAAAAGTTTATTCGCCCGAATATCATTCTTAATCTATATCACAAAAAAGTTTTAATATCAAGCATTTTTTGTGCGACAAATGAACGGCTCACAAAAACCGAGCGGTTTTGCAATTGATTTTAAAAAAAATAAAAAGCGCGTTTATAAAAAACGGTGTTTAGGCCGCTTCAATGGCCGGCAGCGCCAATTTTTCAACAGGTTTGACACCGGCAAAATATTCACGCACAACGGCATTACCCTGCGCCTCAACAATTAACACGCTGGAGGCTTTTAACAAAGCCGTTCGCACCATGGGGTGAATATAATCAAGCACAACCGTATGCGTTGCGTTGCGATATAACAGAGCGTGTTCGCCGCCGTCATAAGCAATAACGGGTTTTTCTTCGCTGTCAATGCGCGCGCGAATAATAATCAGCAGTTCGCCGGCAGGATTACGCAAAACTTCAAACTTTTTTTCTTGTTCGGTTTTTAATGTTTCCATGGATAACCTCTTTTTTTCTGTTCTTTTATTATTCCATAAAATCTTTTTAAAAGCAAGTATTTAATCACATTTTGTTGTGACAAAAAAATAGCGGAATAAAAAAAATAAGGAAAAGCAAAGGGATAATTATTGAAAAAAATCTTAAAAAAGACTTTAAAAATGCCTGACTTTCGGTTGTTTTTTTGAAAATTATCATAAAAAGGGCGTTATTTTTTCAAGAAAAAAGCGTCGGAATCATTATTTTGTGTCCCGTTTGGGGCGAAAAAACGAGGGGCGATGTGGGAGATGACGGGGGCGAGGGTGTATGTGCCGCAGGTGTGTGGGTGAGGGAGGCAGAAGGCTGGCTGGTGGGTGTGGTGAAGAGCGGTGGGACGGGGCAAGGCTGGCGACAGGGCGAGGCAGGAAAACGGCGGCGGGGTGGCAAGGAGCAGGCAGACGAGAGCCGGGAAGAACGGGAAAAAACGAGATGCCTTATCGGCGGTGAACGGCTTAAATAAGCGGAAACGAAAGCCCGAGCGGAGAAAATAAAAAAATAGGCTTGTTTTTAAAAAATCACTTGACAAACGGCGAAAAGAGGTATAAAAAGCTTGCTATCGGAATGTAGCTCAGCCTGGTAGAGTACTACGTTCGGGACGTAGGGGCCAAGGGTTCGAATCCCTTCATTCCGACCATTCACAACAAAGCGGATGCTTTAAAGTCTCCGCTTTTTTTGATGCTCATCTAACGCATTGTAATATTTCATTATCTCTTGACAGTCATAAATGAATATGATAATGTTTTTCTCAAATAAATTTAACATATATTCGGATGATATAGATAAATGAAACTTATGTTATTCATAACGGGATTATCGATATTGGTGATATTTAGAGAGTCACTACTTATTTATGTTGGAGTACTCCTGATACCAATATACCTGATACACTATATAGGTGATATGTTAAAAAAACAAGCAATGGAAAAAGAGATTGAAAAGCAGAAAGCAGAACAAAAAGCAGTGATAGAGGCTGAAAAAGCAAGGAAAGCAGCTGAACAAAAAGAAGAAATAGAAAAAATAACAAATGATGTTATAAAACTGATCAAAAAACATTTTGAAACTTTAAGCATAAAATTCAATCAAAATAAATACGAAGACGATTATGGTAATTTAAAGCTGGATAACCGTAAATGGACCGCAGAGTTGAGATATTTTCTGGATAATGTGATTTATCCGAATACGGAATTAAACAAAATAATGGATTCTTCTAATAATAAAGATATTGATTTTGTTAATGGTGTATTTACACGAATTTTCAATTCCCAAATATCACAAAATAATGTACTGAATACCAAGAAAATTAAGACAGGAAAAGATTATGAATGCTATATTGAGAGTCTATTAAGTAAATGCGGATTAAATGTTAAAAGAACGCCGGAAACAGGTGATCAAGGTGTTGATTTGATTGTAAATTTTAATAATGAAAGTTTTGCAATTCAATGTAAATATTATTCAAAGCCGGTTGGCAATAAAGCTGTTCAAGAAATTGCAGCCGGAAGTAAATTTTATAATTGTGATTATGCGATAGTTGTAAGTAATCAAACATATACATTAAGTGCTAAAAAACTGGCAAAAAATCTGAATGTTTTTCTTTTAAATGAACGTTCTTTGGTTGATTTTTTTGTAAAATATATAGATAATATAGGGTTATAGTATAGAGAAAGAATAACAAATTTTTTGTCACGGTTGCTTCGGAAAAGAAACCGCTTTTTTGATGCTCTTTTTTGCCGTTTTATAAAATTTTCGCCTGATGATAATTTTTTTGCGGGTGTATTTGCTTTTTTTCTTATTTTCGGCGGAAAGTGTCGGCGCGTAGAATATGTGCCGGTGCGTTGGCAGAATTAAAGCCGATTTTATTTTCTTCCTATTCGCAGGTGATGAGATTTTCTTAATTTTCGGCTGATAATAATTTATTTTTTTGCGGATATATTCGCTTTTTCTCTTATTTTCGGCGGAAAGTGCCGGCGCGTAGAATATGCGCCGGCGCGGTGGGTCGAAAATTAGAAAGGATGGAAACGGAAATTGTGTCTCTGCCCTCATTCTCGGCGGATGTGGAACGTCGCAATTGTGACGTTCCGCTATGTGCCGAGAATGAGAAAGAAAAGGTAGAGAACCGAAAGCGGCGTTATTTTTTTAATGTATCACTCTGTTATCTGTATATGGCACTCTCTTTTTTCCCTCTATCGGCGGATGTGTGAAATAATACGATGCTTCCCCTTTCCCCCTATCGGCGGGTGGGACAGACGGCATTTTGTCGTCTGTCGCTATGGGCCGATAGAGAGAAAAAATAAATGATGCAAATTTTCTGCTTGACATTGGTATGAAAAGCTTTTATTCTGAAGGCAAGGCAAGTGATGTGTGCCCCGAGGTATGCTAACCTCTCTGGAAAAGTCCGTAATGGACAAATAAATCTCTTTTGTGCAAACAAAAGGGAACATTGGTCAAACAAGACCGGAAGGCGGTAAAATAAGCCTTTTGGTCAATATACTGCACTATTCCAGATAGTTAGCAACTTCCGGTCGCCTCTCATCAAGGCGATTTTTTTTGAATATGCATCAAAAAAACGTACGATTTTTGCAACACTTTTTTTGCATTTTTTCAAAAAAAATTTATTTGGAGGTAAATTTAATGCAATATCAACGGGTTACAACAAGACTGTTTCAACACTTTTTGAGGGTAATTTTGCCCCCGAATCCGCGTTGCATTAAAGGTACGTTTATTTTATGCTTTTTATAGCGAAAGGGGTTAAAAAATGAGCAATAAAATAAAGAAAAAACAATTAAAACAAGTTCAAAATCAGGCCCAAGACGGGCGCAGTATGGTTGAAATGCTTGGCGTTTTGGCCATTATCGGCGTTATAAGCATCGGCGGCATTGCGGGGTATCGGTGGGGCATGGATAAGCATGTGTCGAATCAAATTCTCTACGAAATGAATCTGAACAGTGCGCAATTGGCTATGTTATTACAAAAGGGAAATCCCGACGGCGTAACGCTTTCATTGGGTTCGCCCTATGATGAAAACAAGTTTCGCACGGTGGATTACGGATTCGAATATGCTTGCGGGGAAGAAGCAAGTTTCGGGCATGACTGTCAATATCTTGATGAAACAATGTATTCCATGACGGTAAGGGGGCTTCCGAAGCGCGTATGTAATATGTTGAGTGATTCCGTTTCCGGTTTGGCTTATGCTTCCGAGCTTGAAATTAATGGCGGGGCAGATGAATGTGATGATACGGGTAACATCGTAACGGTGTTTTTTGATACCGATACCACGGTTGAGGGTGGAATTCCGCGACCGGAGGAATCGGAAACTCACACGCCCGTGCCGGAGGTAACGGAGCCGACCACCTCAACAGAATCAGCAACGCCGACAACGACGACAAAGGTCACATCAACAACAACTGTAACAACCCATGCAACCACAACAACAACCGAAGAAGATGATGATAAGGTTGGAATTAATTGTAAACATGGCTCATTACAGTATTATTCAGAGAGTGTGCCATATTGTGTTTGTGAGCGAGGTTGGGGCGGTAAAGATTGTTCCGAAGAAGGTGTTTGCAGTGGACATGGTACATGGTGGAATGATAATTATTATGGTTACTGTTCCTGCGATTATGGTTCCGGTTGGTACGGTGCTAATTGTGATAAGTGCAGCGGACATGGAGCCGACTACGACTCCAGTGGAATATGCAAACGGTGCAATTCCGGTTGGGGTGGTACAGATTGTTCCGAAGAAGGTGCTTGCAGCAATCATGGTACTTGGTACAATACTGCTGACGGAGGTTACTGTTACTGCAGTTCCGGTTGGGGCGGCACGGATTGTTCCGAACAAGGTGCTTGCAGTGGACATGGTACTTGGCACAATACTGTTGACGGAGGTTACTGTTCCTGCAATTCCGGTTGGGGCGGCACGGATTGTTCCGAAGAAGGTGTCTGCAGTGGACATGGTGCATGGAACAACAGCGGAGGAGGTTACTGTTCCTGCAATTCCGGTTGGGGCGGTACAGATTGTTCCGAAGAAGGTGCTTGCAGCAATCATGGTACTTGGTACAACAGCAGAGGAGGTTACTGTTCCTGCAATTTCGGTTGGTACGGTGCTAAATGTGATAAATGCAGCGGACATGGATGGAGCTATAGTAGTAGTACGGGAATGTGCGTGTGCAATTCCGGTTGGGGTGGTACAGATTGTTCCACAACAGGTTATTGCAGCAATCATGGTATGTGGTACAACACTGCTGACGGAGGTTATTGTTCCTGCAATTACGGTTGGTACGGTGCAGATTGTTCCGAATATGCTGATTGCAGTGGACATGGTTCCTGGTATGAGAAAGGAAATCGCTGTTCCTGCAATTCCAATTGGTACGGTGCTAAATGTGATAAATGCAGCGGACATGGGCTCAGTTATGATGCCAATACGGAAAAATGTACATGCTATAGCGGTTGGAGCGGTGATGATTGCGATAAATGCAACGGACATGGAAGCGGTTATGATGCCAATACGGGAATATGCACACAATGCTATTCCGGTTGGGGCGGTACAGATTGTTCCAAAGAAGGTTATTGCAGCAATCATGGTTCGTGGCACAACACTGCTAATGGCGGGGGATATTGTGAATGTTATAGCGGTTTCACCGGCGATAATTGCGATAAAGAAGAAGCGATTGAGAGTTTTTAATATGATTGCTATTTCGTAAAAAGTTCGACTTTTTCCTCTATCGGCCCATAGCGGAGCGGCACAGTTTAAGCCGCTCCACATCCGCCGATAGAGTGAAAAACATCATCGGCAATATTTAAAAAAAAAGCCTAGTTTCGCTGCCTTTTCTTTCTCATTCTCGGCACATAGCGGGACGGCACTTTTCGCGCCGTCCCACACCCGCCGAGAATGAGAGACAGAGATACAATTATTACAACCGTTTCTCTTTTTTGCTTCCTGCCATTTTCTTATTTTCGGCACACCGCGCTGTCCTACGTTTCACAGGACAGCACTTTCCGCCGAAAATTAAGAAACAAAGCGATAATCTTTTACCTTTCACCCTACCGAATTGCCTCATTCTCGGCACATAGCAGGACGTCACTTTTCGCGACGTCCCACATCCGCCGAGAATGAGAGGTAGAAACACAATTATTGCAACCGTTTCTCTTTTTTGCTTCCTGCCATTCTCTTATTTTCGGCACACCGCGCTGTCCCACGTTTCACGGGACAGCACTTCCCGCCGAAAATGAGAGAATTTCATCATCTGCCAATAAAGAAAAAATAAATTCAGCCTTTATTTTGCCACCGTGCCGGCTCACACTTCGCGCGCCGGCACTTCCGCCCGAAAATAAGAGAGAGAAATTATCACCTGCAAATAGAAAAAAATAAAATCGGCCTTTATTTTATCACCGCGCCGACTCACATTCTACGCACCACCGCTTCCTGCCGAAAATAAGAAAAAAAGCAAATACAGTTACCCCCAAAAATAAATATCAGTCAAAAATAAGAGACCGTGCCGAAATGATAGCTTTTCTATCTGTTTTTAAGCATAACGCTTGTTTCCCTTTTCCTGGCGAATGGCCGAAACCGTGCCGCTTTTTTCCATTTCTTCGGCAAATTGGCGCGCGTTATCATTTTGACCGGTATAATAAATGTTGATTGTGATTTTCATGGGATTCTCCTTTATTTCCTGCGCAAAACAATTTAAACACACCGCGCATAAACAAAAAGCCCCCCAAAAAACGCATTTTCTTGCCTTTTTCATACGTGCCTCCTTTTTGAAACATCAGTTCCTGCAAATCAATTTAATTTTCGCGCGTGCGTTCCTTATCTTTCGGTTTTAATTCTGCCTTTTGGGAAGCAATCAGCTTGGCCATATGATGATCGGGCGCCGCATTTAACTTTTTCATAAACGGTTGCTGATATTCAACGGGTAAATGCTTTAATGTGAGGTTAACATCTTGAATCACATTGTTTTTAAAGGCATTGAAGCGCTTTTCATATAATTTTTGTTGATGCGTTAACACATCGTTCAAATCGGCACCGGCCTCTAACAAAGATTGCGTTATTTCCTTGTTTTGGCCGTTCAAAGCCATCAATAACGGCGTTTCGCCGGCCGCATTTGTTAAGCTTAAATCGGCTTTTTTCAAAAGGGAGGATAATATTTCCCGCAACGGTTCATCTAATGTTTTTTCGTGCCGCTCCTGTTGAATGAAAAGCATTAAAGGCGTGCTGCCTTTTTCAAAGCCTTTTTCATATTTTATATTCAAATCGGCGCCGGCATTTATCAGCGCACGGGTAATATGCGCCAGGTTTTCATATATGGTATTATTGATTGTGTCAAAACAACGCCGAAACTCGGGAATCCAATAATTTTCACTTCGCATAAACTGATTAAAACGTCTTTCCGTATGAATTAAGATTGGCACAATATATTGAACGGGTGTCAATCCTGCCGCGTTTTGATGAGTCACATCGGCGCCGGCTGAAATGAGCGATTGAACAATTTTTGCAAAAGAGGAATGTTCATAGTTATGCGCATTTTTAAGCAAAGAGGTGAGGGGCGTATCTCCCTGATTGTTTTGCGTGTTAACGTTCGGCTTTGTGTTTAATAAGGCTTGCACCCGTTCCGTTATATCATTTTCATTAACTTCCGGCTCTAAACGTTTGTGTTGCCAGCCGAAAAAATCCAAAGTGAGTAAATCAATATGTTTCTGTCCGTAACATTTTTTAATGAAGCCGTGAAACACCGTGTTTTTATTGGCGCATTCATAATCAATCTGTTCGGGAAACTGTGTCAGCGCCTCAACGGCGATTGGTGTGATTCCTTCAATGGTGTGATAATTTGTCCACAAAGAAAGGAAGTTGTGATTGATTAAAAAGTTAACATCTTTTTCTTCGCTCAACATACCTGATAATTGCGGCTGCAACACTTTATTCCATTCAATCAACTCGGAATGCGAGTCAAGCACATGATGCCGAAAAAGCAGCTGTGTTAATTCTTCATAAGGATTGGGCACCAAATAGCCGGATTCTTCATGCATCCATTTTTTATAAAGCGTGCCTTGAATGAGTTTTTCTTTTTCCGTTGCGGATAAATCGTTAAATTGATAGGGAAATTCATTCAAAACTTCTTGCAGCCGGTGCAGGCGATAGCCCACATCAATGCTAAACTTTTTGTTGGCGCCCGGCAGAAAGAGAAAAGGCGAATGCATTTTGCCGTCATTAAAAACAGCCAGAATATTTTTCACGAAAGCCGCTGTTGATTTTTTGTTCAAAAGATGAAGCATTTTATTCTCCGATGATGAAAGAAATTTTTTCTTCATTGTAGAGAGATTTTCTTGATAAGTCAACGAAAAAACGCGCGCAAAACAGAGAAAAAGTGTCAGATAATCTGTAAGCCGGGTTTTGTTGAAGATAATCATTCGTCTGGAATAAACATTACTGCTTATTTCGAGCGACCTACCTCTCGTCGGCAGAGCGGGAACGCTCCTTTTTACAACGGCAAGCCGTTGTCCGTCATATTTTGGTCTTGCTTCCGATAGGGTTTTTCCTGCCGCCTTAATTGCTTAAAGCGCGGTGAGCTTTTACCTGCGCCGTTTCACCCTTACCGATAAGAATATCGGCGGTTTATTTTCTGTGACACTTTCCCTCGGGTCGCCCCGGCCGGACGTTATCCGGTATCGTGTTCCCGTGAAGCCCGGACTTTCCTCCGATGCGCGTGATGGTTAAAATGCACCGGCGATTATCCGATTATCTGACGAAAAAAAGTATATCAAAATAATGTTTCTTTGTCAACAGTCTTTTGAAAATGAAAAAAATAAAGGGCTGGTGTTTTTTTGCTTGACTTTTGTCAATTTTTACGGTAAATTAACTTTACGTTTGTGTTGAACAAAATTTGATGAAAGGGGTAACAAATGATAAAAGAAAATATGCAAAAGGCGGCCGATGCGGTGCGTTCGGCGTTGAGTCAAGTGCGCAACAAAGCGGGTTTATGGATGAATCGCGTGTCCGAATGGCTGGAAACATGCGATGTGGCCTATTTTCAGGCGGTTGATAAAAATGATTTGCCGCATTTAAAAAAATTGATTGAAAATTATGATAGAAACGTGGATGTTCAAGAAACGGAGGGCGGCGAAACGCTGTTAATGGCGGCGGTGTGGCAAAACAATAAAGAAATGGTTGATTTTCTGCTTTCTCACGGGGCGTCGGTTAATCTTCAAAATGATGCGGGCGAAACGGCGCTGTTTTATGCCGTTGAGCGCGATTGTCTGCCCATTGCCGATGCGTTGTTGAAAGCAGGCGCCAAAACCGATATTGAAGATAAAAAAGGCTATACGCCGGTCATGCGTGCTTTAAAGAAAGATGCCAAAAAAATGATAATGCTTTTGGCTTTGTATGATAAAAACTTAATGGAAATCAGCGGGTTAAGGAATAAAAAAACGGTAAGTACGCCTTCTTATGAAGAAACCATGGCTCAAACGGAGGCGTTAATCAATGCCGTTTTAAGTCAAGATGAAAAGCAGGTGCAAAAATTGCTTGATGAAAAAGTGAACGTGAATGCCGGTGATCAAAACGGCATAACGCCGCTTATGTTTGCCGTTCAAACGCATCAAATTCGTATGGTGGAACAGCTGCTTCGGGCAGGGGCCGATGCGCAACAAAGAAGTTTTAAAGGCGAGCGCGCCATGGATTTTATCACATCTTATCTGCCGTGGACGGAAAAGGAAAAAATGATTCGTGTTTTAATCACGCCGCCCGCGAACGATTCCGGCACCGCGCAACCGAAAAAGGCTAAAAAAGTGGCAACGCAAGGCGCTTCTCGCGGAACGGCTCGGAAAAAGCAGGCTGTTCGTCAAAAATCGTAAAAATTTTGTGCCGAACTTTTAATTTTGGCGCTTGGGCTTTTATGTGTGTGGCCTTAATGTGTGCGCGGTTTTGAAAAAGCTTTAAAAAAAACGGAGCAGGTTAAAAATCTGCTCCGCTTTTTTTGGTTTATGTGCCAAGCATCAGCTTTGTTTGAATTTAACGCCTGTTATTTTCGAATCCGAACATGTCCCTTCGCCTAAAATACTGGCTCCGGCATTGCAAACGGCGTCAGACGGGAATGTAATATCTAAAGTAATACCATCCTCTGCAATTCCTGAAGATGCTGCAACCTCAATTTTAACATCACTGGGAAGATTTCCGTTTAAGCCGGCCTCTGCAAGAGAAGGTGCTGTATAGCTTGTTCCCAATGTTGAGTTATGTGTTGCCGCATAGGTTTGCGCACCGGCATAAACAATAACGGCATATTTTGAAGCAGCATCTAATACTTCATTGGCCCGATAGCGGTTCATGGCCATAGAATAGCCGGCAATACCGCCGATTGATAAAACGCCGATAATGGCTAAAACGCCCAGCATTTCAACCATTGACCGACCGGATTCTTGAGTTTTTTTCATGGTCTTTGTCCTTTCGTTATGTTATTTTTCCGCTTCCTAAGCGAAAAAATTTAAGTTTTTAAGGCTTTTTATAACCTTTGTTTGTTTGGAAGAAAAACACTTCCTCCAATTCTTATTATAAAAAAAACGTACGATTTTTGCAACACTTTTTTTTAAAATTTTTAAAAAATTTTTATTTTTTTTGAAAAATCTTTATTTTCAACAGGTTATACCTCGGTTGATTGGTTAAAAATAAGTGCTTGAAAACTATCGAAAAAATCGTTGCATTAAAGGTACGTTTTTTTTATACTATGTAAGGAAGGAAAATTTCTTTCCGATACGAAAAAAAGGTGTGAAAACCTTAAAAAAAAGAATTATTTTCTTCTTCGGGGAAGAGGAAAATCAGGTTAACTGAAAGGACAAAGACCATGAAAAAAACTCAAGAATCTGGTCGGTCAATGGTTGAAATGCTTGGCGTTTTAGCTATTATCGGCGTTTTATCAATCGGCGGTATTGCCGGCTACTCTATGGCAATGAACCGCTATCGGGCAAACGAAATTTTAGATAGAGCCACAAAATATGCTGTTATCTTATATGCAGGTAAACAAACTTATGATGCAACACATTCTTCTGCGGATGAGGGCTCGGGGTATGATGCACCGGACTTTGATGAGAGCGGTCTGGGTGATTTACCTGCCGATACTACTTTTGGCGAGCCGACTATTTCTGCTGACAGCGTTACGATGGATGTTACTTTCCCGAGTGTTGACGTTTGTAAAGCCGCGGCCAGCATTTTAGGCAAAACCGAAGCTTGTACCGATAAGAAGATAAACCTTGTACTTAAACAAAGCTAATGTTTGGCACATAACCAAAAAAGCGGAGCAGCGTTTCACCTGCTCCGTTTTTTTTAAGCTTTTTTTAATGTTGATAAAGCTTTCGGCGGTTTTGTTTTTTCCCGCTTTTCAGATTTTCTTCGCTTTTTTCTTTTTGCTTTTCAGGCGCGTTCTTTTTCAAGCTTTTGCACATGCACATCGGCGGCCACTTTGTCAATGAGCGCGTGAACATATTGCTCCAAAGGCTGATTTTCCCGATAATCGGCCGGCAGTAAAATATGAACCCGATCATCAACGGCCAAATGCCGCGCCGTTTCTTTGCCTGCTTTCTTTTGCGGATTATAAACCGCTATGGCATGCCCGCCGTGTTCTTTCACAATGCGCATACAGGGAACATCGGTATCACCGTCACCGATATAAATCATATGCGTAAAAGGAACAGCCCGATCCGGCTCGGGAATCAGCTTGTTAATGCTTTCATCATCGGTAATATCTTCACATCCTTTGTTAATGCGAAACAAAAATTGCGTTTTACTGGTGTAATTCAACACAACGGCCGGCCAAATCGGGTGATTATCGGCATCATATAAAAACGATGAAGCAAAAATGTTTTGAAACTCTTTGGCAATGCCCGTTCCCTCAATCATTTCTTTTAAGCCCGAGGAAATAATATAATGCTTCATATGAATGCCTTTCAAAGCCGCATAAGCGTTTATGCGTTGAAACCAATCGGTCACGCCCGCATAGAATTGAATGTTTTTTCCGAAGTTTTGAAAGGCTTTTTTGGTCAGATTTATCTTTTTTTCGCGTGCGCGCTCTAAAATTAAATACATGTAAGAGGCAATTTTATCCATTTGCTTTTGCGTAGCCAATCGGTTGGATTCTTTCCAAAAATCCGCCGAATTTTCACCCAGCGTTTTTAAACAGTCATATTCCTGCATATTCCCGATAATGAGCGTTTCGTCAAAATCGTAACAAATAGCCATATCCGTCATGATGTGCGCCTCTTTTTATACCGCCACCGTTCCCGAAAGAACCGGGTGACATTGATAGTTTTGTAATTCAAAATCTT
The DNA here is from genome assembly GCA_947629595.1 of uncultured Alphaproteobacteria bacterium. Taxonomy (GTDB): domain Bacteria; phylum Pseudomonadota; class Alphaproteobacteria; order CAAHEQ01; family UBA3637; genus RGIG4140. The sequence goes on along the minus strand of CANREI010000005.1, from coordinate 14,029 downwards.
CATAGCAAAAAGAATCGATATCTTTAACTTGCGGGTTTATTTTCATGTGCGGCAAAGGATAAGGCGTGCGCGCAAGCTGCGTTTGAACCTGCTCAAAATGATTGTGATAAATGTGCGCATCGCCGAGCGTGTGAATAAATTCACCCGGCTGAAAACCCGTAACCTGCGCCACCATCATGGTGAGAAGCGCATAAGAGGCAATGTTAAACGGCACCCCTAAAAACATATCGCACGAACGCTGATAAAGTTGACACGACAGTTTGCCGTTCGCCGTGTAAAATTGAAAAAAAGCGTGACACGGCGGTAGAGCCATTTTGTTAATTTGCGCCGGATTCCAGGCCGTGACAATCATACGTCGGTCATTCGGGTTTGTTTTTAAGCGCTCAATCACATCTTTTAATTGATCAATGCCTTCGCCGTTAAAATTGCGCCATTGCGCCCCGTAAACCGGCCCCAAATTGCCGTTTTCATCAGCCCATTCGTTCCAAATACGCACGCCGTGTTCTTGCAAAAAGCGAATGTTGGTGTTTCCCGAAATAAGCCATAAAAGTTCGTAAATAATTGACTTTAAATGCACTTTTTTTGTTGTGACCAACGGAAAGCCTTGCGATAAATCAAACCGCATTTGCGCGCCGAAAACGCTGCGCGTGTCAATGCCCGTGCGATTGGGCTTATCAACGCCCGTTTCATAAATATGTTTAAGTAAATCTAAATATTGTTTCATTTTTTTCTCCGAACGGTTAGCTGTTATCGGCAATGCGCCGCCATAAATCAATGGTTGTTTTTAAATGATGCGCCGTGTTCTTTTTGAGCCGTAAAGTCACCAACACGTTATCTTCAATTAAAGATTTTTCATAGGTGGTATAATGATTATTCATAAATTCAACACACGGCGTTACATCAATACGCTCGCCCACCAGATCGGTGTTCATTTCGCCCAAATAACAACAATCGATAATATAGTCGGGCGCTAAATCAATATCGGATAAAAACAAACGATATATGCCCGCTCCGCCCGAAATGTAAACTTCTTCCGAATCGGGAAGCTGCGCAAAATAATGAACATTAGTTATCAGGCGGTGATTCTTTCGATCGGCCACTTCATAAGCCTTGTCAAACGATAACACATAAATTTTTCGATCGGGTAACGTGCGATTGGGAAAGGTTTCATAGGTGTTTTGCCCTACAATAATGCTGTGCTGCGCCGTGACGCGATGAAAACGCTTGAAATCGCTTTTAATGTGCCACGGAATATTTGGTCCGATACCGATAACGTTATCGCCGTCATGCCGACACCAGATAACTGCTTTCATTTGTTGCCTCCTTTTTTCCCATTCTAACCGATTGAATATGATTTGTCCATAAAAAAAGAGAGACTTGATTTATTTTTTCGAATGCGTTATAATAAACGATAAAGGATCAAAAAAAATGAAATTATTTTTTACCGTTGTTATTTTAATGATGATTATCAAAGGGGTTTCTTATATTGTTGCCCCGAAATTCGTTAAAGGGTGCGCCGAAAAATTAGTCGGCACGCCCGAAATGCAACTTGTGACGTTCGGCTGGATTTTGGTTCTGTGCGCCGCCGCGGCATGGCTCGGCATTGTGCGGCATATGATGGAGTAAGCAACGTTTTTCCCTGCCGTTCGATGTGCGGAATCGGTTCGATTGCGTTGATGACTTAAAAACGGTTTTTATAATACCGGCAAACACTGTATATTTTTGGCTTTCAGCTTGCGACACGCTTGAGAGGCCTGCTGATTGCTTTGAAAACCGTAAAGGCGCGCCCGAAAGATATTGTTGCTTTGCGTAACTTTAACAACGGTGTTGTCAAAATGCCCCGCCCGCTGCGCTTTTTCGGCTTGCGTTTGCGCCCGACTCATATTGGAAAACGCGCCGACTTGAATACCCCATTTGCCGGGCTTTTTCTTTTCGGCTTTCGGTGTTTGGACGGCAGATTTTGGTTCCGGTGTCGGCTCGGCAACTTGTTGGAGAGGTGCGGGTGTCGGTTCGGTGGCTTGTTGAGGCGCGGATGCTGCCGCCGAATCCGGTGTGACAATCGGCTCGGCAGTTTGTTGGGGCACGGGTGCTGCCGCCGAATCCGGTGCGACGGTCGGCTCGGCAGTTTGTGCCGGTTGCGTTGAGGCCGCTGTTTCAGGTGCGGCGGGTTCTGCCGGGTCAGGTTCGGGTAACGCCGGCGTTTCAGGCACTGCCGGTGCTTCGGGGGCTTGTGTCGGCGCGGGAAGTGATTCAGACGCTACGGGTGCTGCCGCAGGTTCGGTTGGTGCCGGTGTTTCAGAGGGTTCGGGAAGCGGTGTCGGGACAACAGGGGCTTCTTTTTCCTGCTCCGATATTGTTTTGGCCGGGTTTTCCGTCGGTTCGGCTGCGGGTGTTGCCGCTTTTTCTGCTGCGACTGCCGCTTGTGATGCTTCGCTTTCTTCCTGATTGTTATCGCCTTGCTCTATTTCTTCCTCAATCGGCGCTTTTGCCCGGGCAACGGTTTTGGGCTTTGATAAGGTGTTAATGCGGGCTTTGGTAACGCTGTCGGATTGCTTTTTCGTTGAAGCTAACCGCTTTTGCATAATTTTTAAATATTTTGTCATATTCGGCTTTTGAACCGAATTGTTTAAAGAGGTATATTTCCCTTGATTTTTTAATTTTTGTAACACCGAACGCGGTTTTTGCGTTGCCGTAAAGCCGCGATCCAACAATCCCATAACCTGCTTGTCGCGAATGGCGCCCGTTTTTTGTCCGATTACAACCGATACCAATCTGTTGTTTTTTCGCTTTGCCGTTGAAATAATATTATACCCCACGGCGGCCACATAACCGGTTTTTAACCCCTCCGCGCCGGCATATTTTTGCGTGACGTGATTATGCGTTTTGTATTCCTTTCCCCGATACCAAAAACTTTCCTGTGAAAACAATTTATAATATTGCGGAAAATGATTGATTAAAGCAATGGTTAAAACCGCCATATCGCGTGCGGTTGTGACTTGTTCGGGGTGATGCAGACCCGAGGCGTTTCGAAATTGTGTGTTCTTTAAACCCAATTGACGGGCAACATCCGTCATCATTTTGGCAAAATCGGCTTCCGACGGCGCCAACGCTTCCGCCAACACAACGGCGGCATCATTCGCCGATTTGATAATTAACGCCATCACGGCATCTTTCACCCGAATGGTATCGCCCCGCTTTAAAAACATTTTGGAGCGCGGTTGTTTGGCCGCATGGGCCGAAATCGGCAATCTGTCGTCCATTTTGAGTAAGCCGTTTTCCAACGCATTGAAGGTTAAATATAACGTCATTACTTTCGTTAAAGAGGCCGGATATTGCCGAACGGAAGCATTTTTCGATTCATAAATCAGCCCGCTGGAAGTATCGGCAACCAAAGACGATACCGCACTTTCGGCATTGAGTGCCCAGCCGAAAACGAAAAAAAACAATAAAATAAATAAACGCATTTTTACCTCGCTTTGTAAAGAGTATACAGATAAAACCTTAACAGATGATAAACAAAGCCTCTTTTTTTATATGAATTTTAGAATATTCGTTGATTTTTTTTGAAATCGGCATATTATAACCGTATGGAGGTTCAACAAAAACGACGGGGCGCGGCGCTCTTGCGTCAAAAGCTCAAAAAAATGACACATAAAGCCGGTGTTTATCGTATGCTCGATGAAAACGGCACGGTTTTATATGTCGGAAAAGCCAAAAACTTAAAAAACAGGCTCACGAACTATACGCAAACGGAACGGTTGTCCGATCGTATCCGGCAAATGGTGTCGAAAGTGGCCGATTTGATGGTCATTGAAACCGCCGGTGAAACGGAAGCGTTTTTGCTGGAAAACGATTTAATTAAAAAGTTTCGTCCGTTTTATAACGTGTTGTTGAAAGATGACAAAAGTTATCCCTATATCGTGATGACCGATGAAGAGGTGCCGCGGTTATTAAAATATCGCGGTGAGCGTCGCTTAAAAGGCACTTATTTCGGCCCGTTTCTATCGGGATTGGCGGTGCAGCAGACCTTAAAAGAACTTCAAAAAATTTTCGGTTTGAGAACGTGTAACAATACCTATTTCCACAATCGGTCAAGGCCGTGTTTGTTGTATCAGATTAAACGGTGCAGCGGACCGTGTTGCGCCTGTATTGATTTAAAGGCGTATCAGGCAAGCGTTCGAGAAGCCAAGGCGTTTTTAAAGGGCGAAAAAACGCATATTCAAAAACAGTTGCAAAAACAAATGGATTTGCTTGCCGCTGCCGAAAAATATGAAGAAGCCGCCGTTATCAGAGATAAAATTTTGGCACTCAATCAAATTCAGGATACCGATTCCGATCAAATGCCCAAGCAAACGGATATTGCCGTTTTGGCAAAAAACGACGGCAAAATATGCGTTCAGGTGTTTTTTTATCGCGCGGGACATGCCGAAGGGAATGTGTCGCAAGTGTTTGACGAGGCGGAAGAAACTTCCGAAACGCTTTCTTCCTATTTAATGCAGCTTTATGATAAAATTCCCGCACCCAAGCAGATTTTCTTAAATATGTCGCCGGAAGAAGGCTTGCAGGAAGCCCTCACCTTGAAAGCGGGTTATCCGGTGCGGCTTATCGAGCCGCCGTATCGGGGCGGACGGAAAAAACGGGTGGAGCAGGCCTTTCAAAATGCGTTGAATACCTTGAAACGATTGGAAAATGAGGCAAGCGGTTCTCAGGTATGGGAGGAATTGCGCGCGTTGTTGGAAATTGATGAATTGATTAAAGTTGAAGTGTATGATAACTCGCATTTGCAGGGAACGGCTGCCGTGGGCGCCATGATTGCCGCCGATCAAAACGGCTTTTTGAAAAAAGACTATCGGCGTTTCAACATTGACGGAACGCTGGCCAAAACAAACGATGATTTCGGTATGATGAAAGAAGTGATGAGTCGGCGTTTAAAACGCGGATTAAGCGAAAACAATTTGCCGAGTGCCATGCTGATTGACGGCGGAAAAGGACAGCTTTCGGCCGTATTGGAAATAATGAACGAATTAAATATTCACAATATTGCCGTGTTGGCGGTTGCCAAAGGGGTTGAACGCAATGCCGGTAAAGAAACGTTGTTTTTGGGAACGCGGCCGAACGAAGAAATTCATTTGGATTTAAAAAGCAATCTCATTCATTTGATTCAGCGCCTGCGTGATGAAGCGCATCGGTTTGCCATCGGTTCGCATCGCATGCGACGGGCGCGCAACATGTTCCACGAAACCTTGCTGGATATTGAAGGAATCGGCGAAAAACGCAAAAAAATGCTGCTGCGTCATTTCGGATCGCCGCGCGCCATTGCCGGTGCGTCGTTGGAACAAATTAAGCATGTGGAGGGAATAAATGAAAAAATTGCAAAAAAAGTGTATACATTTTATCACGATTAGCGTATAATAAAAGAAAAATATCAAAGGACGAAAAATGACACGCAAACAAATTAAAAAACAGAATAAAAACAAAGTATTAACGAAAAAGAAAAAGGGAACTTCCTTAACCGATGCCGCTTTAAAAACGAATCGGAAAGAAGAGCAAATATCTTTAAAATCAGCCGTTTTAAGCGATTCCGATCCGTCAATAACGTTGCAACCGAATGATTCTGCGGAAAAGAAGGCAACATTGTCGGATACCACTTCGGCGGTGGCAGCGGCTATCGCACAAGCACCGAAGAAATTGCATAAAAAAATGAATATTCCCAATATGCTCACATTGTTTCGCATTTGGGCCATTCCCGCCATTGTGTTTACATTTTTCTTCGATACGCCCATGGCCGCATGGGTGGGGGTCGCGTTATTTATTTTGGCGGCTGTCAGCGATTATATGGACGGTTATTTGGCGCGGCATTTAAATCAACTGTCGCGGTTCGGGCGGGTATTGGATCCCATTGCCGACAAGCTGTTAATCGGCTCTATTTTGTTGATGTTGGCCTTTACGGCGCGTTTGGGTGATTACGGCATTATTCCCGCCGTGATTATTTTGTGTCGGGAAATATTGGTATCGGGGTTAAGAGAGTTTTTGGCGGAAATTAAAGTCGGTTGTCCGGTCACGCGGTTGGCAAAATGGAAAACAGCGTGTCAAATGACGGCCTTGCCGATGTTAATGGTGTGTGAACCGGCATTCAGCGGCTTTTTATCTGAAGTGTTTTATTATGTCGGGCATTTGGCGCTGTGGGGCGCGGCATTGTTAACGGTGATGACGGGGTACGATTATTGGAAATCGGGCAGAAAATATATGGACGAATAAGGCCTTCGTCACATTCATTTCAAAAGCGGCTTATCAATAAATTGAAAGCCGCTTTTTTTGTGTCATTTTTTGAATCAATGCTTGCTTTTTGTGTGAAAATCGGGTATACTGTTTAAAAATCAAGCGATTAAAGAGAAAGCCCGATTGAAAAATGTTTGTTAAGAATAAAACGGTTTATCATCTCTCCGTCTACGATAATTTAACCGGCCCGCGTGCGGGCGGCGGATTGAACGGTACGGGTTTTTATACCGCCGATACGGAAGAAGGTGCGTTATATTTTAATTATTTATGTGCTGCCAGAAATTTACCGAATTTCATTTTTATAAACGGGACGTGGTTTAACAGCAATTTTTATGAAGACGTGTTTTTAAAGGCACAGGGGATTATTGACGAAGGAACGCCGTTGGGTAAAAAAAACGGTATGTCGTTTATGAAAATTTTATTGGATAATTTGGCAAAAAAAGGAAACGAAGGCATTGTTTCGCGAGCGGAATGGGAAGAAATGCTGGCAAATAAAAATCTGTTCGGAAATGCGAGGTGGCGAACGGATGAGGCTTTACGGAGAGCCTTTTTACAAAAGTTTGCCGATGTGCCTTTGAAAGTGAAAACGGCCCGGAAATTTGATGTGAGTTTATATAAAGCGGTTGTCACGGGCAATTTTTTGCAGGCTTTTTCATTGGAAAAAAAATGTTTAACGTTGGCGGATAACGGTTATACGGATTTTGACACGCAAACGCTGTGCAACATTATGAAACTGGATGATCCTTTAAAAGAGCCGAATGCGTTTATTGAGGCGGCGCATCATGAGGGTTCTTTGTTGATGAAAACGTATGATAACTATTGTGAGCAATCCGATAAAATGCTTAATCCATTAACGGAAAACGAGTTACAGATTTTTGAAAATGCTTTAAATGAGTTAAATGAAGCCGCAAAACGGTGGCAAAACACTCGGAAGACGGTTCAAAATCACCTGAATTTAATGTCTGATCCCGATGTGTGGAATATGGATTTTGAAGTTGAGCCGTTTCAAACGGAAGATGTGCTGAAACGCAGTGAATTGGAAATGAAAAACACACTGATAAAGGCAGAAAAGGTGTTGAAATATGCCTTGTTGCATTTGCCGGTAGAAAATATTTGGAAAGGCAGAAACAATAAATCTTACAGCCGATATAACATTGATGCTTTAAATTTTGACGGCTTGATTGATACGGCTCTTGATAATCAATCGCATTACTATATCGTGCGCAATTTAAAGGCGGTTGAATTAAAGGAAGTCAAAAAGATAAATACAAACAATGATTGGCAAAAAATTAAAAAAGCCGCTTCTCAAAAGAATTATGACCAACGCATTTTGGGGGCGTTATGCGGTGAAAAAGAGCGCTTGTAAAGAAGTCTGTTTAAAAAAGGATTGCCTCGGGTGATTATTTGTGATATAATGCAACATAAGATGTTGTTTGTAACACATTTTTAGAGAAAGGAATATTCAAATTATGTATATTACCGAAAAAAATTCTATCAATGCAGCAAGAAATACGAAAGAAATTTTAAGGGCGCTGAAAAAAGCACATATCGGGTTTTCTGATATTATGGATTATCGTCCGCATACGACTGATTTTTGGATTTCGTATCTCGGTTCCCCCAAAAACGCATCCGGCGTTAAGTTGCACATTCCCGTTGAGCATAACGGAGAAAATTACCTTAAATTTATTAGTTCTCTCGGTGAGGCGATGGAAAAAGTTCCCGAGGCCGTTTCAAATCAGGGGGTTGTCGCCTTTAAAATCGCGCAACACGCTAATGAAGGGTCACAGCTGGGTAAAAATACATGCATTTATTTGGGTAAAAGTTTAGCGGATCATCCTGAAATTTTAAGCAAATTTTGCAATGAATTCCATAATGCCATGCAAAAACGAGGTGTTACATTCATGAAAATACCGAAAGGATCACAATATAATTTAAACACGGGAGATGTTCTTGTTGAAGGAACCGACGGAAGAATTTGGTGGTCGTATGATGGAGATCCGAGACCGGGATATGACGGTATTTGGAAAAAATTGGGACGCGGGTACAAGGCCGCGGATAAAGGAAGGTCTATTTCCGAAGAAATGAAAGCGTTTTTTAAAAATGTGAAAATTGATTCGCATCCCGCAAAGAATTTATCGCCTTTGAAAAATAATAATCCGATATTGAAAGAAAATAATAATCTGATATCGAAAAATAAGAATTTTATAAATATGTTATCCGAACTGGACAGTCAGGGAAAAATGGAAATGAGCCCCCTTATCAATTCCAAGACAAAAGAGTTAAAAGGATATGTCGTTTCAATTGATTTGCAAAATCATTCCGTTGCGGAGCAGCAACGAATCATACAAGAATTAAAACAAAGCGGGATTGGTGAGAATTCTATTCTCAATAAAAACGGCAAACTGATGATTGAAGGAAAAACTTTTACAAAAGCAACCGATAATTTTTTCTCAACGGCTATTGCTCCCATGCCGCCGATTTACGATACACCGCAGCCCTATAAGCTCCGATCTGGTTTTGATGTGCTTAATGAGTTGTATAAAGACAAAAAAATCGGCATAATGAGCGGGGGTGACGAAAAGTTTTTTATAGATATGCGTCATCTTTCTCTTGACGATCAAACAAAAGTAATGAAGGATTTGGAATATCATCACGTTAAAAGTCATTTTCATGGGAAAAATTCATCGATTGTCATTATTGATGATGAACGGCGATTTGAAAGACATTTAAGTTGGGTTAAAAGAAATGTTGTTGCGGCAAAGCACATGTTTCAAAAATTCGGTCCTCAATGGAATAATGTTCCTCAAAGCGTTATTGATCAATTACATGATTTTAAGCAAAACAAAAAAATCAGCAAAGTCAGGATTTGTGATGCCAAGGGTGTTTGCGTGGGAGAGGGATATCACATCAATATGACAGGGTATCGACCGGAAGAAATTGAAAAAATGAGAAAATTTTTGACTTATAAATGCGGGGGTAATGTCCGCTTGTCTCAATCTAATCCCGGGTTTTTGACGGTTCGGAACGGAAAATCGTTGGATCAGCTCTATCATCACTTATCTTTGAAGGAAGGTGTGATTCAATCGAATCAAACGTCATCGGTAATGAGCCTCAATTCGGCATTGAACGCAGACCAAAAGGCGCCGAACTCTGAAAATTCGGCATTGAAGTCGGCTGAAGAGTCGCCTGCGGCCTCGAAAGCAGCTCAAGAAGCGCCCGTGGAATGGAAGGCAGGCGAAGAGGAGCTGCAACGGCGGGCGGCGTTGAGCGCAAGTAAAAATTCCGCCGGGGAAGCAGCCGAAAGTACCGCGAAAGTAACGGAAAAAGTGAAAAATCTGAACCGTCTGTTGCAGGAAGGTTCGAACGCAGGCAAAGCAGGTGAAGGCGCGCGTAGTGCTTTTGGAGCAGCGCGCAGGTTGGTAAATACCGCAAAAGCGGTTCAAAACGCCGAAGAGGCAGCAAAAGCCGCTAAAGGAGTGGGGCTCGTTCAAAAAGGTCTCAGAGCCTTCATTAAATAAAGCGAGCAGATGTAAAGGTTAAAGAATAAAAGGGGTATTAACAAAAGGGGCAATATGCCCCTTTTATCTTATGTATCAAAAAAACGTACGTTTAATGCAACACTTTTTTTTAAAATTTTTAAAAAATTTTTATTTTTTTTGAAAAATCTTTATTTTCAATAGGTTATACCTTGGTTGGTTAGTTAAAAATAAGTGATTGAAAACTATCGAAAAAATCGTTGCATTAAACGTACGTTTATGATACAATCATACATAAGGCTTAACAGCTTTAAAACAGAGGATTTAACAATTTTAAAAAGGAGTTCATCATGTCATCTGCCGATTCAAAAGAAATAATGAATAATCTGAAAAAAGCCCGTTTGAAATTTGGGGATTTGGAATGGAATCCCCTCCTGGTGCATAATTACGGCGTTCAATATACCGTTTCCACAGCAAAGGAATCCGGTGTTAAATTACATGTTCCCGTTGCATATGACGGAAAGAATTATGAGAATTTTTTGCATGCGATCGGTGACGCCATGAAAAAAGTGCCGGGTGCCGCTTCAACAGACGGTGTTTGCGCAATTAAAATGCTTGAGACAAACACAAACCCGGGCGGAGCGCAGATGGGTAAAACCGTAACCGTTTATTTGGGTGAAAATTTAGCGGATCATCCCGAAAGTTTAAACAAATTTTGCAACGCATTATATGAGAACATGGCAAAAAACGAAGTTACACTTATGAATATACCGAAAGGGACACAATATAATTTAAACGTAAGTGATATACCCGTTGAAGGAACGTCCAGAAAAATCTTTTTATCATTTGATGGTAATGTGGGAAGTGAATATGTCGGTAAATGGGAAAAGCTTAGAGAAGGTTACAAGGGTAGTCGAAGAAGTATTCCCGATGAAGTGGCTGACTTTTATAAAAATCTTGAAGTGCGTTCTCAATTTAATGTAAGGGAAATCAACCCTTTAAATCAATCTGCTGCCGCCTCATTAAATAAAAATGTAAGTTACGATATGAAAGAACAATTAAATAATTTATATAAAAATAAACGCATTCAAAAAATTAGAGTTGTTGGTTCCGATGGTAAGTATATGCAAGACGGCTTTCGGATAAATATGACTGACTGTAAGCCCGAAGAAATTGAAAGAATGAAGAATTATTTGAACGAAAGAGGGTGTGGAGCGCGTTTATCACATTCGAAACCGGGCTATGTGACCGTGCAAGAAGGAGCAAAAGAAATGGAAAAACTTCTTGTTGAGTCAAAAGGTGTTGTTTCCGCAGGGAAAGCAGGTGAAGGCGCTGTTTCCAATATGAAAGAACAATTAAATAATTTGTATAAAAAAGGAAACGTTAAAAAAATTGAAATTGTTGGTTCCGATGGTAAGTATATGCAAGACGGCTATCGGATAAATATGAGTGATTGTAAGCCCGAAGAAATTGAAAGAATGAAGAATTATTTGAACGAAAGAGGGTGTGGAGCGCGTTTATCACATTCGAAACCGGGCTATGTGACTGTGCAAGAAGGAGCAAAAGAAATGGAAAAACTTCTTGTTAAGTCAACGGGTGTTGTTTCCGCAGAAAAAGCAGGTGAAGGATCCAAAATAGCAAAAGCAGTAAAAGGTCTGAACAATCTGTTGCGGGAAGGTTCGAACGCAGGCAAAGCAGGTGAAGGCGTGCGTAGTGCTTTTGGAGCAGCGCGCAGGTTGATAAATACCGCAAAAGCGGTTCAAAACGCCGAAGAGGCAGCAAAAGCCGCTAAAGGAGTGGGGCTCGTTCAAAAAGGTCTCAGAGCCCTCTTTAAATAAAGCGAGCGGATGTAAAGGTTAAAGAATAAAAGATTGCATCAAGCATTTATTTATGATATAATCACATAAAAAGAGTGCTTTAAAAGCTGTTGGTTTTTACTTTTGAAACAGGAGAAAAAAATGGTTTCAGAAACACGTCAAGTGGCCGAAGTTGTGGAGTCACTGAATCGGAAATTGCTGCAGATGCCGGTTTCGGAGTTTGCCGGCCATGTTAAGGAAGGCGTATCATCGGCATTTGGGGCGAGTCGTCGGGCTATTCGTTCGATGGGGCAAAGCGTTGCAAGCACAAGAGCCGGACAGACGATTGCCAAAGCTGCCCAAACGCCCGTGGTCAAAGGGGCGAGGTCTGTAATGGGTCGTGCAGTGCGCGTTGGCGGAAAGCTTGCGGTTCCGCTTATGGCGGCGGATGGGAGTACGATGTCAAAAGTTTTCGCCGGTGATCCGGTGGGGGCTGTTGCAGGTATTGTTGAAGGGTTTGCGGATGTTGGTAAGGGCATTGTGTTGCCAAAGAGCAGACAACGAGAGGAATTGGCAGAATTGGGGAGTGCACTTTGGAACAATACCGGTGAGGTTGCAGAGGCTCTTTGGAGCAGTGCTAAAATGACCGGACAGTCGGTTGCGGTGGCGCTCACGCCTGATAGTTTATTGGAGAAGAAAGTACGAATCGGGCATACTAAAAAACCGCTTACGGATAACGGAAAACCGGTTATTGAAGACGGAGAAGTTCAAACGAGAGATGCTTTCTATATGGCCATGCAAGATAAAGAAGATCCGAGCCAACTTTATTTCTTTGAACGAGAGGGAGCGGAAATGACTCTTGCGGCAACTTTTAATATAGATAAGAACGGGCGAATTCTCTCGGAATATAATGAGTATAGTAATGAAAATATGCAAAAACGAACAACAACGGAATATGATTCGACAAGCGTGACAAATTTACAGAACAGATACGGTATTGATGTGGATGATTTTTCTTTGAAAGGCACTTTGCGTCGTATGAATCCGGCACTTCGTATGGCCGATTCAATCATCGGAAATTCAGCTTCAACCATCGGAAAGCCCAAAAAAACAGTTACCGAAATCGTTTGGGATAAGAATAGTCCTCAATGGAATAAGATGGAGGTTGTTGAAGATAAGGATACGAAAGATATTAAGCTTGTGTTTACGAGAGACTTTTACACTAAACAAACGGAATATCCCCTTTATTATAAAGACGGTACAAAAATAGCCGGTGATGTCGTTATTGAAAAAGCAACTCAAACAAGAACGTATTTTTTAACGAAAGAAGAGCTTTTTAATCTGGATGAAACTATGGAAAGTAATCCGGAGCAAGGAAAAAAAGATTTGGCAGAATTGCTTGCAAAAAAAGATAAAGAGAAGCAAGAGCATCCGGACGATACGCGAATTTGTTATGACGAATTTGGTGAAAATGAAGTCACTTACGGACGACAATTTTACAAAGGAAATCCTGCTTTTAAAAATGTTAAAATGCCCGAAGATGGCGAGTTTTTTAATCAATACGGTTGTGTTTTGGCAAGAACGGAAAGTTATACCGATAAAACACTTACGCACGGTGAGGAAGAAAATGACGAAGAGCCGCTGAACTTCGCAAACGCTTCCATCGGGCAGGGTTCCCAACTGGCGCATGACGATAGCGGACGCGTTATTCGCGGTGTGCTGGATTATCAACATCATCAGATAAAGCAGGAAGGCGTATCGGCTGATTCCGCCTATGATTATATGGGTGAAAAAGCCGTGTTTGTTCATCGGAAAAATGAAAACGGACAAACGGAAGTGGCGCAAATGATTCGGGTTAATCCCAACACGGGCGTGATAAAAGAGTTTGATGCCGACGGTGTTTTTGTTGATGTTCATGTGCCGCAATCAGAAAAGCATGATGAGCTTGCGTTAACAATTCAATCCGCTGTTAAAGTGCCGGGATTTAATGAAAAAGCAGCTCAAGATCGGTTGGCGGCAGCAAGAAAACAGAAAGAAGAGGATTCGAAAAATGAAGAAAAGTCGAATCAAGAGCGGTTGACTGCGGGAAAACAGGAAGAAGAGGATATTCCGACGGAAATATATGAACCGGAGGAAGTTGAAATAGTTTCAACGCAGCAGGAAAAGAAAGATGAAAACACTTCTTCGAATTTGTTAACCGCTTTAAAGGGGTGTGCCACAGAACATCGGGAGGAAAATTCTTCTCTTGATTTGACAGACAATCACGCCATGGAGGCGCAACGATAAAAAGAAGCATCAAACAAAAAAAACGTCCGCTTTAAAAACGGACGTTTTTTTATCTCTTCGAAATTAACCCTGTTTGGCTTTTAATTTCGGTTTCAGCTTGTTAATCACGTACACCCGACCTTTGCGGCGAACAACTTTGCAGTTTTTATCCCGTGTTTTAGCTGATTTTAATGAACAACGAACTTTCATAAC
>CANREI010000004.1 GCA_947629595.1 uncultured Alphaproteobacteria bacterium | reverse complement strand
GGCGGGTTCTTCAAACGAAACAGGTGCTTCAACGGTTTCTTCGGGAAGGGCAAACGTGTTATCTGTTGTTGCGGCGGTTTCTTCAAACGAAACAGGTGCTTCAACGGCTTCTTCGGGAAGAGCAAACGTGTTATCTGTTGTCGCGGCGGTTTCTTCAAACGAAACAGGTGCTTCAACGGCTTCTTCGGGAAGGGCAAACGTGTTATCTGTTGTTGTTGCGGTTTCTTCAAACGAAACAGGTGCTTCAACGGTTTCTTCGGGAAGATTAAACGTGTTATCTGTTGTTGCGGTTTCTTCAAACGAAACAGGTGCTTCAACGCTTTCTTCGGGAAGATTAAACGTGTTATCTGTTGTCGCGGCGGTCTCTTCAAACGATTCAAATGCTGTCGGTTCTTCAAGCGGTGCTGTGGTTTCGGATATTTCCGATGCAGCCGTGTTTTCCGATAAAACAGGCTGATTGCCGTTATCCGAAGAAGAGAAGCTGTTTTGCATAACCGGATTTGGTTCTTCAAATTGCGTTAAATCGGATTGTAAATGAGTTCCGACGGCTTGATTCACATAAGGAGTTGAGGGTTGCGGCATATGAAACGGCGACTGCGGATAGGCCGATTGAATTGGCGGTGTCGGTTGATTGTCGACAGTGTTTTTCTTTTCGGATAAAGCCAGTGCCAGTTTTGAAATAGCCTTATTTTGAGCCATCATGGCTTTTCTGATCAAGGCCTCTTGTGATTTTTGCCATTTGGTAAAATCTTGAATGGTAACAATCGGTTCGCTGGATGGTTTGGGAGCCGCTTCGCCAAAACCCAATGCCGTTTTATAAAACGGTGTATCATCATCGGCAGAGGGTAAATAGCCCGTATTCACGGATGAAACAGACGTTTTTTCACTGCCCTCCTGCTCGTTAACCGCTTGCCCGTATGCCTGTTTTAGATAGGTTAAATATTGCCGAACGGTCGGCCCGCCGACAATATCTTGTAACATCATTTGAATTTCATCATTGGCGCCTAAAAGCATTTGATTATATTGTGCGACAAATTCGGGGCTGAAAGAAGAAAGTTGGCGAAACAGATTGACTAACCGTTGAGCCGTCACGGCAGCTTGATTATCGCGCGTTTTTTTGCGATTTAAAAACGCATATAAAAGCTGATTATCCTGATCAAGCGGTGTGCGCTCATCCATTTTCTGTTCCTTTCTTTATGAAAACACAATCATCACAATTCGATGCAATTTTTCAAACCTTTGTTTGGCAATGGTAAACGTTTCGGCCCGAATGGGACTTAATACGGAAATTTGTTCACCGGTTTCATCGGTTACCGTAACCGGTAAAACATCATCTTCCGTAATTTGCAATAAGGCCAAGTCTCCTTTTTTGGGGGTTGTGCGCGGCGAGACGACTAAAACCGAATCAACGGGAATCACGTCACCCAACGCCTGAACTTTCATTCGAACGGCATACATTTGCGGATCAAATGACATGTTGGACGGACACAAAATCGAGCCGATCGGTTGATCTTTATTGATGCGAATGGCCCCGCCTTCACGCGGAAATCCGAAAATGGGAACGGTGACTTCCTGCGAATCGGCCGCCCGTAACATAAAACGACTGACGGGTAAATCGTTATAGCCGCCTTTGCTGGCAAAAATACCGCCTTTTCCTTCATTTTGCTTTAATTCATCCAAGGCGCCCGACATATCCAATTCATAAATTTTTAATTGTAAATCGCTTTCGGAAAAGCCCAGCGCGTGTGCAATATCTTTAAATGTTTTTTCATCAACTTCACGTTGCCCCATTTCAATGCGATGATAAACCGATAAGGTCATTTTGGCCCCTTTTGAAACGGTTTGCAAGGTTAATCCTTTTTGCCCTCTCAAATAACGAAGACCGGCACCCAATGTTTTTAATCCGCTGCCGGAATTGATTTTCCGTCGCCGATCCTGTTCCCGTTTCCAAGCCTTAATCACTTCGGGTTGGGAAGACTTTTCCGATACAAACAACGATTCGGGCGGACAATCCAAAAATTTGGAAATTTTGGCCAATTGTTCCTCATCGATTCTTCGATAGCCTTTTTCAATTTTACTGATGGCCGATAAACTCAAATTTAAAATATCAGCCAGGCTTTTCATGGTTTTACCGCGAACACGCCGAAACATTCTGATTTGGTTTGGGAAAATAATTTCTTCCATGGTTTTCTCCTCATCAATTTAGATTCTGCTTTTTACTATACACTTATTTTAAAAAGATGGAAATAGACAAAATTGAAAAAAAGTCATTTTTTTTTAAAAAAGTGAAAAAAATGCTTTTTTTTAGTCAAAAAAGTAATTCCTTTGTACTTACTTTTTTGTCATTTGACAAAAAAATGCATCGCGCGGATTTTTATTTTTTATCGAATCAATTTGCAAAAACATTGATGAGGGTTTATCAAATCATCGGCAAAAATAAACGGATAAAAAATTAAAACTGCCGTAAATTTTGATACGGTTCCTCCCACGATTTCATAAAATCGGTTAAAGCGGTATCGGGTTTATCGGGCAGCGTCACGGTTAAGGTGACCAACAAATCGCCTTTATCCTTAATACCTTTGCCTTTTAAGCGTAACACTTTGCCGCTGCCGGAATAGGGCGGAATATTCATTCGAACGGCACCGAAAGGAGTCGGAACGGTAATTTTGGCACCCAAAATCGCTTCTTTCAGGCTGATGGGAACGGTTACCAGAATATGATTGCCTTCGCGCGTGTAAAGAGTGCTTTTTTGAACAATAATTTTAATAAGCGCATCACCCGTGCGACCGAAACCGGATTTTCCCTGTCCTTTTAAGCGCAAAACGGATTCGTCGGTTACACCGGCGGGAATTTTCACTTTCAATCGTTTACCGTTGTCGAGTGAAACGGTTGTTTCACCGCCGGTGACGGATAAATCAAACGGAATGGAGAGTGTGTAGGTAATATCATTGTCAATCGGTTCCTCAGAAGCCGATGCGCGCCGTTTGCCGGCACCGGCTTGTCCCATACCGAATAAATCGGAAAAGTCGAAACCGCCGAATCCGCCCGATGAGCCGAATCCGCCCCCGAACATGGCAGCTAAATCTTCGGGATTGATTTGATGCCCGGCATAACGGGCGCCTTGAAAGCCGTTCCCGCCGCCGAATCCGCCGGCACCGTTAAATCCGCCGCCGAACGGGGTGGGATTTCCCTCACCGTCAATTTCACCGGCATCAAAGCGCCGTCGTTTATCGGGGTCGGATAACAAGTCGTATGCTGCCGTTACGGCTTTGAACTTATCGGCGGCGCTTTTATCGGGATTGACATCGGGATGCAACGTTCGCGCCAATTTACGATAGGCTTTTTTTATCTCATCGGCGGTCGCTGTTTTTTTTATACCCAGTAAATCATAAGGATTGGCCATTTTTATCTCCGTTCTTCGGTTGATATATTATATAATCAAATTTTTCAAAAAATCTATGAAAAAAACAAAAAAAAGTATATTTTTTTGAAAAAAATAATTTTTATCTTCCGACTGATTATTTTCGAAAGCCGAGAATAAAAAAAAGATTGAAATGTTTTTGAAAAGGCATATAATAAAAAAATTAAAGGCAAGATAAAATGATATTATACGATCAGGAAAACATTATTCAGGCTTTGTTGCAACCGGAAATTTATCCGGCCGCATGGCATGTCTCGTCGGTGGAGTTGTTGCAATCGCACATTGCCTTGTTATTTCTGGCGGGCGATTATGTGTTAAAACTCAAACGCGCGGTTTTGTTGCCGAATGTTGATTTTTCAACGCCGCAAAAAAGGCGTGTTGCCTGTGTGCGGGAAATGCGTCGCAGTACGGTTTATGCACCCCACCTGATTATCGGCATTCGTTCGGTGAGACAATTGCCGAACGGGCAGATTGTTTTCGGCGGACAGGTCGGTGTTGAAGTTGATTCGATTTTGGTGATGCGGCGGCTTAAAAAATCCGAGATTTTGGGCGCTATTTTGCCCGAGGCTGATTTTGATCGCTTTGAAGTGATGGATTTGGCCGAGCAGCTGGCCGATTTGCATTGCAAAGCCAAAACGTTTCGCACCAAATGGTCCTATACTGATATTCAAAACGTGATTAAAGGTATTGCCGTCAGTTTGTCGGATTTCACAACGTTTATTCCGTCGCAGCGTTTGCAGAAACTCACGCAAAAGAGTTTACAATTTTTAGCGCGACAAGCCCCGCTGATTGCGTTACGTCAAAAGGGCGGATATGTGCGAAAATGTCACGGGGAATTGTTGTTAAGCAATATTGCCCGAGATAACGGCAAATATTTATTTTTCAGTCCGATTGAATATAACGAGTCGCTGGATTGCATTGATACGCTTTATGATTTAGCCTCTTTATTGATGGATTTCGAACGGCGCGGATTAAGACGGCTGGCCAATATTTTATTTAATCACTATCTGGCGTATACCAATGATACGTCGGGTTATCCGTTGTTGCCGTTATATCAATCCATGCGGGCGGCTTCACGAGCGGTTATGTGCGCGCGCAAATCGCTTCTGGTGGCAGATAAAGAAAAAGAAGAAGCGCAAAAAAGCGCGCAACGATATTTTAATTTAGCCGTTCACTTTTTGGGTTTAAATAAGCCGGCACTCATTGCCTGCGGCGGATTTTCGGGCAGCGGAAAATCGCGTGTGGCGCGCGAGTTGGGCGGGTTGTTAAATCCGGCGCCCGGAGCCGTTATTTTGCGCGATGATGTGGTGAAAAAGCAAATGGCGGGTTGTCCTTTGAATGAAAAGCTGTCAAAATCATATCAAACGCCGGCCTTTGAACAGGTGGTGTATGATGTGTTGCGTCAACAGGCGCAAACGGCGTTATCCGTGGGGTCCGTCGTGATTATAGATGCCTTGTTTCATAACGAAAAGGAACGGAAAAAAGTGGAAAGTTTGGCGCAAAAAATGTCGGTGCCTTTTGTGGGGCTTTGGATTGAGGCCCCGCTTGATGTGCGCTTGTCACGGGTTAAGACTCGCAAGCGCAATCCGTCGGACATTCGCAACAGCGAACAGCTGGAGGAGCAATTATCGGCGCATATCGGCGTGATTGATTGGCATTGTATTAACACAAACAGGGAGCGAAACGATACCATTGCGGCTGCCGTTAAAATTTTGGCGCAGGCCAGCATTGATGTTAATGAACAAAAGGAGTAAAAATGCATTTATTAACGGGTTCGGATATAATTGTTTCTTTCATTGTGGGCGTTGTTTTATGTCTGATTTACTTTTATTTACTCTGGCGAACCATGGGTATTGTGCGAAAATCAACGCATCCGATGATGATTTTATTCTTTTCGGGCGCTTTACGCATTTTTTTGCTGATATTTATAGCCCTGTTGTTTGCCGAGCAGAATATGGCACGGCTTTTGTTGATTTTCTGCGTGTTTATGCTTACGCGTTTTGTGTTGTTAAAAATTGCCAAGCCGGCATTTAAGCAAGAGTTTGAAAAAAGCGAAATTGTTTATCATAACGAAAAGCCGAAAGCGTTAAAAAGCGGTTTAAAAAGAAAAGGGCAGGCCAAAGCCCGCAAGAAGAGCGTTCAAAAATAAAAAAGGTTAAAATCAACGTTTTGTTTTTAATAAAACGAACAATTTTTTGTACTGTCTTTTTACATAACGGAGGCTTTCATTTTCTTGTTTTTTAATAACAAAAGGCATGGCCGTCGCTCACCAAGATATCTCTACCGTAATATCGCGGACGAGCGGTAACAATTCCGTTTGGTCCGATAACCCACGCATAGCAAGGATTATTTCCGTCATTAAGCCAAACAAAACTTTCGGAGTCATTGTTAAAAAACGTTTCTCGTAATGTTTTCAGTTTATCCGGAATATTTGATGAACCGCTTGTTCCGGCAGTATCTTTTTTGCAATACAAATGGATACCTTCGGCGAGACTTAATCGTTGACATTGTTTGACTTGGTGATCCAAATTACAATTTTCATCACTGCATTTACAACCATCTTGAACCACAATTTCATTGGCGCATTGCAAATTGAGTTTGCTCCAACTCACCATGTTACCGCCGCAATCTGTTGTGCGCGTAAGGGCTTGACAGTAATTTTGAGCACTCCACCATGTCATTGTTTCATCTGATACATAGTAGGTTTCATTATCAAACTGTTCTTTCTGATAATGGCCTAATTTTTTACACTTTCCTGTTTCGGCAATTTGACATATATCACCTGTACGCCACAACATAGAGCAATATTCATCCGTTTCGCAATCATCATTACTTCTGCATCCGCAAGATTCGCCGTTCCACGGTTCATCTTCAGGGCAAGCTTCACAATTTGAGCCGTTCCATAATGGTTTTTCCGGCGGGCATGCTTCACATGTGTTTGTCCCTGCGTTACAATTTGGTTTATCGAGATTCGTGCAATCGGCAGACGATAAACATTCCACACACTCTTCGCCGTTCCATTTAGGCGTTTCCGGCGGACACGATTCGCAATTACCTTGTTCAACATTACAACGGGGTTTGGTGGAATCCGTGCAATCCGTATAATCTATACATTCCACGCATTCATTATTTTCTATATCACAAATAGGTCTTGAAGCGTCACAATCGTCATCATCAGTGCACCAACCTTCGGGACGATTCGAATCATAGTTTCCATTCACTTCTTCCGCATCAAATTCAATATAAATTTCATTATTTTCATCACTCGTGCATAAATCATTTTCTTTATAAACTTCTTTATTGATTTCCATATACATTAAACCGTCCATGCCATTAAGAAGCGTTGCGAGGGGCTTACAGACGCCTTTCGAAACATTTCCCACTTTAATATAATAAGCATCTGTTTCGCGACAATTATAAAATTCTGCTTTGTCTTTGCGGATGCAATCATAATCAACGGGATAACGATCATATTGTGTTGATAAATGCCCGCTGTAATTTTCATCTGCGGGTGTATCATCATAAGGGTCCCCCAATAACAATTCTTCATTCCCCAGAGCATATTTAACCTTTAAATCGTTACGCATTAAGTTAATTTCATTCGCAATCTGATCGGCCTGATAGTAGTTCATAGCTAATTTATAGCCCACAATCCCACCGATGGACAGAACGGCAATAATCGCCAGCACCCCCAGCATTTCAATCATGCTCCGGCCGCTTTGAGAGCGTGTTTCAATTTGTTTTTTTAATTTTCTTGTCATTTTCCGACTCCCTTTCAGTATACGAATAGCATAAAATAAACGTACGTTTAATGCAACGCAGATTCGGGGGTAAAATTACCCTCAAAAATTGATAAAACAGGCTTTTTATAACCCTTTGATATTGCATTAAATTTACCTCCAAATAAAATTTTTTTGAAAAAATCAAAAAAAAGTGTTGCAAAAAACGTACGTTTTTTTGAGGACAGGTAATTGGGAAAATATGTCGGTTTTTAGCGTTGTCACTGGATTTTCCTTCTATCGGCGTGTGGGTTGCGCCGCAGAAAGTGGCGCATCGCTATGGGCCGACAGGGGGAAATGATGAGACTTTGCAGCTAAAAACAGCTAGAAAAGGTATCATTTGGGCACGGTTTCTTATTTTCGGCGGGAAGTAGCGGCGCTTGAAATATGCGCCGGCGCGGTGTGCCGAAAATAAGAAAGGCAGGAAAAGAAAATTGTGTCTCTGTCTCTCATTCTCGGCGGATGTGGAACGTCGCAATTGTGACGTTCCGCTATGTGCCGAGAATGAGAAAGAAAAGGTAGAGAACCGAAAGCGGCGTTATTTTTTTAATGTATCACTCTGTTATCTGTATATGGCACTCTCTTTTTCCCCTCTATCGGCGGGTGTGACAGACGGCTTTATGTCGTCTGTCGCTATGTGCCGATAGGAGGAAAGGCGTCAGGCTGTCATTTTGGCAGAAGTGGTAAAGACAAACGATATTTTTCTTCTCTATTTGCAGTTGGCACTCTCTTTTCTTTTCGGCTGATATTATATTTATTTTTTGAGGGTAACTGTATTTGTTTCCTCTCTTATTTTCGGCGGGAAGTGCTATCCCGCTATTGTGGAATAGCGCGGTGGACCGAAAATTGAGAAAATAGCAGGGAAAATGTATCAAATTTTAACGTTGTCGCCGAATTTCCCCTCTATCGGCGGATGTGGAGCGGCGCAACTGTGCCGCTCCGCTATGGGCCGATAGAGGAAAAAATAAATGATGCTGCTTTTTCTGCTTGACATTGGTATGAAAAGCTTTTATTCTGGAAGCAAGGCAAGTGATGTGTGCCCCGAGGTATGGAAACCTCTTTCAAAGGTATCCTTGAAAAAGGATAGATTTTAGCCTTGTTTTTTTATAAACAAGGCAAGTAATCGAACGACCGGAAGGCGATAAAATAGCCTTTTGGTCAATATATCGCACTATTTCCTTTGAGTAGTTTCCAACTTCCGGTCGCCTCTCATCAAGGCGATTT
Source organism: uncultured Alphaproteobacteria bacterium (assembly GCA_947629595.1). GTDB lineage: Bacteria > Pseudomonadota > Alphaproteobacteria > CAAHEQ01 > UBA3637 > RGIG4140. Next base: position 24,848 of record CANREI010000004.1, on the reverse strand, counting down.
TTTTTGAATATGCATCAAAAAAACGTACGATTTTTGCAACACTTTTTTTTGATTTTTTCAAAAAAAATTTATTTTGAGGTATTTTTAATGCAATATCAATGGTTTATAAAAAGGCCATTTTACCAAAATTTAAGGGTAATTTTACCCCGGAATCAGCGTTGCATTAAAGGTACGTTTATTTTATGCTATTTGCATTGAAAGGAAGCGAAAAATGAGCAATAAAACAAGGAAAAAACAATTAAAACAAATTGAAAATCAAGCGCAACAAGGCCGTAGTATGGTTGAAATGCTGGGCGTTCTGGCCGTTATCGGCGTTATTTCAATCGGCGGCATTTCAGGATATAGAATGGCCATGAATCGGTATCAGGCGAATCAAATCGCGAATGAAATTAACCTCATGCGCACCGATGCAAAAATAAAAGTTGCGCAAGGGGCGGAAGAATTATTGCTCGGCTCGCCGTACGATGATGAAAAACACTTAAAATTTAATGCAAATTATGGCGTTGCGGTTGAATTTGAAGATATAGAAACAGAAACGCCGGGCGAAACAGAAACGGGCTATTCATTTGCATTATCAGGCATACCGGCCGGGGTGTGTAAACCTTTGGCAACCTTATTAGACGGCATGGATGATACGGCCGTATTAGAAATTAACGGTAAAGATTATGAGACGGCGGAAATCCCTTGTGACAATGAAGAAAATGAAGTAATGGTAGCCTTTTCGACCAAAGATTTGGGCGTTTCGGGCGGCGGAAAAGAATGCGATGAGGCAACGTGTGAAGGGTATTGCAGCGCAGACGGTGCGTGTAAAAACTGCCCGGAAGACGCGCCGTGGGATGAAGCGACAAGGCAATGCAAATGCTCATCAAGTCAGCATTGGAATAAAGAAATAGAAGAGTGTGCGGCATGCGGTGATAACAGCCATTGCACCAGTTCAAGTTATCCGATTTGTAACGCCGAGGGTAAGTGTGATACTTGCAAAAATGTTTATCCGGATACACCAAACTGGAACGGCAGTGAATGTGTTGCCACATGTCCGGAAGATAAGCCGGTTTTGTATAGTAATCAATGTGTTGAATGCAGAACGAACAGTGATTGTGATAAAAAAGGAGACGGGAAGCATTATTGGTGCGATACAGGTTATTACGCTAATTATGGTACATGCAACCAATGTGCCGATTGGGATGAAGAAAAACAACGCTGCAAAATCGGCGAATGCGAGAGTAATGCTGATTGCAAAGAGGGAGAGTATTGCTATTTGTATCGGGGATATAGTTGCACAAGTGAATTTGATAAGAGCAAAGGCTTTGGTGAGGGGAGTGACACTTATAAGAGTGAGTGCAGGAAGGCAGAAAGTGATATTAACAAATCAGGAGATATAAGCAGTAAATACATTATATCAACAAAGGTTATGACCTGGTGGAGTGCGAAGCGGTTCTGCGAGGCGTTGCCGGGTAATAAACACATGGTGACAATTTCTGAATTACAATGTAGGCATAAAATTCAATATAGCGGAGGAGAGTGTATATATGGATATTGCCATGCAGAGGGGTCAGAGATGGCGTGTAATAAGTCTAGCACGAGTGATGATGTAAGTAGTGGAGTGAAGGAATTAAGCAAGGCGTATAACGGGAAGGAAGACAGTCGTCCGAGCCAGTATTTATGGTTGAGCGATCCATATGGAAGTAATGATTCTTCCTGCTTCGCGTACCGCGTCTACCTCTATAACGGTTACCTCGACTACATCAGTCGCGGCAACGGCAGCTTCGACTATGCCTTATGTGAGTGAGGCCAGCTTTTGAGAGGACGAAGCCATCGTCCCTCCCGATGCCCCGCCTTTAAGGCTTCCATTCAGCGGGGCACCTCTCCTCTCTTTTCGGGTAGAAAATGTGCAATGCCGTACTCATTTTCCCCCTATCGGCCCATAGCGACAGACGACATAAAGCCGTCTGTCCCACCCGCCGATAGAGGGAAAATATCGGTGCAAACATTAAAAAAGCCTAGTTTATTCTGCCGCTTCCCCCTTTTTCGGGGGATTTTTTAACGGTGTCGTCGGCGCTTTTCTTTTGAAAAACAATCCGACGGCTGATTTTTATGTAAATAATTTTAGCTTGACATATTTTGTTGATGTCGATACACTATAAAAATCACAGATATGTCAACGGAGGTTCAATGAAAACAAAAACATCGGAAAATAAAAATCAAAAAATGACTTCATCGGCAAAAAAATATAACGTGATTTGCATTAAATGGGGGCCGACTTATTACGGACCCGATGATGTGAATAAACTGTGTTCCATGATTAAAAGAAATACAAAATATAAAATTGATTTTCATTGCTTTACCGAATATCCCGAGGGGTTAAATCCCGATATTATCGTGCATCCGTTGCCCGAATTTACAAACGTGAATCCCGCCGAAAAAGAATGGGCGCAAAAATATTCATATCGCAAAGAAGCTGCTTTGTGTGATGATCATTTGGGCGGATTGGACGGCCAAAGAGTGTTTTTCTTTGATTTGGATTCGCTGATTGTGGGCAATTTAGATGAGTTTTTTGAATATCCGAAAGGCACTCAATTTTACATTATTAACGATTGGCATTCCAAAGGGGATAAAGTCGGGCAGGCAAGCTGTTATTCGTTTGTTGTGGGCACGTTGGGATTTATTAAACGTTATTTTGAAGAACATCCCAAAGAAGTGGTTGAAAAATTTTACACGGCATCGCAGGAATATTTATCCGGTAAAGTAATTGAAAAATGGGGAAAATTAAATTTTTGGCCGGATAATTGGTTTAAAAGCTTTCGTTTTCATTGCTTGCCCAAGTGGTATTTGCGGTCGTTTGTGTCGCCGAAAATTCCCGACATAAAAGGCTTGAAAATGATTGCTTTTCACGGATTGCCCGATTTGGAAGACGCTTCAAAAGGCATTTGGTGTTCCGATCCCACGGACAGAAAATATCCCCGCGGCATTAAAAAACTGTATAAGCATTTAAAACCGGCAACTTGGATTAAAGATTATTGGAAATAGCTATTTTTTGCGTCCGAATAACCGCTCGATATCGTTGAGTTTTAATTCAATATATGTCGGTCGCCCGTGAATGCATTGCCCGGCCGTTGCGCATTCTTCCATTTGACGGAGCAGTGCGTTCATTTCATCGATTGTTAAAACCCGTCCGGCACGAACGGAACCGTGACAGGCAATGCGTGCACAAATATCTTTCATTTTGTCTTTTAATAAAACGGTGTCGTCATATTCCAAAATCGTATCGGCTAAATCTTGCACAAGTTTTTGAATGTCGCTTTGAGACAACAACGCCGGAATTTCCCGCACGGCAACACAATCTCGCCCGAAAGCATCAATGACAAAACCCATATCTTTTAATTCATTGGCGCGCGTGCTTAATATCATTGTTTCATCAGGCGATAATTCAATGACTTCCGGTATGAGCAGCAGCTGTGTTTGCGCATGATCGGCCATATTTTGCGCCAGCTTTTCATAAGTTAAACGCTCATGCGCCGCATGTTGATCAATAATGATAATGCTGTCTGCCGTTTGCGAAATAATATATGTTTTATAAAGCTGTGCTTTGGCATATCCGAGCGGCGGAAAAGTTTCGCTTTGCGGCTTGTTTTCCGACAAATTTGTAACATTCGGCGCGATATTCGGTTCGGCATTTTGGTACGGTTCGGAAAATGCGGGCGTTTCAGGCTTTTCATCGGGCAAATCTTTTTTAACGCTGTATCCGATATGCGGCAATGTGTAATCGGGTGCCCAGTTTGTTGACGGTTTGTCGGAAACAACATCGGACATCATTTGCATTTGCCGATTATTTTCAAAAACAGAGATATGTTTTCTTGCGGGAAAAGATTGCGGCTGACTTTTTTCCAAAGCGCCGATACCGATGGTGGTAGCGGTTTTAAACCCGTTTTGCGCCAATGCGTTACGAATGGCCGCCACTAAAAATCCGCGAATTTTGGCACTTTCTTTAAAACGAACTTCAATTTTGGCCGGATGAACATTGACATCGACATTTTCATTGGAAAGCTTTAAAAACAAGGCCAGAACGGGATAGGCATCATGCCCGATCAATCCTTGATAGGCCCCCCGAACGGCGCCGGTTACAAGTTTATCCCGAATAAAACGACCGTTCACGAATAAATATTGCTCGGCACCAGTTGAACGCGTATAAGTGGGCAGACTGACAAAGCCTTTTAAAGTCATATCATCATAAACTTCATCAATCGGGACGGCATTTTCATGAAACGATTTACCGATAACTTGCGCAACGCGATCAAACAGTTCCGGCACAATCGGATAATTTAAAATCTGCCGTTTTTCATCGGATAAAATAAATTGAATATGCGGATAAGCCATGGCAATGCGATTAACGATTTCTTTCACGCTTAAATATTCGCTTTGATCCGATTTTAAAAATTTTAAACGGGCAGGCGTGGCAAAAAATAACTCTTTCACTTCAACCGTTGTGCCGATCGGATGCGCTGTCGGCACGGGCGGAAACTTATGGCCGCCTTCAACTTTAATATTCCATGCTTCCGCCGAATCGGGCGTGCGTGACGAAATACTTAATTTGGCAACCGAACCGATGGAGGGCAGGGCTTCACCGCGGAACCCCAAAAAATTGATTTCAAACAAGTCGTCATGCGGTAATTTGCTGGTGGCATGCCGTTCAACGGCCAACGTTAATTCCTCTTTCGTCATACCTTTGCCGTTATCCGTTACGGAAAAAAAGGTTTTACCGCCGTTTTGAATTTTAATGTCAATTCTTGTGGCGCCGGCATCAACGGCATTTTCAATCAATTCTTTTAAGGCGGAGGAAGGGCGCTCCACCACTTCGCCGGCAGCGATTTGATTGATCAGATTTTGCGGTAATAATCGAATGGACATCAGCTTTTCATTCCTTTATGTATTCTTTAACCCTTTTCTTTTTTGCCGAACGGTTTGAATGAGCGCATTGGTGGAGGAATCGTGATGAAGCGGTTGAGTGGAATCGACAAGCTCCGTTAAAACGTTTTTCGCCAGCTGTTTTCCGAGCTCAACGCCGAATTGATCAAAGCTGTTCACGTTCCATAAAACGCCTTGGGTAAACACTTTATGTTCATATAAAGCAATTAAGGCTCCGAAAGTGTAAGGCGTGATTTTTTCAATTAAAAGAGTGTTGCTCGGTCGATTGCCGGAAAAAGTGCGAAACGGAATGAGCTTTTCATCAACGCCTTGCGCACGCAACTCTTCGGCCGTTTTGCCCGTCATCAAAGCTTCGGGTTGGGCAATAAAATTGGCAAGTAAAATATTATGCTGTCCCACCGATTCGTTCAGCGAAAACACGGGCGCGATAAAATCGGTCGGAATGAGATGCGTGCCCTGATGAATGAGCTGATAAAACGAATGTTGGCCGTTTGTGCCTGCCGCACCGAACAGAACGGGCCCGGTTGAAAGGGTAACGGCATCGCCCGTTTTTTGAACGCTCTTGCCGTTGCTTTCCATATCCAATTGCTGCAAATAAGCCGGCAGACGATGCAAATATTGATCGTAAGGCAAAACGGCATAAGATTCGGCACCCAAATAAGAGGCATACCAGGCACCGATAACGCCCAAAATAACCGGCAGATTTTTTTCGAACGGTGTTTCTTGAAAATGTTTATCCATGGCGTGTGCGCCGGCGAGCATTTCCGTAAAATGCGTATAACCGATTCCGATCATCAGCGATAAACCGATGGCAGACCAAAGCGAATAGCGACCGCCGACAAAATCCCAAAAAACAAACATATTTTCCGGATTGATTCCGAAGGCTTCAACGCCTTCTTTGTTGGTGGAAACGGCAACAAAATGCTTTTCAATGGCATTTTCGCCCAATTTTTGCACCAGCCACTTGCGCGCCGTTTGCGCATTTGTCAGCGTTTCTTGCGTGGTGAACGTTTTGGAAGAAATAATAAAAAGCGTTGTTTCGGGATTGCATTTTTTCAATGTTTCGGCAATATCCGTTCCGTCAACGTTGGAAACGAAGTGAAAGCGAAGGGAATCAATGCGATAAAAGGCCAAAGCATCGTGAGCCATGGCCGGCCCCAAATCGGAACCGCCGATGCCGATATTTACAACATCCGTTACGGCTTTTCCCGTCGCGCCTTTCCACGAACCGTTGCGCACTTGATCGGAAAAACGGTGCATTTGCTCCAACACGCGGTTAATTTCGGGCATAACGTCTTTACCGTCAACCTCAATCGGGTGATTATCCCGATTGCGTAAGGCGATATGTAACACCGCCCGATTTTCCGTTGTGTTAATTTTTTCGCCTTGCATCATGGCATTGATTTTTTCTTTTAAATGCGCTTCTTTTGCCCATTGAAGCAAAAGTGCCATGGTTTCATCGGTAATGAGATTTTTGGAATAATCCAATAAAATTTGGTTTTCAAATGAAGCGGAAAACTTTTGAAAGCGATTTTCATCTTCCCGAAAAGCTTGGCGTAAGTTCATTTTGCGAACGGTTTCGGCGTGTTCCGACAAGGTCGTATGAATCATGATTCTATCCTTTTATTTTTGATTGATTGTTATCGGATGCGGTCGCATTTTCGGAGGTGCTTGCGGGGGCTGATGCTTTGGGTAAAACATAAAACTCGGGCGGCATAACAATGGATTTGCCGTCAACAATTTGTGTGCTTTCCAACGGCGGCTTTGATTCACTGCATGCGCTGAGAATAACAAGTAACGGAACAATAAAGAGTATTTTTTTCATTTTTTTTCCTTCTTTTGTAAAAACAGTTTAAAAAATAAAAGACCCGCCCCGCAACAAATAGCCGTATCGGCTATGTTAAAGGCGGGCCAATGATAAGAATGATAATAAAAATCAAGAAAATCAATAACGCTGCCGATTCGCACGCGATCAATAACGTTGCCGAGCGCACCGCCCAACACCAATGCCAAACAAGCTTTCATAAATTGATCGGATTCGCGGGTTATCCAGTAAACAAGACCGAGACAAATAATGAGTGAAAGCAGGCTTAACACATAAGGTCCGTAAGCCGTATCCGACCATAAAAACGAAAAGCTCACGCCTTTATTATAAGTTAAAAAGAAATTGAAAAAAGGACAAACGGGAACAAATTGATGTTCCGGCAGATACGAAACGGCCAAATATTTCGTTAATTGATCCAGTATAACGGCCAGTGAGCCAATCAGATAAATCATCTTTTTCCTTTCAACGGCTCATCATATCACAAGAATTTTAAGTTGTCATCTTTTTTTTGTTTCTTTTTTAAGATTATGTGTTATAATGAAGCCATGGAACAAGAATTAAAACGACCGGAAAGAAAAACGGCAGACGTGAAAGTAACCGATGCCGATATGATTTATTTTTCCTTAGGGCAAAAAGAGGGATCTGCGTTTGTTCTGCCCTCCGAGCGCAAGGATTATCGTTCCGATGAACGATCCGTTCGGTTGATTGAAGCGGTGCGCAGCGGTAAAACCTTATCGGGATGTGATTTTTCGGGGCTGAATCTCAAAGGTGCCGATTTATCGGGCGGTTTGTTTGACGGGTGTAACTTTAAAGGCGCCGTTTTTTATAAAACAAAAGCACAAAATGCCGATTTTTCAAACTGTTGCTTCGATGAGGCTTATTTTGAAGATTCTGATTTGAGCGGCTGTGATTTTTCGGGCGCTACTTTTAAACGAACGTTTTTTAAGCATAACAAAACGGAAAAAGCCTTTTTTGATGAAGAAGCCGAAAAATATTTAACGGAGCTTGAAAAAATCATTCGTCTGATTGAAAGCGGAGAGCTTGATATTCGCACGCTTTCGAAAGAAGATTTGATTTGTTTGGATGTGCGGCGGTTGGATTTTTCCAAAGTAGACTTAACCGATATTGATTTATCCGTTTTTGCGTTGGACGGTATCAATTTATGCGGCACCTATATTGATCCGAAGCAGCTGATGAGTTTAAGCGGTTGGAACAGTTATTGTTTGGATGTGAGAAAAACAAAAGAAAAAACACGCGAAAGATTGTGTCGTAAAATCATGCTGGATCGGGAAGAAGCCCTTGAAAAATATCGACAGGAACAAGTTAAAAACAAAAAGAAAAAGGGCGCGCCAACAAAAAACAGTCGGCGTCCGTTGAAAAAAGAGCCCGAACGGGAAGAAAACCGCGCTTGGGGGCTTCAAAAATTTCATAAAGAACAAGCACAAAAAGAGGCTGAACGCCAAAAGAAATTACAAGAAGAACCTGAACAAAAACAAGCATCATCAAAAGCCAAAATTTTAACCGAAAATCAAGCCTTAAAAGAAAATTTTGAAACCAAAGAACAAAAACCTGTGCCGGATAAGCAAACAGGCGAACAAATATCAGATAAAAAAGCGCCTTTATCGATTTTGCAATCAAGGGCGCAAGCGGAAAGTCAAGCAGGCAATCAATCTGTTGAGCAAGCGCCGAAACAAGTGATCCTTCAAACAAAGCCGAAAAATGAAACAAGCCTTTCAAATAAAAAAGAAACGCTTGATTTCGCAAAGCATTCTTTCTTTGAACGGCAAGCATTTGAAAACAATTCGGCTGATTTCAATAAAAAAGAAATGCCTGTTTCCGTTCGTCAAATGCCGACAGCGGCGGAGCCAAAGGTTATTTCTTTAAATCGTTCTTCGGAAAATGTTCCGCAAATGATTGTGTCGCATACCGAAGCGCAGGAAAAGAAAGCCGAAATCAAAGTAACGGCCGAAATGGCAAAAAATGCCTATTATGCCGAACAAGAGCGTTTAAAACGAGAGGCAGAACTTGAAAAACGGGAAGAAGAAATGCGGTCGGCTTATGAAGAAACAGCGTCGCAGCGCGCAAAACCGGCGAAACCCGTTAAGCCGACGGATGATGAAGAAACTGTCCGCGATTTAACGAATGCCGGTTATACGATTGAAGAAATATCTCAAATTGTGCGTGAAAAAGGGCCGATGCGGGTTATCGGCAAAGCGCAGAATATGCGTCCGGTTAAGGGAAAAACGAAAGGATAAATATGGTTATCAGATGGGCGCCCGAAAAAATATCAACCAGAAACTGCCTGAAATGGTGGTCATGGCGCGCTTTATTGGGTTTTGTTCTGTTTTGGGTGTGCGCCTTAATTTGTTTGCCTTTCTCACAGGTTATTTCTTCGCATTTTGAAAATAATCTTTTTGAAATTTATGCCGCTTATTTCACCAAAGTGTTTCAAGGGCATTTCAGTTTGCCTTTATCGGATTATTGGCGGTGGTTTAAGCTGTTTTGGTTTGATGAACCGCATCATTTTAACTGGTACAGTTTTGCCGCGTGGCGTTTTCCGCTCATTGCCATGGGGGCTTTTTTCTTTTATGAATTGTGGATTTGTCATGCCAATCCGTATTATTTGTTTCCGCAACGATTTGGCGACGGACGCGAAGCTTCGGCAAAAGATATTGAAAAAATGGGTTTATATGCAGGCAAGCATTTGTTGTTGGGTTTGTTTGCCGATCGAAAAATGAAAATGCCGGATTGTCGATCGGTTTTTTGTATCGGCGCGCCGGGGTCGGGAAAAACGATGGGCGTGATTATTCCCTCTATTTTGGAGGATACGGATTCAACGCTCATTATTCATGATCCGAAAGGTGAAATTGCAAAATTAACAAGCGGTTATCGGGCAACGCTCGGGCCTGTCTTTAAAATGAACTGGATGGGAAAAGATCATAAAGAAAAAGGCATTTATTGGCCGTCTTGGAATCCGATCGGTCCCGGCAATTTGCCGTCGTTACAAGACGGGCGGGAAGGGTATATCGATAATTTGATTTCTTTTTTAATTCCCGACGGCCCTTCCGGCACCGATCCGTATTGGGTTAAAACGGGACGGGGGTGTTTAACGGGATTAGCCGGCTATTTATGCGGAAAAGTTGATCAGGCGCAGGCAAATGATTATTTCCTGTCGCGAATTAAAAACAAAGCCATGGATGATGAAGATTATGATATTTTAATAACCTATTATGAATCCATGCGGGATTTTCCCGAAGTTTTGGCCGCCAAAGAAAAGGCCAAACAACATAAAATCACCTTGAATAATTACTTGCCCGTCGGCACCTGGGATTTAATTCCCGCGGAGTGGCACGGACATGATGCCTGTTTTGCCATGTTGCTGGATATTATCAATACCGCCCAGATTCGGTGTAATGCGGAAATTGCCGAGCGACAGAAAAATCAGGATATAGCGGCCTTGGATTTAGATGCGTGGCAAATGATTTTTGAAAAAATCGTGTTGGAAACGGCTTATTACGGTTATGGCAGACGCACGCTTTTGGAATTAAACCAAGTATTGAGTTTGCCCGATAAGCAACGCGGTTCGGTCATGTCAATGGCTTTGTCGGGCGTGAATATTTTTAAAAATTCCGCCGTTCGGTGTCGCACGTCGTTAAACGATTTCAATTATGAACAATTGCGCGGCATTAAAGATAAAGAAACCGGACAATATAAACCGGTGACCATTTATATGTCGGTACCGTATGAAGATTTAAAGTCTTCCGTTTTGTTAAGTACCTTGTTTATTAACATGTCCACGCAGTATTTAATGTTATACGGCCCCGGGGAGGGCAAAGTCGGCCCGTGTTCCGTCGGCTTTATTTTAGATGAATTTCAACATATGCCTTCGCTGGAAAGCATTACGGACGGGATTATTTTCGGACGGGTGAAACAAAACAAATTTTTGGTTTGCGTGCAGGATTGGCATCAAATTTCTTCAAAATACAGTCAGGAAACAGCCGATATTATTATGAGCTCGGTGGCAGCTAAAATTATTAAACGTCAAAATAATCCCGAAACAAGAAATGTGTTAACAAAAGGCATTACGCCTTATACCAAAGTGGACAGAAGTTCTTATGATCGCTCATGGAGTTGGTTCGATTGGACGGGTCCTTTACTGCCGGGGCCCAAACAGGTTAAGGTGGGTTTTGATTTATATTTCCCGATTAAGCGCAAAATTAAAACATTAGCCGATTCGGTCGTAAGCGGTAGCGGTTTGTTAAGTATGGCGCCCAACAAACAACTTGTTTTATATGCCGGCCATTTGGACAGACCGATTAACAAAGTAACAACGCCGCTTTACGATAAAGTGCCGGAATATAAAAAGCGATCGGAATTAAAGCCGGCCCCGCCCATTCCGCCTTATATTGTCCGAAAAGACGACGAAATGGCGCGCATATCCGATTTGCATATTATAACCGTTTTACCGGATCAGTCATCGGATTCTTAATCGAATAAATTTCATTTAAGCGGAAAAATTTATATTCTTTCGACTTTATTTTGTTGCATTTGTCGCAGGAAAAGACCTAGTCAATTGTTTGATGTTTTTTTTATCACTTCAATTTTTATGATGGGGGAATTTTATTATGCAAAAAGCACACTTTTATTTTTTAACGGGTATTTTAAGTTTTTTATGTTGGGCGCAGGAAGCAACGGCACAAATGCAACCGACTGATGCAAACGGTACACCGCCGTATCGGTTAACCGGTAGTCGGGCAGCGCCGATGCATCCCGTTCAAACGGAACAAAATAAGGCACAAATTGAGGCAGCTGTTCAAAAAAGTCCCAAAGCCGAAAAACTGAACCGCACGCAAAAACAATTGGTGCGGGATCGCGCCGTGAAAAGGGAACAATTAAATATTCAAAAGCAAAAATCACTTTCCGAAAGCGCTTCCGATACGTGGCAAAAAACAAAAGATGCTACCGCCGAAAAGTGGAGTGACGTGAAAGACGCTACCGCCGAAAAGTGGAGTGACGTGAAAGACGCTACCGCCGAAAAGTGGAGTGACATAAAAGATGCAACGGCCGAAAAGTGGAGTGATGTGAAAGACGCTACCGCCGAAAAATGGGAAGATGTGAAAGAGGGAACCAAAGAAACATGGCAAGACGTGAAAGAAGGGACCAAAGAAAAGTGGCAAAATATAACGGAAACAAATGAAGAAAAGGCATCACGCCTGCATCAGGAGGCCCTGCAAAAAACGTACGGTGTAAAGGAGCCTTCCGCTAAAATACCTGCGCAAAAACAACCTGTAAAACCTGTTGTGAAAGATGCCGGTAAGCCGATGTCGCTTCAAAATAACATTCAAGGCAGAAACGGCGGTGATGGAATGAATAAGAAGGCCATGGCAGAAAAAACGTGCCCGAACGGAAAATCCGCCGGCGATGTTCCGGTATTAAACGCTGATGAAACAACGCATCCGGTGCCGATTGTACACGGGAAAACGGCACGCGGCAGAAAGGCAACAAGCCCTTCTTTTTTAAGTCGGGCCGATAAAGATGTGAACAGCTGGGCCAACGCTTATGCGCAAGCAAAAAACGAGTTGTTGAAAGAAACGGGTTTGTCTTATACGTTAGATGTTTCTTTGATGGGGCAACGCGGGGCGCCGTCGGGGCATATTACCCCGTGGCAAACGCAATATTACGGTGCCGCCACATGGGATATGTTTCAGTCGGATACATGGGGCAGCGGTTCGGCCAACCTGGCGTATGAAATGGTGCGCTATTGGAACGGTAACGGTGCCGAACTCGGCAGTAATATCGGAGTGGTAACGCCTTTAAACGATTATACGACAAAAGCAAACTATTTCTATGAATTAAGTTATACGCATCAAATGCCCGGCAAATTAAATTGGCTCAGCGTAACGCTCGGACAGTTTCCGATGTATAATTTTGACGGAACGACTTACGATTCGAACCAACAAATTAACTTTGTCAACGAATCGTTTTCGCAAAACGCAACAAGTACCTATCCGTCGGCAAGTTTAGGCGGTTATTTAACCGTATCGCCTGATCCGTTTTGGAGTATATCTGCCGGCGGACAAGATGCGCAAAACATTGACGGCAACAATATTTCCACAAATCATTGGGGCAAAAAGTTTACGTCATTTGTCAGCGGAACGATTAACCCGAAAAATAAATTGGGACAGGCAACTTTGAGCGTGCTGCTCTATCATCAGCCGTCCGTTGAGGCACAGCCGGAAAAAACACAAGGGTGGAGCGTGAATGCCCAACAAAATATGGGGCAAAAATTAGCTTTGTTTATGCGTGCCAACGGTGTGAATAAAGGCGTAAACGGTATTCGTCAGTCATATGTGTTGGGCGGCGTTTATAATAATCCGCTCAATCGAAACGCCTTGGATCAAATCGGCTTTGCGGGTGCCGTGAATAAGCTGGATAAAGGCGTAAACGGAGAAGGGTCGCGCTCGGTTGAAAATATGTTGGAAGCTTATTGGGCGTGGGGCATCAGCTCGTTTATGACCATCACGCCGGATGTGCAGTTTTACATCAATCCCGGCTTGAATCAAAAATCGAATACGGCAACGGTTGCTTCCATTCGCGCAACAATGATGTTCTAAAAAATAAAACGGCGGATAAAACCGTTATCCGCCGTTTTTTTATCGGATTTTTTCAAATGTTCAATCGAATCATTCAATTTATCAGTTTTTTCTTTTTCGGTTTGGCTCTTTGGTTGATTATCAAAGAAGTGGAAAAAGCGGGATGGGAAAAAGTATGGCAGTTAATGAGTTCAACGCCGCTTTGGGTGTTATTGATTGCCTGTTTTTTCGTTGTTGCCGATTTTGTTGTGTTGGCTTGTTACGATGTGTCGGCATTGGATTACATTCGATATAAACTGCCGTTTCGAACGGTGTTTAAAACCGCAGCCGTCGGTTTTGCCGTCAGTAATACGGTGGGGCATGCCTTTATTTCGGGCGGTGCCGTTCGATATTTGTTTTATACGCCGCTCGGGCTTCCGCGCGCGCAAATTTTACTGCTGATTGCCTTTGAAACATTAACGCTTTTTATGGGAATGGGTCTGATTTACGTGATTGCCACGCTTTTAACGCCGTTCACGCCCGCGTTAACCGATCAAGCGCACTTGGAAACATATTACGGCGTTTCAATTCTCATCGTTTGTGCTTTTTCGGGTTATTGGTTTTGGGTCATCAAGTCAAAACGAAGCGTTCGCATTGGCGGCGTTACCTTAAAAGCGCCGTCAAAAAGATTAACGGGATTACAATTATTGGTGGGGTTTGCCGATAACTTTTTGGTATCGGTTGTTTTTTATTCTGTTTTGCGCTATCATCTTGAAACGCCCTTTTTGCCGGTTTTTATTGTTTATACCATTGCACAAGTAACGGCGCTGGTATCGCAGGTACCGGGCGGATTGGGCGTTTTTACATCATTGTTTTTATTGCTTTTTCCGCATGCTATGGCAGAAAAGGGCGCTGTTTTGGCCAGTTTGTTCGTCTATCGGGCCGTTTATTTCTTTCTGCCGTTCTTTTTGGCATTGATTTATTTGGGCATTTATTTCCTGAAAAATCATATTCGAAGCGATTCAAATATAAATAATGAAACTAATCAATAATTTATTAACAAATTATATTTTTAAATAATATATTGATAAATAAATATTTTATAAAAAACTTAAAATAATTTTATTTCTTTTTTAAAAAAATATTATCGTTTTTTATTGACAAAAATATTTTCTTTTTTTATGATAAAGTTGTTCAATCAATGGGATTGAAGGGTAACAAAAGGAATAATACAATGAAAATACTGTCGAAACAAAAAGAGATAAATCCGATGTCGCAATTGCCGAAATTAAATCGGATTATCGGGCAAATCGAAGGCGTTAAAAGAATGTTGGAGGCGGGGCGAAACCGTTCTGATGTTTTAACGCAATTACGTTCCGTACGCGGTGCCGTTAAAGCCGTTGAAAGTAATTTGTTGAATATGTATTTAAAAGAATATGTCTGCCGTTCGTTTGACAATGAAAAAGAGCGCGAAAAAGCTTTGAAAGAAGTGTGCGAATTATTTTCACGGTTTGAAAATTAACACCTTATTTGCGCATTTTATAAACCGGAATACCCAAGTTGAATGCCGGTTTGACGGCTTTGACAAGACGCAAATGATTGACGGGATAAAGTTCCGTAATGACAACGCAGGAATCGCTGATTTCACGGGCCAGTTTCAGCCCCACGCGTTCCTGCATTGTCTTTAACAAATAACAAAAAACAATATCGGCTTTTTCGCAGGAATAATTCATAAAATTTTGCTTATGCCACTCGATGTTTTTGAGTTTGCGCGATCGAAACAAAGAAACCAGAATTAAAATCCAATCATATTCAATGCCGATGAAACGATGATCGGGAAATTCTTTTGCCAAAGGCAGCAATAATGAGCCGCTGCCGCTGCCCAAATCGATAACCGTCATTTGTTTTTCGGCTTGAAGAAGTTCCGCGCGTGCCAAATCAAGCATATTCTTTTTTGATTTTCCCACACTCGGCACATAAGGCGCAAAAACGCCGAATCGCCCTTTCAAAAGCGAATAAACGGAATAAATAACATAAAAAAGAGCCGCGTATCCGATTAAAAGAATCAAAAAAACAAAATATTCCATTCAAAAATTCCTTCTTGTTTTTAAAATATCAAAAGCCTTGTTTTCTGTCAAGGAAGATTTATCAAATAAGAAAATATTTAAAAATAACATAAAAAAGATTGATTTTAATTGTGTAATCTGCTATTTTAATAACACTTTTATAAAAGGAGTTTTTATGAATAAAGTTTTTAATATGGCGTTAATGAGCGGGTTGCTTTTCGGCACGGTATCCGTTGAAGCACAGGTTGTCAGCAATGCGGCGGCGTTACGGGAAGCGGCAAACATTCAGCCGACGCGTGCCGTGCGCCCGCTTTCTTCCGGATCTTTATCGGCTTCCGTTATGGGACAGGTTCCCGCCGCGGGGAATGCCGTTCCCGTTCATCAAATTCAGGCACCGACTCAAATGGTTATGCCCGCGGCAAACGGTACCGTTGTTCCCGCACCGGTCATGAAAACACCCGCCGTTCCTTCAAAAGCAGGGCAGACTGTTCCGGCTGTGTCGTCCCCCGCGCCGGCCGTTCGTTTAGCGCCTGTGTTGCAAACGGCACCGTTGGTCAAGCCGGAACCGACGGCAGTTGTGCCGACTTCGAAACCGACGGCCCCCGTGCAGGATATTGCTCAAAACGAGCCGACGGGCTTTAAGCCGGTTGTGAATATCAGTCCGCAAGCCGAGGGAGAGATGCAACCCGTAGCCTCTGCGGATAAAAAAATGAAACTGCCCACTTTTACCAAAGATGAAATTTTCTTTAATAACGGCATTTTTTATGTGAAAAACGGTAAAATGCCGCTCACGGGTATTGTGCAGGAAAAAACAAAAGAGGGCAAACTGTTGGCAAGAACGCATTTCTTTAACGGATTACCGCACGGGGAAAGTCGAACCTATTATGAAAACGGGCAAATTCAAACGATTGAAATGTATTATCAGGGGCTTTTGATTGATAAAGCCGTTTCCTACTATGATACCGGTAAATTGTTAAACGAAACAACTTTTAAAATGGGAAAACCCGAAGGAGTTTCGCGCATTTATTATCCGTCGGGACAATTGCACTTTGAAACGAATTACAAAAACGGTTTGAAAGACGGAACGGATAAGGCATTTAGCGAAACGGGGCAATTATTGTTGGAGCGTCATTTTACAAACGGCGAATTAAACGGCGAAGTGAAAGAATATTATCCGAACGGCAAGCTCAAAGGCGAGGGGTTGTTTAAACCGCAAGGGCCGGAAGGCATTGTTAAAACTTATTATGAAAACGGACAGTTACAATCGGAAGAGCATTATAAAGACGGCTTTAAAGAAGGCGTTTCCAAGTCGTATTATGATTTCGGTGCCTTGCAGCAGGAAGAAACTTATAAGGCCGATTTAATTGACGGTGTGAGTAAATCTTATTATCCCGACGGAAGTTTGGAAAACGAGGTTTATTTTAAAGCCGGTAAGCAAGACGGTACGGCAAAAGCTTATTATCAAAACGGGCAAATTAAAATGGATTTGCATTATAAAAACGATTTGCCCGACGGTGAAATGAACACGTATTTTTCTGACGGTAATTTGCAATCGCATGTGGTTATGCGTGCCGGACAAGCGGTGGGAAAATCACAGGAATATTATGAAAACGGTCAGCTGGCGGCGGAAAAAACATTTGAAAACGGTGTTCAAAGCGGACCTTTTATTGCTTATTATCAAAACGGACAAGTGCAAACAACGGCGCTTTATCAAAACGGCGAGCAAAACGGTGAGTTTGCCACCTATTATGAAAACGGACAGCTGAATTCCAGAACCATTTTAAAGAATAATGTGCCGGACGGGGAATTTAAACAATATTATCCCGACGGACAAATTCACATCGATGCGGCGTATGTGAACGGGCAAATGCAGGGAAAACAACGCATTTATCATGCAAACGGCAAGTTACAAAGCGAAGATGAATATCGTGATAATTTGTTAAACGGCGAAAGTCGCACCTATTTTGAAAACGGTGTTTTAAGAAGCATCGCGCATTTTAAAGAGGGTAAAAAAGACGGTATTGCTCAAATTTTTGATGAAAACGGCCAGCTTGTTTTGGAAATGGAATTCAAAACGGACGAATTGTTAAGAACAAGCAAAAAAGGGGAGGCTTCCAAAGATGAAAAAGCAGGTGAAGCCCCAAAAGCCGAAGCGGTTCAAGAGCCGGTAAAGGCGGAAGAGGCAAAAGAAGCTTCAAAAGATGAAAAAGCCGGAGAAGCCTCGAAAGCCGAAGCGAATAAAAACGCCGTTAAGGCAAAAGAGGTCAAAGACGCTTCGAAAGATGAAAAAGCAGCGCAAAAAACGGCTCTGTCTCAAAAATGAGAAAATCGTTTCAAACAACACCTGAAAAAATAACAAAAAAAGAGCTGATTGTTCGGTGTCGGGTTTTATTCTGTACCTTTTTTAAAATTGCCTTATTCGTGGTGGGTGGCGGATTGGCCATGTTACCCGTGATTGAAGAAGTTTTTTTGCGCAAACATAAATGGCTCAATAAAAAAGAAATATTGGATATGGTGGTATTAACGCAAACCGTGCCGGGGTTAATTGCCGTGAATGCGTCGTTATATGTCGGTTCGCGCATAGCGGGATTTATCGGCTCGGTGGCGGCCTTAATCGGTGTGATGATTCCCTCCTTGCTGATTATTTGTTCGATTGCTTATTTTTTTCCGGATTTAAGTCCGAATAATCCTTACATTACAAGCGGTTTTTCGGGTATTCGCTCGGCAGTAACGGGCGTTTTTGCCGTAACGGCGTGGCGCTTGGGAAAAGAGATTATTCATTCCGTTTGGGACGGGCTCATTATTTTAATTTTGCTGATTTTACTGATGGCAAACGTATATCCGCTTTATGTAATTATGTTTTCCATGCCCGTCGGATTCTTTTTAATTTTAAAGAAGCAAAAAAAGCTCTTCTTCAAGGAGAAAAAACATGAGTAGTCTTTTTTTGTTTTGTCAGTTTGCCAAATTCAGCGTGGTTTTGTTCGGCGGCGGTTATATGATTATTCCGCTGTTGATGACAACTTTTGTGGAAGAAAATCCTGTTTTTTCATTAGACGCATTCGGCAATTTGCTTGTTTTATCGCAAATCACGCCGGGTGCCGTCAGTTTAAACACGGCCACATGGATCGGTTTTACGCAACGGGGTATTTTAGGGGCTTTGGCAGCCTCGTTGGGGCTTGTGTTGCCCACTGTTTTCCTGTCGTTTTGCGCCATTACCGTTTTGGATCGATTGGAAAAAACGCTTTTTATGCAAGGCATATTAAAAGGGGTGCGCTATGCGGGCGTTGCCATGATTTCTTATGCGATTGTGTTGTTTGCCGGTATGTCGGTTTTTACGCAACCCGTTCCGTGGAGGCGCTTGTTTGACTTTATCACCGCGGGGGCTTCTTTACAAGGCTTTGCCGTTAATCCCGTTGAAACGGTTATAGCGCTGCTTGCTTTTTTCAGTGCGTTGAAATTGCGCCTTTCCATGATTCAAATTATGATTTCGGGCGCTCTTTTCGGTATTTTATTGCATTTGGTGTTTTAATTGAAAAGAAAATCCCGAAAAAACTTGATTTTTAACCGTGTTTCGGGTATAGTGCCTTCATCGGTTTTGAAAAAGGAATTATAAATGTCAGATTTATCGCATATTCGCAATTTTTCCATTGTGGCGCATATTGATCACGGCAAATCCACGTTGGCGGATCGGCTTATTCAAAAATGCGGTGCCGTTTCCGATCGGGAAATGAAAGAACAGCTTTTGGATAATATGGATATTGAACGCGAACGGGGCATTACCATTAAGGCGCAAACCGTGCGGTTGAATTATCGGGCGCAAAACGGCGAAACTTATATTTTAAATTTAATTGATACGCCGGGGCATGTGGATTTCGGCTATGAAGTCAGTCGATCTTTGGCGGCTTGCGAAGGGTCGCTCTTGGTGGTTGATGCAACACAAGGGGTTGAAGCGCAAACGCTGGCCAATGTTTATAAAGCGTTAGATGCCGATCATGAAATTGTGCCGGTGATTAACAAAATTGACTTGCCGGCGGCCGATCCCGATCGGGTTAAAACGCAAATTGAAGATGTGATCGGCATTGATGCGCATGATGCACCGCTGATTTCGGCAAAAACGGGAATCGGTATTGACGAGGTGTTGGAAACAATCGTTCATCGGCTGCCGGCGCCGAAAGGCGATGAAGCGGCGCCTTTAAAAGCCATGTTGGTGGATTCGTGGTATGATGCGTATTTGGGCATTATTGTGTTGGTGCGCGTGATTGACGGCGTTTTGAAAAAAGGCTTGTCCATTCGAATGATGGCAACGAAAGCCGTTTATAAAGTTGAGCGCTTGGGTGTTTTTACCCCTAAAATGACCGATTGCGATTCTTTGGCCGCAGGTGAGCTCGGATTTATTATTTGCGGTATTAAATCCATCGGTGAAACGCGGGTCGGTGATACCATTACCGATGATAAAAATCCGACGCAAACCGCGCTTCCCGGCTTTAAGCCCAGCTTATCCGTTGTGTTTTGCTCCCTGTTCCCCGTGGATATGAGCGATTATGAAAACTTAAAAGAATCGTTGGGAAAATTGCAGCTGAATGATGCCGCTTTTCAGTTTTCGCCCGATAAATCCACCGCCTTGGGGCAGGGCTTTCGGTGCGGCTTTTTGGGGCTTTTGCACATGGAGATTATTCAAGAGCGGTTAAGTCGGGAATTTAACTTGGATTTAATCACCACCGCGCCGTCGGTTGCCTATAAAGTGCATTTAACGAACGGCACGGAAATTGTCACGCATAATCCCGCCGATATGCCCGATCCGAGCAGCATTGCATTTATTGAAGAACCCTGGGTCAAGGCAACCGTTTTAACGCCCGATGACTATTTGGGCAGTATTTTACAACTCTGTTCCGAACGGCGCGGCGTGCAAAAAGATTTAACGTATGTCGGTAATCGTGCCATGGCTGTTTATCATTTGCCGCTGAATGAAATTGTGTTTGATTTTTATGATCGGTTGAAATCCATCTCTCGCGGCTATGCCAGTTTCGATTATGAAGTATCCGATTATGAAAAAAGTGATTTGGTGCGCGTGAATATTTTGGTGAACGGTGAGCAGGTTGATGCGTTGGCATTTTTGGCGCATCGTTCCCAGTCGGAAAGACGCGGACGGCAAATTTGCGAACGCTTAAAAACACTCATTCCGCGTCATCAATTCAAAATTCCCATTCAAGCCAGTATCGGCGGCAAGATTATTGCCCGCGAAGATATTGCCGCTTTTCGAAAAGATGTGACGGCAAAATGTTACGGCGGTGATATCACCCGAAAGCGCAAACTGTTGGAAAAACAAAAGGAAGGCAAGAAAAAAATGCGGCAATTCGGTAATGTGGAAATTCCGCAAAGCGCCTTTATTCAAGCTTTAAAAATCGGCGATGAATAAAAAAATCAAGCGTCTTTTAAAAAAATACCCCGTTTGAAAAAGCGGGGCATTTTTTTTGATAAATAAGTCACACTTATTCTTCCGTTGTTTCGGCTTTATCTTTTTCTTCACTGATACGCGCCGCTTTACCGAATAATTTGCGCAGATAGTAAATTTTAGAGCGTTTTACTTTACCGCGACGGACAACTTCAATACTGGCAACGTTCGGTGAATATAAGGGGAAAATTCTTTCCACGCCTTCGCCGAATGAAATTTTGCGAATAACACAGGAAGAATTTAAGCCGTCGTTATGACGGGCAATGCAAACGCCTTCATAAGCCTGTAAGCGTTCACGACCTTTATCTTCAACAATTTTATACATAATTTTAACGGTATCGCCCGCTTTGAAATCAGGAATTTTTTTGCCTGATTTGGCGATTTGTTCATTTTCCAATTCTTTAATTAAGTTCATGATACTTTCCTTTCATATTTATTCCGATCCGGATATTTTTCCCACAAGTCCGGTCTTCTTGCTTTGGTTAATGCAAGCGATTGTGCCAAACGCCACTCTTTAATTTTGGCGTGATGCCCCGATACCAAAACTTCCGGAACCTGATAACCTTCCCAATTTTGCGGTTTTGTATATTGCGGATATTCCAATAAACCGTTTTCAAAACTTTCGTCATATTGAGAGGTTTCATTTCCCATAACACTCGGTAAGAGGCGGACAACCGCATCTAACATGGTTAACAGCGCCGGTTCGCCGCCCGACAAGACAAAATCGCCGACACTGATTTCTTTAATTTGCCATTTTTCAAGAATTCTCTGGTCAATTCCTTCAAATCGTCCGCACAAAAACGTTATTTCGTTTAATTTTGCCCATTCATGCGCCGTTTGTTGACGAAAAACGTCGCCCCGCGGCGAGAGATAATAAATCGGACCGCTTTTGTAAACGGATTTTAACGCCGCGTCGACAACGTCCGGTTTCATAATCATACCGGCGCCGCCGCCGAAAGGCGTATCATCAACCGATTTATATTTATCGGTGGCAAAATCACGAATGTTCACCACATTAAAGCTGAATTTTCCTTCGCTTAAAGCTTTTCCTGCCAGCGAATACCCCAAAAAGCCGGGGAACATTTCCGGATAAAGCGTTAACACGTTAATTTTCATGTAACACTCCTTCCAGCCCGATCGGCAAGCAAATTTCCATATATCCGTCTTTAACGGAAACAACCGGAAACGTTGCGTTTGAAAAATCAAACGGAAAAACTTTGCCGTTCGATAATTGAATGTTAATAATATCGCCGGCACCGAAGTTTTCCACCGATAACACCTTGCCGAACACTTTCCCCCCATGATAAACCGTTAACCCGATTAAATCGCAGTAGTAATATTCATCTGCTTTTTCTTTCGGTAATTGAGCGCGTTCGATATAAAGAGAAGTGCCTTTTAAAGTTTCGGCGTCTTCACGCGTTTCAATGCCTTGAATGCGTGCCAAAACAATGCCTTGTTTTTGATTCAATGCTTTAATTTTGAAGAATCGTTTTTGTTTTTGATCCGTAACCGATTCAAATGTGCCGATATCCATGGGATTTGAAAGATACGATTTAATTTTAACCGCGCCTTTCACGCCGTGAACATTGATGATTTGACCGATACAGACGAGTTGGGACATTTTTTATTCCTTATTCGGCAGGTTGTTCCTGTGTTGCTTCCGCCGGCGTTTCTGCCGGTTGTTCCTTCGCCGCTTTGGCGGCTTCTTCGGCTTCCCGCGCGGCAGCTTCTTCCGCTTCACGAGCGGCAGCGGCTTTTTCTTGAGCTTCTTTCAACCGTTCTTGGGCTTTGGCTTTCGGCGCCGATTTTTTCGGTTGTTCGTGAATGGCCGGTTTTTCCGTTAAACCGATTAAGGCAAAAAGTTTTTGCACCCGTTCGGTTAATTCGGCACCTTGTGCCATCCATTTTTTCGCCGCTTCAACGTTCACGCGCAAAGCATCGGCATGATCTTTGGGCAATAACGGATTATATGATCCCAATGCTTCAATAAACCGACCGTCACGCGGGGCGCGTTTATCGGCAACAACAATTTTATGAACCGGACGTTTTTTAGAACCGCCGCGGGCTAAACGAATACGTACTGACATATATTTTTATTCCTTTCATTGTTTTTATGTTTACCGTTCATAAACCGTATACGGAATAATCGCACCAATGCACGAACCATCGCGGATTGATGTATCTCCTTAGAGACTGAAAATACCATTCCAGTTTATGAAAGATGGCTTTTTATACCATACTCTTTTTTATTCGTCAAGCAAAAAACACCAAAAAAGGAAGAAAATGTTTATTTTTTAAACGGATTATATTTAAAAGAGGAGGGAAGTTGACCCTCAAAGTTGCCCGTATTCGGCAGATTGCCGCCGGTTAAAGCATTCATTTTTTTCATCATACCCATCATACCGAGCGGGCCTGCTTTTTTAAAATATTTCATCACTTGTGCCATTTGTTCGAATTGTTTTAACAAGCGATTGACATCACTCACCTGCACGCCGGCGCCCGCCGCAATGCGTTGTTTTCGGGCGGCTTTCAATATATCGGGATTTTTGCGCTCTTTGGGCGTCATGGAGAGAATAATGGCTTCCTGATGTTTAATAATTTTGTTGTCAATATCGGCCGCATTCAGTTTGCTTTGCAGTTTGGAAAGTCCCGGAATCATTTTCATAATGCCTTTAATGTCGCCCATTTTGTTGATTTGTTGAATTTGCGAAAGCATATCGTTTAAATCAAAATGGCCGCTCATCATGCGTTCGGCTGCTTTTTGTGCCTCCTCCTGATTGATTTTTTCCATGGCCGTTTCAACCAGCCCGACCACGTCGCCCATTCCCAAAATGCGATCGGCAATGCGTTTGGCATCAAACACTTCCAGCGCATCGGCTTTTTCGCCCACACCCAAAAAGCGAACGGGCGTTTTTGTAACGGCGCGCATGGATAAAGCGGCACCGCCGCGGGAATCACCGTCGATACGCGTTAAAATTGTGCCCGTAATGCCGATTTTTTGATGAAATTGCTCGGCAACATTCAAGGCGTCTTGTCCGATAAGCGCATCAACCACCAACAAGCTTTCAATCGGTTTGGCCAAGTCGCGAACGGCCATCAGTTCCCGCATCATTTCTTCATCAATGTGCAACCGACCGGCAGTATCCAAAATAAGCACATCGGCTAAATTATCGCGCGCCGTTTGTAACGCACGCTTTGTAATTTGCAGCGGCTTTTCGTTTGCCTCAATCGATAAAACGGGTAAATCGTTTTGGCGGGCCAGTTCCGTTAATTGTTCACGAGCGGCCGGACGATAAACATCTAATGAGGCCAACAAAACTTTTTTTCCTTCTTTTTGAAGGCGTTTAGCAAGCTTTGCCGAAGAAGTTGTTTTGCCGGAACCTTGAAGTCCCAACATTAAAATCACGTTTTGTTGATGCGGCAGTAATTTTAAAGGTTCGGTGTTGCCCAATAATTGAACCAGAGAATCGTGCACGATTTTCACCACCGTTTGTGCCGGTGAAACGGTTTTAATCACATCGGCACCGACGGCTTTTTCGCGCACGTCGGCAATAAAAGATTTCACGACGGGCAGGGCAACATCGGCTTCCAAGAGGGCAATTTTAATTTCCCGCATGGTTTCATCAACCATACTTTCCGTTAACACGCCCCGACGGGTTAATTTGTCAAAAACGGTGTTCAGTCGTTCCGATAGTCCTGTAAACATTGATTCTCCTCCGGATGATTTATAACGTGAAATATTTTTGAGCGTCTGCCAATTCTTGCGGTGTATTGATATCGGCCGGTGCCTCTTCAATCAGCTTGACGGAGGGAACAATGAGCGCATAAATACTCATGCCGTTTTCCAGCGCCCGTAATTGTTCCAGCTTTTCAATATTTTCCAATACGCCGACCGGCAGCGAAACAATTTTGCGTAACGCCGTCGCCCGATAAACATAAATGCCGATATGCCAATAGGCAAAATGATATTTTTCAACGTTATCTCGGTTAAACGGCACGAGAGAACGCGA
>CANREI010000003.1 GCA_947629595.1 uncultured Alphaproteobacteria bacterium | reverse complement strand
CAATCAGCCAGTTTGCCGGGCAGGGAAGCCATATCCAAAGCCCCTTTCCGACGCGTTAATTCCCGCGCTTTTCGAGCAGCTTCCCGTGCAGCGGCGGCTTCAACAACCTTGCTGATGATTTTGCGCGCTTCGGTCGGATGTTCCTCCAACCATTGTTCCAATTTATCGGCCACAATGTTTTCCACAATCGGCCGAACTTCGGAAGAAACCAGCTTATCTTTTGTTTGTGAAGAAAATTTCGGATCCGGCACTTTAACGGACAAAACAACCGTTAATCCTTCCCGCATATCTTCACCGGCTAAATCAACTTTTTCTTTTTTCGTTAAGCCTGATGCGGCGGCATAATTGTTAATGGTGCGCGTGAGAGCCGCTCTCAATCCGGCCAAGTGCGTTCCGCCGTCGCGTTGCGGAATGTTGTTTGTGAAGCATAAGCATGTTTCGTGATAACCGTCGGTCCATTCAAAGG
Organism: uncultured Alphaproteobacteria bacterium; assembly: GCA_947629595.1. GTDB lineage: Bacteria > Pseudomonadota > Alphaproteobacteria > CAAHEQ01 > UBA3637 > RGIG4140. Next base: position 33,185 of record CANREI010000003.1, on the reverse strand, counting down.
CTGCTTCCACCGTTACGCCGTCTTTTTCGCCGGATAAATCAAACGGCGTGTCATGCAAAGAGTTTTTGGATTTATTTAAATATTTTACAAACTCCAAAATACCGCCTTCATAATGCAAAACAACCGTTTTCGGTTCGCTGGAACGGTTATCGGTTAAATGAATGCGCACACCGGAATTTAAAAAGGCCAATTCCCGAATGCGATGCTCCAACGTTTCAAAATCAAACTCAATGGTTTTAAATGTTTCTTTTGACGGGTGAAAAGTGACCATGGTGCCGTGCTTATCCGGTGCCTCGCCGACCACTTTTAACGGCGCAACGGAATTGCCGTTTTCAAAGCGCACGAAATATTCTTTATCGTTTCGCCAAATGCGCACTTCCAACCAATCGGACAGAGCATTCACCACCGAAACGCCCACGCCGTGTAATCCGCCCGAAACTTTATAGGAATTATTATCGAACTTACCGCCCGCGTGCAATTGCGTCATAATCACTTCGGCAGCGGAAATGCCTTCGGTTTTGTGAATGTCTGTCGGCATACCGCGGCCGTTATCCGTGACCGTTACGGAACCGTCGGCATTTAAAATCACGTCAACTTGCGTACAATAACCGGCCAATGCTTCATCGATGGAATTATCCAACACTTCGTAAACCATATGATGCAGGCCGGTGCCGTCATCCGTATCACCGATATACATGCCCGGCCGTTTGCGCACGGCGTCCAATCCTTTTAAAACTTTAATGGAATCTGCGTTATAAGCCGCTTCGGCAATTTTAATGTCATCTGTCATTTTTTTCCTCTTTCTTCTTATTTTATGCTACATTTTGCAGGTTAAGATTTGAGTCCTGTACATCAAAAAACTGGGCTCGGTTTGTTAAATGCGTAAAATCGGAGCTGTCTGTTCCCGTCATCCAAATTTGAGCCGGCAGCTCGGTTAAAATATCAAATAAAATGTTGCGCCTTTTCGAATCCAAATGGGCGGCAATTTCATCAAGCAACAAAACGGGACATAAGCCTTGTTCCTGTGTTTGCGTTTGCATTTCCGCCAAAATAACGGATAAAAGCAGGGCCTTTTGTTCGCCGGTTGAACAAAACGCGGCATCTAATCCTTTTTGGGCGTGAATCACTTTAAAATCAGCCGTGTGCGGACCAGCCACACTACCGCCGTCGGCATAAATTTTGCGACTTTTCTCTAATAAATCGGCAAATTCTTCTTCGGTTTTTAAAGCGCTTTTAACCAGCAGTTTTTGCTCGACAACGCCCGTTAAAATCACTTCCGGTACGGGAAAAGCCGATGAAAGCGGATGCGTTAAATAATGACTGATTCGACTGATAACGTCAATGCGTGAGGCCGCAATGGCCACACCGTTTGAAACCAATTGTTCTTCTAATCCTTTGAGCCAACGTTGATCAAACCGTCCTTCCCGTAACAAACAACTCCATTGCTTGAAAGCAGTATTATATTCGCTTAATCGCGTGGCATGTTGCGAATCAAACGCCTGAACCAGCCGATCCAAAAACCGCCGCCGCGCTTGCGGATCGCCGCAAAATAATCTGTCTTGCGCCGGCGTTAACCATAAACACCGGAAAACGCGCCCTAAATCACTTTGTTTGGCCGTGTTTTTGCCGTCAATGCGAATTTGCCGTCTTTCGGAACCGTCAATCGTTCCCGTGCCGATTTTTGTCAGCCCGTCTTTGGTTTGCACCTGTGCCGAAACGCTCCACCGTTCGGGAATTTGCAACACGTCGGCATTTAAAAGCGCTGCCGGATTAGAGCGTTTGCCGACATCGCTCAATCGCGCACTTCTTAACCCTTTGCCGGCAGTTAAAAACGACACGGCTTCCAAAATATTTGTTTTGCCGGCCCCGTTGTGTCCCGTTAGAATAACGGGCATAAATCGATTATCCGGCTCTAAATTCAAAAAGCCGTAAGAACGAAAATTTGTTAAACGTAACTGCGTGATGCCTGTTTTAATTTGACTCATTAACTTGACTTTTCTTGACTTAAAACGTTAAACGCGCATCGGCATTAAAACATATAAAGCATTGTTATCGGCTTCATCTTGCAAAATAACGGGAGAAATGCCGTCTTGCAAATATAATTGCACCGTTTCGCTTTTCACTTGGGCCAAAATATCCAATAAATAACGGAAGTTAAAGCCGATTTCCATGGGTTCGCCGTCATAAACGGCATCCATTTCATCTTCGGCCGACCCTTCATCGGCGGAAGCGGCAAAAACTTGAATCAGTCCCGATTGCAAAGAAAGTTTAATGCCGCGCGATTTTTCGGAAACAACGGAAACGCGTTCAATCACATCGCTTAATGTTTTGGCATCGGCCTGTAATTTTTTATCGTTATTTGTGGGAATCACTTTTTCATATTCCGGATATGTTCCGTCAATCAGGCGGGAAGATAAAACAACATCGTCAATCGTAAAACAAATTTGATTGGCAGACAAAGAAACCGATACTTCATTTTCCGTTTCCGCGAGCAGTTTTGAAAGCTCACCGATGGTTTTGCGCGGAATGATAATGCCCGGCATACCGGCAGCACCGGCAGGTAACGGAACGCCGGCACAAGCCAGCCGATGGCCGTCTGTGGCAACGGCGGTTAATTTTGATTCCGCCCCTTGTTTTTCATGCATATAAATACCGTTTAAATTATACCGTGTTTCTTCCATGGAAACGGCAAAGCCCGTTTTGCTCATTAAGTCTAACAAATCCGTTGCGGAAACGGTGAAAGAAAAGGGCATTGTTTCCCGCATCATGGAGGGGAAATTAGCGGCAGGCAAACTGGCCAACGCAAATTTAGCGCGCCCGCAAACCAAAGAAACTTGGCCTGTTTCTTCCATGGCACTCATTTGAATTTGAGAACCGTCAGCCAATTTTTTAACAATATCGTAAAGCTTATGCGCCGGAATGGTAACGGCTCCCTGTGTTTCAACATTGGCCGGTAATTTTTCGATGATTTCAATTTCATTATCGGTTGCCCGAAGCGAAACTTCATCGCCGTTTGTTTCAATTAAAACATTGGATAAAACGGGAATGGTTTGCCGTCGCTCGACAATGTTTTGTACGTGTGAAAGCGCTTTTAATAACAGTGAACGTTCAATTGTTAATTTCATCATTTTTTGATTCCTTCCGATGATGGTTGATTTAAATTTTTACTTGGTGACAGTATAGAATATTTTTTTAAAAAAAGACACAAAAAAATGCGTTTCACAAACTTTTTTTCGTCTTTTTTATAAAAAATCTTTTATTTCAATCAAAAAAAGGTTATAAGAAAACAAACACGGAGTAAAAAATGAAAAAATATGAATTAAAATCCAAACAAATTTACACCAAAAGTCTGCTAAAAGACAGCGACATTGCTTCTTTACCGAAAACAAGTCCCATTTTGGGGCAAGATGATGCGCTTGAAGCCATCAATTTCGGCATTCAAATGAAAGCCACCGGTTATAATATTTTTTGTACGGGTCCCAAAGGGGTCGGCCGAACGGTTTTAACCATTCAAACGGTGAAAGAGTATGCCGCCTCGCAAAAAACGCCCGATGATTGGTGTTTCGTGCATAATTTTGAAACACCGCATCAGCCGATAGCGCTTAATTTTCCCGCCGGCGGCGGTAAAGTTTTTGCCAAAGATATGAAAAAAACGGTAAACGCGCTGAAATTGAATTTACCGGCGTTGTTTGCCGATGAAGCCTATAAAATTCAGGTGGCGCATATTGAACAGCAATGTACCCGTGCCAAAGATGATTATTTTAATCAATTGCAAAAAGCGGTGGAAACCGATAACGTGACGTTAATGCGTATGCCGACGGGTGTGGCCGTGGGGCCGGTTAAAAACGGCAAGATTTTAACGCCGAAAACATTTAATAAGCTGCCGAAAGAAGAAAGAAAAGATATTTTGGAACAATTAAAAAGCGCGCAGCAACGGTTGGAGGAAACCATTAAGGAAATACCGAATTGGGAATCGGCGCAACTGGAAATGTTAAAGCAACTGCATACGGAAATGGCAACAAAATTGTTAAAAACCGTTATGAAGCCCGTTTTAAAAACGTATGCGAAATCGGCCGTTATTATGGCCTATTTGGAAGCCATTAAGCAAGATATTTTGGATAATATTGCTCTTTTTACCGTTCAACCGAACGAGGCGAATTGGGAAGCGGTTGCCGAACAAGTCAGCGAAATGTGGTCACGCTATGCCGTTAATCTGTTTGTTTCGCACAAAGCGGGTTCCGGTGCGCCCGTTGTTCATTTAAACCACCCGACACTCTCGAATTTGGTCGGTAAAATCGAGCGCCAACAACATTTAGGCTCTTTAATTACCGATTTTTCATTGATTCGATCCGGTGCATTGCATCAGGCCAACGGCGGTTATTTAATTATTGAAGCGCGCGAATTGATTGAAAACGAATATGTGTGGAATGCGTTAAAACGCTCGTTATTTTCCAAAGAAATTAAAATGGAATCGGGTACCGACGATAATTCCATTTCCGGTGTTGTTTCGTTAATGCCGGCGGTGATTCCCTTATCGGTTAAAGTGATTTTAATCGGAGAGGCCGGTTTATATTATGCTTTAATGGAAAAAGACGATGAATTCGGTGAATTGTTTAAAATTCAATCGCGATTTGCGCAAAAAACGGAGCGCACAAAAGAAACCGAACGCATTTATGCGCAAATTTTGGTGAATTTTGCCCGTCATGAAAAATTAAAGGCCTTTTCCAATGATGCCTTGCGACGCATTTTGGAATATGCGTCCCGTTTGTCGGGGGATTGCGCGCATTTAAGCACGTTTATGACACATGTGAATGATGTGATGCGCGAATCCAGTTTTTTTGCAACGCTGCATAAATCAAAGCAGGTGTTGCCCGTGCATATTGAAGAAGCTTTGCAGGCCAAACGCAAGCGGTCAGGCGCTATGCAAAACGAAATTTTGGAAATGGTGCAACGCGGTATTATTGCCATTGAAACGAGCGGACAAAAAGTCGGGCAATTAAATGCGTTGGTGGTTCACGATTACGGTTCGTTTTCATTCGGGCGTCCGAATCGGGTAACGTGTCAGGTTCACTTGGGACACGGTGATTTAATTGATGTTGAAAGAGAAGTGGAATTGGGCGGGGCTTTGCATTCAAAGGGTGTTTTAATTCTCTCTTCGTTTTTGGCGGCGCGTTTTTCGCAGGGAATGCCGCTTTCACTGGATGCCTCTTTGGTGTTTGAGCAATCTTACAGTGAGTTGGACGGCGATTCGGCTTCATCAACCGAGCTTTATTGTTTGCTTTCCGCCATCGGTAATTTACCGCTTAATCAGGCTATTGCCGTAACGGGATCGGTCAATCAGTTAGGACAGGTACAGGCTGTCGGCGCCGTTAACGAAAAAATTGAAGGCTATTTTGCCGTGTGTCAAAAGCAAGGGTTAACTTCTCATCAAGGGGTGATTATTCCGGCCAGTACCGTTCATAATTTAATGTTGGCGCCTGATGTTGTTTCGGCCGTCGAGCAAGGAAAATTCCACATCTATGCCGTGAATACCATTGATGAAGGTATGGAAATTTTAACGGGATTACCCGCGGGTACGCTTGATAAAAACGGGCAATATCCGAGCAATTCCGTCAACGGCATTATTACGCGTCGGATGCGTGAATTTTTCCAAAAAGCGCAGGAAACGGATATTCGGCAAAAAAAGAAATAATTTTTTAAAAAATGACGGAAAGAGCCGTTGTTTTTAAGAAACCCCGTAACGGGGTTTGAAAAACAAGCATTAAGTTACTTCCGTAACCGCCCGAATGTTGCCGTCACGATTGATTTGAACAACACGCAATTTCTCTTTCATTTCCCGATAGGTTTTTTCCCGATCGGTTGTGGGATAAGAGTGTAAAATACGCCCGATAAACGCCTTATAGGCCGCTTCGGGGCTTTCGGCGTGAATGGTGGCAAAGCAGTTATCGTGACCGGATCCCATCAATTCCCACAAAGCACCGGCATTCGAAGTGGAAATTTCACCGCCGATGATGGCATCGGGCGTAAAGCGTACCGCCAAGTCAATCACGCGTTTATAGTCAAACTTGTTCGTGAGTTCCGTACGCGGTAACACAATATGCACCCGATTTTTATGCGGCACAATTAATTCGCGCGTATCTTCAATGGTTAAAATGCGCTTATGCGGATCCAACAGTTTAATCAGGTTATTTAAAAACGTTGTTTTACCGGTTGCCGTTGCCCCGCTGACCAAAACGTGATCGCCGCGTTTAATGGAGAGCAATAATCGATCGAACGGATCATCCGGATCTTCAACCTGTTTTAATCGGTTTAACGGCCGAAGCCGTGCGCCTTGCTGAATACCGAAATCACTCATGGAAATGGATAAGTCTTCCCGATAAATACGAATGGCCAAGGCAATACCGCCCGTTAAATCGTTATTATCATACATCACGTTTCGTCCGGCAATGCCCGTAAAACGGTGTCCGCCGGGAAGCGTTGCGTAAACAACAGGCGTGCCTTGATCGGGATCAAAAGCATAATCGTAAGAGTTGGCAATAATATATAAAATATTGTTCAAATATTCTCGTGTGAGTTTCGGATCTTCATAATAGTGCCACGGATAGGTGTGTTTGCCGCGCAGACGCAGCCAAATGCCGCCCGGCGAATCAACCGCCACTTCTTCCACGTTATCTTGATTATACCAATAAGAAAGCGGACGCAGTGCGGATTCTAATACCCGATATGTATCTGAAATTGATAACTCGCCCATTCAATATCCCTTTCTTTTATATAATAACTTTTTCCCCGTTGTCAAAATAAAGAACCTGTTGATCCTGTTTTCGGCAAGACCGGCGCAACGGTTCTGTCTTTAAGCGGTACGTTTTCCGTTGGCGTACTGCCGTCATAAACGGGATTGGACGGTATGGCAGAAGAATTACTGCCTTCTTTATAAGCATTATTCGGTGCGTAATAATTCGGCAGTTCTTCTTTTTGTTGTTCGGCCTCGCTGTTATTACTTTCCGTTTTATTGGCAGACGTGTTGTTACTATCTTCTTCGGAAGAACTTTCTTGATTTCGTTTATCAACCCACGAACCCGTTTGCGGTTTTTGCATTTGTGTTGTATCAACAAAATCTTCCGAGTTTTGATATTCCTCCACATCATCATCTTCCGAACGGAGCCACAAATCCTGATCGGAGAAAATAGTCACCCGTGTGCCGGACGGCACAAAGACAACATTCGGAATTTCCGTTGCTTCCTGAATTAAGTTATTAAAGATTCGATCCATGGCATCAATAAAGTTCTGACGGGCATCATTCGCAGCTTGCGATTTGGAAGATTGCGATGTTGTTCCCGATTCTAAATCCGCCTGATAGTCATCGTTGGCAGCCATCATATATGAAATGGCCGATGTAACGACAGACGTCATAACCGGCTTACCGTATTTGTTAATCAGCTGATCATCCAAATAAGCCGCAACGCCGCCGCGTCCCTGCGCATCACCCGAGGTTGCCGCAAAGCTGAATGCACCGCCGTCGGGACGAATAAGACGCTCCCAAGTGATTTCCATTTTGGCCACTTTACCGCCGTTATCGCCTTGCGACATTTTACCGATGACACGGCTGCCGGCCGGAATGAGAATGTTGCGTCCTTGTTCGGCATAGACATGTCGTTCCACAATAGCCGTAACCGGCACATCGGAGAACCGCGAATCCACCGATCGAACAATAACGGCAGGAATGGCTTTATCCTTTAAAATCACGCGAGACATATCAACCGGCCATGAGGAAACAATAGCGCCCACGCCTTTCCATTTTTTGTCTTTTTTGGGACGACTCATGGCTTGAATTTGTCCGTTTGCCGTAATTTTGCCGCGTTCGGTAATGCCGGCACGCATACTTTCCCGTTTTTGTGTCAATAAATCTTTAATTTGTTGCACTTGTTCCGGTGTTAACTTCTGTGTTTGCTTCACATCCGGACGCGAACGTCCTGCCACATCGCCGCTGGTCGTTAATATCCGATTATCCAACGTATAAGGCTTGCCGTCTTCACCCATATAACCGATAATTGTTCCGTCATCGCTGATGATGGAGCCTTTTTCGGAAACGTTATATTTTTGGTTGCCGATAATGATTTTCCGTCCCGCTATTTCGGTACCGCTACCGCCGATATCGCTCTTATCAATACTGTCAATGGAATCAACCGATTTAATGCCGCATTTATCTAAGCGGGTATCAGTTCCGGCAACACGCCCCATTTCGTTTCCGTCTTTATCCAAAATGGTACCGTCACCCAAAATTTTGGCAAAAACATCACCGTTTAAATCCACCACGTTTCCGTTGGCCAAAATGGAGCCGATTTTTTCACCCAGATTGTTTTTAACATCACAACCCGAAACAATACCGAACACATGCCCGTCTTTATCAACCAACATGGTGAGATTGTCAAGTGTTTCTCCGTCTAATGTGGTAATATTACCGGTTTTTTCATCCAACTTTCCGATGAGATTTCCTTGCGGATCATAAACATTGCCCGTTTCGCCGTCAACTTTGAAAACGGCTTTCCCTGTTTTCGGATCATAGAAAGTGCCGTCCGTTCCGAAAGTTCCTTTAATATTCCCTTTTTCGTCAAACAACAATTCTTGATCACGGGAAACATTATGTCCGATAACATTGCCCTCGTTATCAACCACATCACCGTTGGCTAAAACTTTACCGATGACTTCGCCGTCTTTATTCACAACTTGGCCGGTCGCTTTAATTCGACCGATAGGCTTTCCGTCTTTACCTAAAACAAGACCGCGTTCAACAATATTTCCGATAACATTTCCGTTATTGTCAACAACCGAACCGTCATTTTTTGCGCAACCCATATTGACGCCGGCTAAATCAACCACTGTGGAATCGGGCAGCGTTCTGCCGAGATAATCGCCGTTTTCGGCAATCACCAAACCGGAACGGGTCACGCGGCCGATTTGTTGCCCGGCCGCATTAACGGCCCATTTATCGGGTTTAACATAACCGACAACCGTTCCGTTGGCATCAACGACCTGTCCGTTATAACTGGTTACGCCCACAACTTTACAATCGTTGGTGATTAACCGTGACGGAACCAATGCACCGACAATTTTTAATTCGGATGCTTTGACCGTTTCATTCACGGCAATTGTTCCTTTCGAATCACCGTCCGGTGATAAAACTTTACCGTCGCCGGCCAAAGCTCCCAACACTTCGCCTTTATATCCGGTCGCGGTTGTAAACGGTAAAACGGCACCGGCCAACGGTTCATCTTTGCCTAAAATTGTTCCGTCATCCAATATTTTGAAAATCTTGTTGCCCGATGTGTCTTTAACAGCACCGTTTAAAGTTGTCACACCCAATACTTTACCCCGATAGCTGAACGGCATACCCTGTGCCACAACGGAACCGGCATAAGGCATGGTATTAAAGAGTTCTTTATCGGTTACTTCAATGACGGCACTGTCAGCCAAAACGCGGCCGACAATCGAATCGGCACTGTCTAAAACAATACCGTCCGGCATAATTGTACCGATGGCTTCGGCGTCATCATTCACGGCCAATCCTTTCGGTAAAATACCGCCCGCCCAAATATTATCACTTGTTAAGGCATAGCCGAAGTTCATTTGCAAAGCCGCTTGCTTTCCTTTTCGGTCTGTCACAATTCGACTTGCAGCTGTTTTACCGATGAAATTTCCCGTTCTGCTGATAAAGGTTGCCGCCGGTAAAATGCTGCCGATAACTTTGCCGGTATTGTCATAAATAACTTTAATGCCGCTGACTTCTCCCGTCGGATTGTTTTTTAACGCCGTTGTACCGTTTACATAAGCTTGTCCCAATGAGGTATAAGAGTTTGTGACGGGTGTTCCCTGCGCCGTTAAACCGGCACTGATTTGTCCGTTCATACTTGTGACATAATCATTCGGTAATAAGTTTCCGATATTCTTTTTATTCGCCAGACTGATCACTTCGCCGGTATATTGAGAAAGCCCCGACATTTTGCCCAGTAAATTATTGCTGACAAAGGGCAGTTCGCACATGAGTTTGCCTGAAATCTCACCGTTTTGAACCACTAAATCCGCCGCGTGGATTTTGCCTTTGGAAATATCGTTATCGTTTACCAATTCCCCGTTTTTGCCAATCACGCCGATTGTTTTCCCTTCATCGGAAAAAGCAACGGCACCGAACGGCACATAAGTTCCGATAATCATTCCTTTTTCGTTAATAATATGATTATCAAACAACACGTTTCCGAGCGAATCGCTTTGTGTTCCGATAGAACCGTCCGTTCTTGTCCAACCGATTAACAAGCCGTCGTTTCCGATACCGACACCGGGTTGTAAAACACGTCCCATCGGTCGGTCATCGGTGGCATAAACATAAGGTGAAGCGGAACCGGCACCCAAGAATCTGTCTTTTTGCAACACTTTATTGTTAACGGCCATCACCGAGACCATTTGTCCCGTTTCATCAATCACAACACCGGTTTGAATTTCGGATCCCAACAATTGATTTGATTTATCGAAAGCCATTCTGTTCGGGGTTACGAAACCGATATCACGATTTTCTTTGTTTTTAAGTGTTCCCTCAAACGATACCCAGCCGACGGTTTTGTTGTGGGCATCAACATACACATTTAAACCGACCAGTTTGGCAATAACCGCTCCTTCCGGAGAAATAACCGGCCCGAACGGTGATCCTTGTCCGACAACGGCACCCGTTGTGTTTGTTACTTTTCCGTCGGGCGCCAAATAACCGACAAGTCCGTCGGCATCCATAGCCAGCGCCATTTTGGGCAAGACACCGCCTAAAATTTTTCCGTCCGTCGAAATAGCAATGCCGTTTCCGAGAATTGTTCCGATTTTTGTGTGACCGGTTGAAAACACTTCGCCCGATTCCATGGCCGTTCCCACAAATTTTCCGGTTGTTGAAAACACATCACCCGTCGGCACTTGCCAGCCGATAATATTGCCGTCTTTGTCAATAACCGTTCCGTCACCGCGAACCGCTCCCGCCACTTCACCGGCGGTGTTCTTTAAAATACCTTCCGCCGTTAACGTGCCGATAATTTGTCCGGCTTGATTGATAAAGGTTGTTTTATCTTTAATGAGACCGCCGACAACTTCCCCCGTTTCGGCACTGACAACAACCATATTCGACAACACTTTTCCGAATCGTTCGTTTGCCTGATTGGTCGCATATCCGACTTTGGAGGAATAGCGACCTAAAATCAATCCGTCCGGAGAGAAAATAGAGCCGTCGGGCGGAATAAAGCCGATATATTTGCCTGTTGCATCGACAATAGCATTATTTTTGTTAACCGTTCCGATTTTATTCCCGTATTGATCAATAATATCGTTTCCGACTCTTGTCCAACCGGTCGGATTCCCGTCATCTCCCATAATAATACCGTCTTTGGTCGGGGCTTGTGCCAGAATTTCACCCGTTAAAGAAGTAACGGAGCCGTCCGCATTCACACAACCGATAACCTTGCCTTCCATATCCATAACTTTACCGTCTAAACGAATACGTCCCAGCACTGTTCCGTCATCTTTATGAACAACGCCGCGCGGTGCCAAACTGCCCAACACGTCGCCTTTATCATTGATAACCGTTTTTTCCGGTGTAACACAACCGACGGGCTGATTGGCCAAATCCAACACTTGCCCGTTAACGGAAACAAGTCCCAATAACCGACAACCGTCGGCCACGGCAGCCGCCCGCGTTACCACCATACCGATAATTTTATTTTCGGCGCTTTTAACAAGTCCGTCCGGCATAACACGTCCCACCGGATGCAAGGCATTATTAAACACTTCACCGGAAGGGAAAACCGTTCCGATTGTTCCGCAGGAATAGCCGATGACATGCCCTTTGCTTAAAACGGCACCGATAAACTTTTTACCGGCAGAAATGGTGCCGTCGGGATTGATACAACCGATGACTTTTCCGGCATTGCTGACGGCTTTTCCTTCGGAATTGACATAACCGATGACTTCGCCTTTTTCGTTAATAACCAACCCTTGTGAAATAACGGAACCGATTTCTTCGTTTGCCGTGTTGACGATTGTGCCGTCAATTAAAGCTTTTCCGATGACTTGTTCGTAAGAATCCCGTACATCACCGTTTTGCAACACTTTTCCCAACGATTGACAACCCGGGCCGACCGCCACGCCTTCCGGAATGGTTGCACCGATCAGCTCTCCTTGGGCATTGATGGCAAAACCGTTCGGCGTAATATTGGCGATGGTTTCGTTTTTACCGTTAATAACGGTTCCGTCCGGAATAATGGCACCGAGAATTTTTCCCGAAAAATCGGCAACCAATCCCCACGGGCGAATATAGCCCATAAATTGCCCGTCGATGGAAAACACCTGATGATCAACCCAAACTTTGCCGATAACGGTGCCGGATCCGTCAACAACCGTTCCTTCTTTTGTCATTTTACCGATGACTTTCCCTTGGGTATCCATAACGGACAAAACGGGAACCGCCGCCCCTAAAACGGTTAATTTGGAATCGACAATGGTTTTATCACCCAATGTTTTTCCCACGTTTTCACCGTTGGCATCAATCACTTCATTTGTGTCGGAAACCGTTCCCATCAGCTCATTTTGCATATTTAAAGCAATATATTCCGGCGGAGCAATGGCAACAATGTTCCCTTCTTCATCAATAAAGACACCGTTTTCGGTCATGTGAACCTTTTTCCCGTCAATGGTAATGGTGTTGTCGTCCGCGTTAATGGGATACATCTCTCCGTTTAAACCCATGGCCATTTTCGGTTCAACGGCTTCTTTTTTCCGAATATCTTCGCAAATAACGCAATCTTTTGAATCGGTGGATTGCCCCTTAACAACAACGGTTGTTGTTTGTTCGGTAATCACACGTGTTGAATTTTCTTTCCACGTGATAACCAGGTTATTTTGAAGTTGTTGCAAGGCAATGGGATTCCATAACACTTTCACAATACAATTTTTGCCGACTTCAATCGGTGTATCGGGCGAACAGGTTGTTTCCGTTGTAAACCCGTCGGCCTGTTGTTGGGCAAATTCAAGTTTTTTGAATTGGATGGGCGCTTTTTCCGCCGTTAAGGTTAAAATAGCTTCCACTTTGGAGCCCAACACAACATTATTCATTTCAATTTGAGCCGGTTCCGCTTTTAATTGGGCATCACCGCTGGAAAAGGGATCACCGTTTTGAATTTCTTGTTCCCGTTCTTCAATTTGAGTATTTGTCCAATCCGGTTCTTGCTCTTCTTCCTGAACTTTTTTGCCGTTCGACATTAAAACAAGCATCGTTAAAAAAACGAGCAGTAAAATGATGCCACCGAATAAGAGTGTACGGTTGCTTTTTTTTGTATATTGCTCTGACGAGCTTGTTCTTTTGTTTCCTTGCATTTTTATCCTACTTCATAAAAAAGATCCTATCCGAACAGGCAAAAGCCCGTTTTCTTATTGAACACGGATAACAGAACACGAAAAACCTTTACGTCCCAATTTTTTACAGAGCTTATCGGCTGTTTGAATATCTTTAACCGGACCGACCCGTAACCGGAATAACTCCCGAACGTTGCCGTCAGCGGTTGTATCGACCGAATAATAAGGTTCATAACCGTTTAATGTGTCTTTGTTTTGCGCATAAATAGATTCCCAAATACTTTCTAATTCGGAAATATCGGGATTTGTGCCCAATTCAATGGAAATAGTTTCTTTGTCGGTTGCGGCCGAGGTTGACGGGCCGGGAGTAGCCACATCTTTAATGACTCCCACAATGTTTGCCGATGCTGCCGGCGATTTCATGACATTGGCCGGAATGGAAGGCAGGGGTGCCATATTTTGATCATAAATAACGGCCGCACTTTGCGGTGCATTGGCAACCGCGGGTGTGGCGACAGCGCCGCTGTTAAAGTATTTTTCAATTTGAGTGGCATTATTATTCGCCATGGCAAGACTGCTTTGCGACGGGGCCATCACGTTGGACGGAATAATATCTGCCGGTTCTTTACTGATGGTAGAAGGATGTGTAATCGAGTTGCTTTGCGCACCGCTGTAATCGGTGTATTCCAAACCGGAAGCCGGATCACGACGCAGTTTTAAACAAATCAGTTTTTTTCCGTTCCTTAACACCATATCGCCGATGCCTTCAACAATAATGAGACGGCTGTTCGGGCCGCTGGTGCGAAATCCGACGGGTACTTCCGTATCTTGCACAACCAGATTAACAATCGGGCGTTGCGTCATGGTTAAGGCTTTCGGCCCTAAATCAATATAGGTGAAAATGTTGTCGCGCCAAATATTATCGGGCGCAATGTCAACATCTTCCGGATTCGGTAAATACATATCAATATCAAAATGGAAACTTTCCGGATCAACGGGAATTGTTTTTAACCAATCTTTGGGGCCGGTTGAACCGCCGGAAGAAGAGGGCGGCGTGCTTGCATTACCTCGATTTCCGCTGGCCCAGTTGGCAGAACCGGTACCGCCCAATCCGCTTGAACCGGCAGCCGTAATCGAGGCGCCGTTAAAATTTCCGAGTTTTCCGCCGTTTTCAACGGGCGTATAGCGCGGGCCGACCAACACATCAACAACGGATTGCGTGATTTTATCCGTGTTGTATGTTTCCGAACGCAAATAGAAAACGTAGCGATTGCCCGACCGTCCGAAAATAATCATATTACTGTCAACACCTAAGTAAGACGGATCGGCATACACCAATAAAGAGTTGGGGGCAGCAATTTCTCCGCCGAAAGATTCGGGCGAGCCGATATGCACTTTTTCAATCAATTCCCAGGTGGGCAGGTTAATCAATGTCATCATTCCTTCCCGCAGCCGAATGGGTAAAATCACATCAGGCGTCCAGGTGTATTTTGAGTAGCCCGGTTTGGATTGTCCTTCGCCCATGTGTGATAACGGATCGTTCCATGCTTTTTGTTGCATACCCAGTGAATGGATGTAATCCAAATTCACCGAATCAAATTCGCCGTTTGTTTGCGCAATGGCATCGCTTAATTGTTCGGCCTGTGTGTTGGCGGGTAAGATTGATTGGGCCGTTGCGCTTGTTGCAAAAAATGTTGCCAATGCAACACCGGTCAGCCAACGGAATTTGTTTGATTTTTGTTTCAGCATAAGCCTTCTCCTCGTAAAAATTACAATCCTGTATATAAAATAGACCAAAATGAGATGAAAAGTCTAGAAAAAAATGCAATTTGCCGTTATTTTTTTATGTAAAGCACTTATTTTCGTTGAATACCGAAATTTTCAACCGTAAATCCGAGCGGATTTTTAAGCCGTTGTTCCCATTTTAACCCCTGCCGAGTCGGTTTGAAACGAATACGCAATGTAATTTGCCATAAAGAGCGCACGGGTTCGGAATCACCGTATTTTAAATCGGTTAATTCAATTTCCGCCCGCCAAATGGCCGTTCCGTTTTTTTCCGTTCGGTAGGGTGTAATGTTCAAAATTTTAACGGCACGAGTTAATCCGTCGTTTCGTGCCTGATTCAGTGCGGCTTCTGCCGTTCGACCGAATTCTTCGAACACAACAGGTGAACTCATCCAGTTAATAATGCCGTCAATGCCCCAACGTTGTTCCATTTCGGAAATATTGGAATTAACCGTCATTCGCGCCAACAAATATTGCCGAATCAGCGATTCGCTTAACATTTGCATATTGATATTATTAAAATTCGGACGCACCACCCGAATAACCTGCTGTTCTTTGTTCAGCGTTGTTAAATAAAACGGTTGCACACGCACAATGGGTAACAGCGAAAAAAGAGCAATCAATAAAATCAGCGTGCTTAAAAAAGAAACAACCGCAACCAACGCAAACGTTCGCGCCATCCATAAATAGCGACGTTCCGTAACGGCTTCTTCCGAAATATCGCCTTCATAGACGATTTGAGAATTTTGCTCGATGGGTTGATCCTGATTTGGCATTATAATCCCCGATTATACGGTTTTATAAAAACAGATCGGATACCGGTGCTTTTTCAATTTGTAAACAGGCACAAGGTGATTTTTTCAATTCGGAATAATCTGCGCCGATTCCGACAGGCTCTTTTTCATAAACGGAACCGCAGGCGGCCACAAGCGCAATTAAACTTAAAACGGCAAACGTTAAAATATATTTTTTCATTCAATTTTCCTTTCACTCTTTTACATTAGCACAGAAAAATAAAGAATCAAGCAAAAAATTGCAATTATTCTTTTTTTATTGTTTCCGTGAATTTTTGAATATACATACCGAACGGGTTGGAATGAATGGTGTTAAATGACCGTCGTGCCGGACTGTAAGCGACTTCCACAACGGCAATTCGGCGTTTTTTTGAAACTTGCCCGCGAATATATGTATAGACATCAAACTCAACCGTATAAATGTTATCAATGCGGGAAACGGAAATAATATCGATACTGGTTGAAGATTTATTGTGAGAAATGGCCGTAATTTTATCGCTTAATCCGGTGGTAAATGCTCGGTAAACAGCGGGTGATGAAAAAAAGGCAACCGGTCCGCTCGGTCCCCACCGATAATTCATTTCATCTTTATCTTGAAAGGTATTATAGCGCGAATCAAGATAAAAACGTAAAATGGTTTCATCAATCAGTTTCTTATCACTGGTGCTTTGTGAAAACGGTTCCGTTTGCAACAGCTGAACAGACGTCATCGGGGAAGATGTTAACACCTGCGCCACAACTTGCAGTTTCGGTGCCATTTGCAGCAGTGTTAAAATTAAAAACAAGTTTATTCCGATGATAATTGAAGTAACAATCATCCAAAACTTGGCTAATTTTTCACTTAACCCGTAAATCAATCCTTGGGAACTGAAATTGAAAAAAGACATTCTTTCTTTCCGATTTTTCTAAGGCTTTGCCGAAGCTACGCCACCGTTAATACACGTTTCATTATCAATAGGCGTTTGCCACAATACAACTCTTTCTTTTTTGGCTTCTTCAAAGGTTTCTTTTTGTAAAGCATATTGAGATTCTTGGCTTTCAATATTTTGAGCGGCATCATTTGTTGATAAATTGCTTTGTAAGCCGATACCGTCACTGTCTTGTGCCATATCATTCAAAAACTTTTCATCGGAAGCCGATTGAGCGGCATTCATTTTATCCATCATGTCTTTATATTCTTCGGAATTAGGATCCATATCGCCCAACATATTCAATGATAATTCAACGGAAGGATTGTTTGCATTAACGGTTTGAGGCGTTTGCTTAAACAAAGTCAACCCTTTTTGAATGGCTTCCATTTTGGCTTCTTTTACAATTTTTTGAATTTCTGTCGTGTTTGTGTTTTCCAAATCAAGTTGGCTGATTCTATCAAACTTGTTGTCGAGATAGATTTTTTCCAAATCAAGTTGTTGCGTAAAGCCGTTTTCGGTTAAAGCCTGGTTAATGCTGTCAACGGTTTTAAACAAACTTTCTTGTGCCGAGGCAACGGTTGCTTGGAAATTGGCTAATTCTTCCTCTTTTTCTTTTGTCAAAGAAAGACGGTTGTTAATTTTTGTTTTATCCCAGTTTCTGACATCGGGTCGTAACGTAATGGACTTGGGCAGGAAACAGGTATCCATTTCACCGCCGACCGCGCGTTTATCCAACCCCCGACGGATATATTCTGCCCACGGTGCCGGCCATTCGGGGAAAATGGTGCCGCTTTGTGCCGGATCTTCGGTTAATTGAATCATTTCATAGAACGGCGGTAAGGGTTTCGGCAATGGCGGTAAAGCAGGCATTACATTCTGTTTTAATGCTTCATATTTCGGGTGTTCTTTTAAATAATTTAACAGGTCGGAGTATTTTTTGCTGTTTTGGGTATAATCCAACGTGTTTAAAATACCGTTTTGTTGTGAAAAAGCGTTTAAGTATTCCGCCAATTTGTCATTAAAGGCTTTATTTTGGGGAATTTGCGTTCTTCCGTTTGATTCGGGCAATGTAAACTTATTATGAATATCCGATAAAATAGCATTCACCCCTTGTGTGTAAAGATATTTTTGATCTGTCCACAACGGGAAATCTGCTTTCTTTTGCCCGTATTTTTCCGGATTTTCATAAACATCTGTTAATACTTCGCGACCAACCCGCCAGTAAGGATAGGCTTCGGCGTTATCCGTATCGGCCGTTGTATCGCCGGTTTCGTTAATATAAACCGTTATGGTTTTCACTTTGTCGTTAAATGCGGACTGAATGTTGTTATAGGCTTCTTCCGCATTAGAGTAAACATTTGATAACGATAAAATTGTGCACTCTTTTAACGCTTTGTTTTGCGCTGCGGATAAATCCCGTTTTTCTTGTTCTTCTTTTAAAGAGGGAATCAGTGAATTTAACATATAGTTAATTTGAAACTGAATGTTATGAAGTGCCATTGCCCGAATCATTGAATTTTTGTAATTTTCAACCGGTTTAACCGGTTTTGCTTCTTCAATATACGGTTCTACCTGTGAAAACTGTGCCGATGCCGTTTGCGGCAGACCCGTGATAAACCCGAAGAGTGAAAATCCTGTTAATAAAAGTGTTGAGTACTTCATGTAACCCCCTTATTTTGTTTTGCTGTTTTTGTCATTACCGGCAACTGTCGGCACTGTTTTAATCATTTTCATACCCGCCATGGCCTGATTGGCGGCATACTCCAATTTTACGGCTTCGATATGCCGTTGAATAGCCAATAATTTAAACCACGCTTGTCTTAATTCGTAATTGGTTTTAATTAAGGCAGATTCGTTGTATGTTTTGCTCGGATCCCCGCCGGAAGCAGACACATTCTTTTGAACTTGTGCTTTTGTTTCCTCCATAACATCTTTAATATCGTTAAGCCTTGCTTTAAGCGTTAAAACGCGCGCCATTAACGTAATGGTTGCCTGCTGCCGAATATATTTCCGCCGTTGTTGATTGAATTCTTTCACTTCAACAGCTGTTTGCGGTTCGGTGGCATAAGCTTTTAAATCGCGGGTAATCCGTTCGCTGATACTGATGTCGCCATGAGAATTATCTTGCGTAATGCCTTGGGTATCTTCATCAACGGCATCTTCGGTCAATCCGAACCAGTCACCGAGTTTTTTAAACGGCCATGTCATGGCTTTTAAAACCAAACTGGATATGGTACCCGGTAAAGAAGTTGCCATACTGACAATATGATCGATTGATTTTCGGGCGGTTTTAATGACCTTTTTGGTTTGTTTATAGGTGGAAACCGTTTTTTGAAGCATTTGTTCGCCCGGATTATCCTGTGTTTGATATCCGCACATTTCAATCGGACAAACCGGCGGGAAAACAAGACATTCGCCATAAGCCGTCAAGCTCGAAAACACAAGAAAACAAGCTGTCGATACATAAAAAAGCCCTTTTTTCATTTGTTTCATTTTTTTGTTCTCCTTCGGTTTCATTTTACTATTCCGCCGAGTTTTGTCGTTTGATCGCCGTTTTTGTTTGCTTTGGGTACCTTTGGTACCGGCACCAAAGAAATTTCTTCCTTTTGCAGGTTTCGGGCAGCCATAGATTCAAGTGTTAAAATTTGAATGGTAATATCGGAAGCCGTTTCGGCCACCAACGCACCTAAATTTCTGTTTTCCAAAACTAATCCCTGCAATTGATTACATCCGTCTGTTGCGGCTTGTTGCGTGGAAGAAATATCTTCCAATATTTTTTTACGTAATTCGGTTGCAATTTCCAAGTTTTTGGAAGCAACGGCGTTGGCATATTCATCTCGCCGAAGCAGGGCGCGCACCTGATCAATCGTATTTCCGACTTGCCCGACCACTTGCGTATTGAAACCGGTGTATTCTTGTAATTTTTCGCCTCTTTCCGTTAGTTGCGGCGGCGCCGGTTGAAACAATTTTTCCTTAACTTGTTTCCGCGCTTCCGTAAAGTCTTTTGTCGGTGTTAAAAATTCTTCCGTTTCATCATCATGTCCGATGACTTTATCTGCCAAATATTCATAAACTTTGATTTTTATGGATTGATCTGCCGTGTTTTGCGGACTGGCGCTACACCCTTGATTGCCGGACTTGGCTTCTTTTTTCTGTTCTTCTGCCGTTTCCGATAACTCTTCGTATTTTTCAACAATGAAATTTTTAACTTGTTTCAT
Organism: uncultured Alphaproteobacteria bacterium; assembly: GCA_947629595.1. Taxonomy (GTDB): domain Bacteria; phylum Pseudomonadota; class Alphaproteobacteria; order CAAHEQ01; family UBA3637; genus RGIG4140. The sequence continues at coordinate 13,100 of CANREI010000003.1, read as the reverse complement.
TGTTCCTTTAACGGTTCGCGGCGGATTGGTTGTCATTGCCGGACAAACGGCCATGGCAATTGTCGGAATAAATAAGAAAAGACCTAAAAGAAATCCTGTTTTTTTCATGTTATTTTCTCCTTATTTTCCCAGTACGCCTTTCACCATTCCCGTGAGTTGATCCGTTGCCGAAGGCGCTGCTTCTTCGCCTTGAATGGTATCGATGGATAAAATTTCAATATAGCTGTTGCGTAACGTTGCAATTTCATTTAAAAGCATGTGCGTTCTGAAAATTAAAGACGCTGCCGTTGTTTTATATAATGACCCCGTTGATGATTTTTGATTTTTTTCATTTGTCATAACTTGGGTATCATCTTCAACCTTATCAATTAAATCAAGTGTACGCCGTGCTAATGCCCGTGCATTGGCATAAACAACAATGGCTTGTGCCTGTTGTTTTTCCAATGTGTTTTTATTGTTTTCGGTTTTTTCGGGCGTTACCGTTATATTTGCCTTTGTTTTATAGTTGCCGGTTCCTAAAGTTCCTTCTTTCACTTCAAAGTCACCGCTTTTTAAATAAGCATCGCCTTCTTTTTCCGTTGTTTTGGATTTAAAAGTTAAAGAATCTTTAATCAGTGTGTTAACAGTCGGAATGGAGGGGTTTTCTTTTGATAATTCCGCTCTTAAACTGGCATCGGCATACGGCGGAAATTCGGAAACCGGAACGCTGCTGACGTTTTCATTAACGGCAGGATTGCCGTCGGCGGAAGGATCTTGCGATTTTTGTTCTTCTTTTTTGGTACCCAGAATATCATCGAAATCAATGTTTGAAATATCTTCGGTGACCTGTTGTAATGTTCGCTCCACAAAACTCATCCATTCGGTAATGACATATCCTTGCGCCATTGCGGAAGATGAAATGCTCAAACTGATCAATAAGAGTAACAGATGTTTTTTCATTTCATAAATCCTTTCAATGTTCCCAAGGCATCACCTGAGCCCGTTGGTACCGGAATGCTGAGATTGATTCGGCCTTCAATTTGATCCATTGCTTTGAATGCTTGTAATCCGTTTCCGACCGCCTGTGAAAAAAGTAAACGATTGTAAGTATCCGCCATGGCGGTAATGCCGGTTGTTTTAGTGGTATGCGCTTGTCGAATGGTGTTGGCGGAGCCGGTTGATGACTGCGTTTCTTTTTTGTTGTTAATGATTGTACGATAAGCCAATGTTCGGTTAACCAAACCGGTTGCCAACGTAAATCGGGCAAAGGCCTGCTTTGAATTTCCGAGTTGTTGCCGTTTGGCAGCTATTTCCGTGCCGGTCGGACATTTTTTTGTTCCGGAACCGCCGGTAACGGATCCGATGATATCTTGTGCCGCGCCGGCAATATCGGAACCGGTCTCGACACAACCTTCACTGTCTTCTGTTTGCATAGATTTAGCAATGCTTTTGGCTTCTTCCCCTTCGGGAAGTTTGTCATTGTTGCTTCCGCCTAACAATCCTGTTGCGGCACTGGCGGCACCCCCCGTTAATTTATCGGCCTGACTTTGTTGTGTTTGTTGCGGTAAAGCTTCTTTGGCATCATCGCTGATTTTTTTCGGAAACAAAAAGTTTACATCTAAAACTTGATCTAAAAGTGTTCCCGGCAAACCGGCAAACCCTTGAATACTCGACATCAATCCCGATGTGAGAGAGCCAAAATCCGTCAATTGCTTAATTTCTTTTTGAGTTTGATCAATTTCTTTGTTCAAATCTTCAACGCTGGTTGATAATGTTTTGGCCGATTGAGCCAACTCATGCGGATCCATTGCCGGTACTTGTGCGGATACTTTAAATGAAAAAAATGCCATAAAAAGAGTTAGGAAGAAAAATCTCACTTTCATGATTATCCTCCCAAACCCATAGCTTTGATGGTCATGTTTTTCATATTGTTTAATTCTCCGTAAATTAAAGCGCTTTGAATGGATAAATCGGTAATATCCATAGAAAGTAACGTATTCGTCATAACATTCATGGAAATGCCCATTTCCGTTGCGTTTTTAATATCTTCCCGAATGTTAATGGCTTTGTTGGCAGCCGTACTTGCTGCTTTGGCCGTTCCGTCTTTTCCGTCGTATTGAGCAGATACGTTAATGATTTTTGTTGCATCGCCCAGGGTTGTTGCGGTGGCATCTTGTATGTATTGTTTCACATTTTTTTGAACGGAGGTTGCGTCGTAAGAAGACAGTTTATCTTCCGTATTTGTTTTGCCCAAGAATAACGTTTTGCCCAATTCCGCCGAACCGCCTATAAGATTGCCGGAAGCCAAAGCTGCTGCGGGCGCGGCTAATTTTCCCATGGCGGTAAAGGCGCCTTTCACATTTTTCATGGTGCCGCTGCTTAAACTGAAACCCGATCCGGGACTTGATGAAGAAAATTGATCACTGATCCAATCACCGGCACTGTGTGCCTGATCTTCCATCCACGAATCGGCAGCTTGTTTTTTCTTATCCATCCAGTCGTTTGCTTGTTGAAATTTGTCCGTAATGGCCTCGTTAGCTTTGTCTTTATATTCATTAACCGTATCCATCACATTCCCTTGTATGGATTCGGTTAAACTGTTGAGTTGTTCGGTAAAACCGCTGACAAGAGCTTGTGTTTGCTGGTTAACCAAAGAAATGGGTTTTCGAACCGTTTTCATATCTTCTGTTGCGGCTTCGGCACTTTCGGCAGCCACACCCATACCATAAATCAGCATCTGTCCGAAACCGGGTGTTGTTATAAAAAAACAAAGCAGAAACCCTGCCAATGATAAAAATAAATATTGATATCCTTTTATCATTTACCCTCCTCAAAAAATACAATACCCTTTATATTCTCATTTTACACCGTTTATGAAAAATTGCAAGTATTTTTTTAGATATTGACGCAAAAAATCGGATAAGAATATTTTTCAGATATTTTTTTCGTTTTGATAATAGGCTGTCACCAGATTTTGCATTAAAGTAATAACGGTCATCGGACCCACACCGCCCGGGACCGGCGTTATGGCTTTGGCATGTCCGATCATTTCATCAAAAGCCATATCTCCCGTTATTTTTTTATCAGCCAGACGAATAATTCCCACATCAATTAAAACGGCTCCCTTTTTCACATAAGATTTTCGAATTAACCCGGCGTGTCCCGTTGCCGAAACAATAATATCGGCCGTGCGACATATTTTTTTCAAATTCTTTGTTTTCGAATGTGCCTGAATCACCGTACATTGCTCATTCAGCAATAATTGTGCCGTCGGTTTCCCGACCAGGCGGGAACGACCCACAACAACGGCCGTTTTTCCCGTCAGATTTTTGCAAACGCTTTTAAGGAGCGTTAAACACGCCAGCGGTGTACAGGGAATCAGTGTCGGTTGCCCGATAAATAAGCGTCCCAAATTTTGAGGGTGAAGACCGTCAACATCTTTTTCGGGGCAAATGGCTTCCAATACGGCGTTTTCATTGATGTGTGCCGGTAAAGGCAATTGAACGATAATGCCGTGAACGGATGCGTTTTGATTCAACTCTTCAATAAACGCAATTAACGCATCTTGCGTGATAACGGGGGATAAGTGGTATATTTGAGCATCAATCCCGATTCTTTCGGCCGTTTTTTTCTTATGCGTCACATAAATCAAACTGGCGGGATTATCTCCGACTAAAATAACGGCCAACCCGGGCTTTTTGGAAAAAGAGGCAATTTCCTGTTTTAAAGTTTTTTCAATTTCGGCGGCGGCTTTTTTACCGTCAATCAGCCTTGTTTTCATTTTTTTTGTTTTCATAAGCCCTCTTTTTTTATTTTTTCCGTTCAATCACGACAAACCGTTTGGCGTTTCTTAACAATTTATCGGAAAGTGCTTCCATTTTGTCATTTTCAATTTGTGCTTTAATGATATCATCATCCGGCAAAACTTTTTTTGTTCGGATGGCACATTTCATAAAAAATACGTCGGCATCTTGCGTGCGAACGGGGCCGATGGCTGTTTTAACGGGTTCTTCGGATAAAATTTCTTTCAGCTCGTTCGGTAATTGATCGGGGGCCACCAATCCGGATTTAACGGATTCTTTAATGGCGTGCGTATCGGCAAAATTTAAAAACGACTCACATCCGTTTAAAGCGGTTAATTCTTTTTCAAATTGAACGGCCTCTTTTGTCGGCATAGCCATTTGTGCCAATTCCCATAACGTGACGGAATCGGAATAAAGGGGTGTTTTTTTCTCTTGCAGTAACAAAATTAAATAACCGTTTTTGGTTTTTAACGGTGCCGATAAATCACCAATGTTTAATTGCCGTAAAACAGCTGTGATTTCTTTGGAATAATGGCCGGGTTTTATCCAACCGACTTCACCGCCGACATCTTTTGTGGGCGCTTTGGAATATTTGGCAACAACTTGATCGAAAGGCGTGCCGCTGCGCAATTCTTTATAGCATTGTTCGGCCTCTTTTTTGCCGGAAATGAGAATTTCAAACACATAAAATTCTTCTTCTCTCAGTTTTGCCCGTAATTCCTGTTTTTTCTTTTCAATTTCGGCCGGCAGTGCCGTCATACCGGCATCATATTGTTTTTGAATGACCTGTAACCACAACAAATCGGTTTTCAGCTGATTTTGCAACACTTCAATCGGCACACCGTTTTTGGCCAGCATTGTTTTCATTTCACCCGGTTTTAAATTGTTTTGCTTTTCAAGATGCGCGATAGCTTGGGCAACATCGGCGTCACTGACCGTAAAGCCGTATTTTTTGGCTTCAATGTTTTTCACTTTTTCATCAATGATTAAATCAAGCGCCTCTTTAATGTATTGTGCTTTTCGTTTGTTGTTTAAATATTCCGCTCGTTGAACGGCAATAAGTTTGGCGCGCGCTTCCACATCAAAGCTGGAAATCGGTTCATCATTCACCGTTGCCACAATTTGCCCGGCTTGTGCCGTGTAACCGAATAATAACATCAATAAAATCAATCCGTATTTTAACATTTTTTCCCCTTTACATTTGTCCCAATGTTTTTAAAATAAATTTCACGACAAAGGAGGTGTCCCCTTCGTAATCCCGATCTTTTGTGAAAGAACGATTTAAATCAAACTCAACAGCGGTGCAATCGTTATCATATTGTAAAACAACGCCGTATTCCGTGGGTCCTTTATCGTTTTTGGCCAAATTATATCGATAAAAGCCGGATAAATTCCACTTTTGCGTGAGTTTTGAAGCGCCGTAAAACAAAATTTCTTCCCTTTCGTTGTAAAAAGTATTGGCAAGTCGTACCGCTTTCAGTTGGGTATAACTCATCCCTAAACGCAAGGGGCCGCCGCGGCCGGATAAGGAAATTTCATTCTTTTTGGCTTCCCAAGTATTTTCATCTAACCGAAAGCGATAGGCAAGAGACAGATTTTTGTAATCAATTTTCATGCGTCCGACATAATCGGAAAAGTTTGATTTTAACCCGACAATATGATCATATTCGTCATCCCCCGAAAAACGATAGGATTGTCCGAATAAAGCGGATAAAGAGCGATTTTTATAGTCATATAAAGACCACTGAACGCCGTAATTGGCGCGCGATCCGTTTTCCACGCGATCATAGCCGACGAATCGGTTCTCGGTAAATAAATTTGTATCATCGAAATCAACATCGGTACTGTCAATGTTGGGAATTTTGGAAGAATTGCCGCTGACGGGTGACGTAATTAACATAATAATCGGCTCCAAAACCTGCGTTGTTTGCGTGCCGGCATTGATAAACGGATAACTGATTTTTGCCGAGGCAATCGGGAACAGGCGTCCGGCAGAATACGTATCGTCTTTGGGGCGATGATCAAAGCTGTTTTTTCCCGTATCGACATGATAGGCATCGCCGCGCACTTGTGCTTTTAAATCAACATTGGCACCCCAGTTTGTTACAACGGGCAATGCAATACCTTGATTTAAGGAAATGCGATCCGACTTAAACCGTAAACGGTTGTTATACATGGCGCCGTTAATATCCGAAAAAGCATATAAGCCGTTATCCGTGAGCGGATCGGTTTGCAAGGAATAATTCAAGATGGGAATCAATACGGGCAAAGCTTTGGGATCGGCGTTTCGATAAAGACTTTGAAAAGAAAGCCCTGTCAGGTTAAAGTAATTTTGTTCGCCAAATCGTTCGGTGGTGATGAATGACCGTAAAAAGGCCTGTGAAGTATTAACATTCGGCAAACGGTAACGCCGGAAATAGGTATCGCTTGAAGCGCGATAATATTGTCCGCTGAATCGCCAATTATCGTTCAAATCATAGCGCATATCGGCTTTAATATGCCCTTGATTTGTGCCGTCATTATCGCGTGTGCCGCTGCCTTGTAAATTCACTTGGGCATGGGAAAACAGTGCCGAATAATCAAACACCCCCAACGGATCATGATCGATGGCAAAGGTTGGTTGTAAAATTAAGTTTTGATTATCGGCAATATTCACGAAAAACGGCAGATTGACCCCTTGTTTCATTTCGGAGCCGTGTGAAAAGCTGGGCGCCAATAAGCCGGTTTTCCGTTTCACCGTAAAATCGGGAATATTTAAATACGGCACATAAAAAACGGGAATGTCTTTCACCTCCAAAAAGGAGTGCGTAAAAATCATTTCTTTTTCGGGAACGTCATGTTTGAAATTGCGCGCGGTAATTTGCCATAAAGGCGAATCGCCGTCACAGGTTGTGCAAGGGGTGTAGGCGGCTTTTTTTAAATAAAGGGCCTGTCCTTCATTTTTGCGTTTCAACCGATTTGCCGTTAACAGCGATCCTTCGTATAAACGCATAAAAACCGCCTCACCCAACACATCATTCATATCGGCGGAAAAAGAAACGTTTTCGGCATCGGTTACGGTACCGTCTTTGGTGTAAATACGCACTTTATTCGGCATGACCACCACGTTTTTTTGTCGATAAAAAGAAAATGTATCGGTTTTAACGGTTGTGCCGTTTTGCGAAACGATAACATCGCCCGAAGCCGTTACGATATCGTTTTTTTCATCGTATGAAAACGTATCGGCTTCAAAATCAATCGGTTGATCTTTTTCAATTTTAATTTGCGGATCAATTTTAATTTGTGCTTCTGCCGGCACGGCACTGCCGAGAACGGCACCGGTTAATCCGGCAATAACGACGGCTTTTTTAAAACGGAAAAATTTAAATGAACGTTGTTTCGAAAAGAACCACACCAAAATAACGGGCAGAAAAATATTGATAAACAACAAAGGTGAAAAAACAAGATTTTTGGTTGCCAGATTTTCCAATCCCAAGTTGGCGGATTGTACCAATAAAGTGCAAAAAATCACGAAATAAATGCGTCCGATTTGTCCGCGCCGATTATAAAACGGAGCCAACACACCGAACAATGCCAAAAAGGCAAACGTTAAGTTATATAAAGGTTTTGTCAATCGTTTAATGATTTCTACTTTATATTTGCGATACATGGCAGGTGTCGGTGCGCTTTCGGGTGTTGCCGCCGCCAAATAAGATAAAGAATATTCGGAAGCACTTGAATTTTTGGCACTGTCCGCATTGGTTTTATCATTAAAAAACATGGTATATTTATCAAATTTTAAAATGGAAAAATTCTGTGTGCTCGGATTATATTCTTGACGCGTTCCTTTATGAAAAATCAGTTGAAAACCGTCATCTTCCTGAAAAATCAAACCGTTTTCGGCAACCAACACGGCAATTTTTTCCGGATCTTTTGCATCATACGCCATCACGCCGCGAACCGTTCCGTCGGATAAGCGTTCGCGAATGTAAAGCGTTAAGCCGTTTTTGAACGAATTAAATTGCCCCTCCTGTAAAAGAAGATGCGATAAATCGTTCCGAACCTGCCAACGCAGTTTATTCAGTTTGGCATAGGAAGCCGGAATTAAATCCAGCGTCATGATATAACCGAAAACCGTTAAGAGCAGGGCCAGTAAAAGAACCGGTCGGGTAATTTGCCCGTTGGACATACCGATGGCCTGCATAACCGTAATTTCTTTATCGCTCTGCATGCGGGAGAAAATAAATAAAATAACGGCAAACAACGTCAGCGGTGACAGAATTTGTAAAAAATTCGGCAAAACCAATAAAGTCATTTGAATAAAAATACGCACCGAAACGCCTTGGGTTACAATCATATCAATCATACGCAGGGATTGAGTTAACCAAACAAGCGTTGTTAATCCCAGTAAAATCAACAAGAAAGCAACAATCAGTTGTTTTAAAATGTATCTGTTCAAAATTTTCATTTATAAATCCTTTTTTCTACTATACGCCAAAGGATGTGATTTTTCAACCGTGTTTTTTAATCGGTCCTGCAAAATGTGCGTATAAATTTCCGTTGTGGCAATGTTGGCATGCCCGAGCATTTGCTGAACGGTGCGCAAATCGGCGTTATGCGCAATTAAATGACTGGCGAACGAATGTCGAAAAACATGCGGCGAAACTTTATCGGGCATAATACCGGCGGTTAAAGCAATTTCTTTTAAGGCTTTAAAAAAACCGTCTCGGGTTAAATGGCCCGATGCGCCGCTTGACGGAAACAGCCATTTGGAATAGCGCCCTTTTTTTAAAGTCAGCTCCCGTTCCGTTAACCAATCATTGAGCGCCAACCGCGCTGCTTCGTTTAAAGGGACAAGGCGCTCCTTATTGCCTTTTCCGACAACCGAAACGGTACGATTATCTTTCGTGACGGCTTGCACGGACAGCGAAACCAATTCACTCACGCGCATACCGGAGGCATATAAAATTTCCAATAAAGCCCGCATACGCGTGTTTTTTTGTGCAGCCGTTTGAATAAGTGTTGCAACTTCCCGTTCCGTTAAATATTTCGGCAGAGATTTCCCTGTTTTCGGTGCCTCCAAATAATCGGCGGGATTTTTTTTAATGATATTTTCCGAAAATAAAAACCGATAAAATTCGTGAATGGCCGACAGCCGTCGTGTACACGTTTTCGGGCTTAATCCTTGCTTGGTTAAAGAGCGCATATATGTTTGTAAATCAATCTGTTCGGCTTTTGTTGCCTGAATGTGACGCGCCGATAAAAACGCGTTTAAATCTTCCAAATCATGCCGATAAGAAGCAATGGTGCGGGGTGATGCGCCGCGTTCGGCAATCATCATTTCCAAAAAAGCCTCGATTTGCGCCTGCTTCATTGTGAAATAATCCCCTCTCTTAATAAGGCACGACCTTGGACGGGTCGCGCCGCTTTTTGAATAAAAGTGTAAGAGTCTTTGACGTCTTTTCCGTCGGCAATATTTAAAACGGCATTCAAAAGCGATTCGCCGAGTTGTGTTGTGAGGTTCGTTTTTTCTTTTTCGGAAGAAGAAATTTCATCGTCGTTTTCTTCGGGCAGAAATCTTTTTAAACGCGCGCAGTCAATCGGTTTGGCATAGGAGCAATAATAATCGAGCCGTTCTTGAAAATCCCGCGGGCCGCTGCCGAGGGTTTGCAGTAATAAAGAGGCCGTTAAGTAATGTTGCTGATACAGATCGTTATCTTCCAATAACTCAAACCACGGTTCTGCCGCTGCCGGATTTTTTGTTAAGGCAAACGCTTGAACGGCATATAACGCCAAGTCAATATATTTTTCATCGGCTTCCAGTTGGTGAAATGTTTCGGCAATCAGGGGCGCCAGCGGCACAAACAAGTTGTCTTTTTGAATAAGGTTCAGCCATTTTGAAATAAGGGCTGCTTTTTTCGATGCATCGGTTTCGGCTTGAATTTGTTGATAAGTTTGCACTCTTTGGGCAACGGCATTATCCGTCGGTAAATTGAGGAGCGGCAAGCGATAAAGTCGTTGTAATTCAGTCAAATCCAATCCGATTTGTTCCCCGAGACGAATGCGTAAAATAATATCGGTTGCGGGTAAATCCGACAATATTTTTTTCACTTCCCGTGTTTGCAGGGCAATATTCAATGTCGGATTTTTAACCGACGCATACAAATAAACATTACTCGGTGATAAAACAAGATTTTCGGGCAATTCGACCGGTAGTTCCCGTAACGTCATATCGGCCAGTGCCGTAAAATCCGAATCGGCATCGGGGTGCGCGTCTTGAAACACATCATACGCCAAAACGGCCTTGTCTTTTTCCTCTTTTGCCAAAAAACAGCTGATCAGCATTTTATCGGCCTCAATATTTGAAACGGCTTCTCCGTTTTCATTTTTTGTTTCGGCTAATTCTTCCTGTAATTGACACGCTTCTTTCACAAGCCCTTTCATTAACAAAACCGTTGCTTTTATTTGCTTTATTTCGTTTGTTATTTCCGTTTCGGGCACTTTTTCAATCAGGTTTAAAACAATATCCCATTCACCTTGGCGTTCGAGTGTTTTTAATCGGGCAACGAAAAACTGATCCGATTGCAAAATATTTTGAGAATCGTTAAAACCGGCGCCCGTTATGTCTAATTGCAATAAATAAGTCACCAGCGCGCGTGCAGCGGGCGATAAATTTGCTTTTCCTGTTTTTTCAAGTGTTTCCAACAGCTTATCTGCCGGTGTGCCGGACCACAAGCGCGGATTTTTTGTTGGAATCGTGCCTAAAACGTTGGCCGATAACTCGGGCAGCGATTCAACGGCCACTTCCGATTTAAAATCTTGCGCCCATGCGGGAAGCAGGCTGAAAAAGCCGATAATCAGCATTAAAAATTGAAAAAAATTATTGGGCATGCGTTATATTTGTATAAGGTTTTTCAATATGCTGAACGGCGGGTTTGGGGTTCACAAACGCCAAAGCAACGAATGCGGCCACGACCAAAACGGCTAAAATTTTAGCCAAATAATATTTTTTTTCGGATTTATTAAACATTTTTTCATCCCTCACTAGACAAATGAAATATTTATTGATATGATGTGAATAACACTATACAATAATTTAACCGGAATTGTCAAGAAATGAAACGAAAATTATTACAACCCAAAATTATTTTACTTGTCGGTATGATGGGTGTCGGTAAGACAAGTTTAGGACGAATCTTATCGCGCAAACTGCAATTGCCGTTTGTGGACAGTGATAAAGAAATTGAAAAAAGCACCGGTTTTTCAATCAATGAGTTGTTTGCCAAGTTCGGAATTGATGAGTTTCGATTGGGCGAAGAACGCGTGATGAATCGGCTGTTAAACGGGGCGCCTTGCGTGTTATCTTCGGGCGGCGATGCGTTTTTGTCGGAAAAAACACGGGCGCTTGCCAAAGAAAAAGCGGTATCCGTTTGGCTGAAAGCCGGCAGTGAAGTGATCAGTCGGCGCACGCAGGGGCGTACGCATCGGCCGCTTGTTCCGGCTGCCGATAACAAAAAAGTGGTTGAACAGTTAATTGCCGAGCGATATCCGTATTATGAAAAAGCCGATTTAATGATTGAATCGTTTCGCGAATCGCCGTACAGAACCGTCGGCAGATTGCTGAACGAATTGGAAAAGCGCGGATTGGTTACGGTTGTTTTTGATGACGAATCGGAACAAAAATCGGAGTTTAAAAAATCGTTTCGCTATAAGCAAACAAAAATAAAGCGGCGTTTTTTTCATCGATATCGGCATCGTTTCGAATCAAATTTAAACACTTCTAAATCAACGGATGAGAAAAAATGATTGAATACGGCTTGTTACTTATTTTATTGATGTTATCCTTTTTCTTTTCGGGAACGGAAACGGCTATGACGGCGGTTTCACGCCCCTTATTGTGCGAGTTGGAAAAAAACGGAAATGCGCGCGCTAAAAAAGTCAATCAGTTAAAGCAGGATTCATCTTGCTTGTTGGGAACGTTGTTATTCGGCAATAATATTGTTAATATTGCCATTACCGCTTTGGCAACCGGCTTGTTAATTGAATTGTTCGGCGATAAATACGGCGTGTTGATTGCCACGTTCGGCGTGAGTTTCGTCGTGCTTGTTTTTTCCGAAATTTTGCCGAAAACATACGCCATTAACAATGCCACGAGTTTTACGTTAAAGGTAGCACCGATTTTATCGGTGATGACGGTGTGCTTTTCGCCGTTTGTCAAAGCTTTAAATTGGATTTCAAAAATGTTAATGCGCCTGTTTCCGGCAAAAGAGAATAGTCAAACAACGGCGGAAGAGGTGAAAGCCGAAATTCGCGGCGCATTACTGATGCCCACGGATGATGCCGTGATGAGTCAGGAAAAAGGTATGCTCAAAAGCGTGCTTGATTTGGGCGAAGTAACGGTGGAAGATATTATGGTGCATCGCAGTCAGTTGGTGTCGTTAAACATTACTGCCGGATTAGCGGAAATTTTTGATTTTGTCAGTCGGTCGCCGTACAGTCGATTGCCGTTGTGGAAAGGAACGCCGGATAATATTATCGGCATTTTGCATGCAAAGGCCTTGTTGAAAGTGATGAATTTATATTATCACGGCAAAAAAAACATTCATATAGCCGATTATATTACAAAGCCGTGGTTTGTGTTGAATACCACCTCGTTATTGGATCAGTTGCATGCGTTTAAAAAACGGCGGGAACATTTTGCATTGGTGGTTGATGAATACGGCAGTATTGAAGGCGTTGTCACGTTGGAAGACGTGTTGGAAGAAATTGTCGGCGATATTTCCGATGAAAATGATCGGCCGGAAGAATCGATTTTGCAGGTGAAAAAAACAGATGCCGGCGGTTATTTGTTGGAAGGGGCAGCAACCATTCGTGATATTAACCGCCATTTCAAATGGAATCTGTCCGATGAGCATGCGGCAACCATTGCCGGTTATTTAATGTATGAAACCGAAAAAATTCCGCAAGTCGGGGAAACTTTTGTGCTGAACGGTTATTCTTTTACGGTTACGGAGAAAGAAAGGAATCGCATTTTAGGCGTGGAAGTGGTTCCGCCAACATTGTAATTTAAAATTTCCGGTAAAAAGTGAATAAAAAAATATAATATATTTCAATTATTTATAAAAAAAATAAAATAAAATGAAAATTTTTCTTGCAAAATGGGGAAAAAGTGGTATAAAAGAAAAATATTGAATGCGGGCGTAGCTCAGGGGTAGAGCGCAACCTTGCCAAGGTTGATGTCGAGGGTTCGAATCCCTTCACCCGCTCCAAAAAAACCACCGAAGAGGTGGTTTTTTTAATGAGCGGAGGGGAGGGGATAAGAACCCGAGAAGAGGGTTC
>CANREI010000002.1 GCA_947629595.1 uncultured Alphaproteobacteria bacterium | reverse complement strand
AATACAAAAGTAATCGATTGGGTCAATGAAATTGCCGATTTAACCGAACCGGAAGCCGTTTATTGGTGTGACGGCAGTGAAGCGGAAATTCAGGCCGTTAACAATTTACTGGTTGAAAATAAAACGTTTATTCCTTTAAATCCTAAAAAACGTCCGAATTGTTTTTTGGCGCGCTCTAATCCGAAAGATGTTGCCCGCGTTGAAGCGCGCACGTTTATCTGTTGTCAAAATAAAATTGATGCCGGTCCCACGAATAATTGGGCGGCGCCGGCTCAAATGAAAAAAACACTGCACAAATTATTAAAAGGCTGTATGAAAGGTCGAACCATGTATGTGATTCCGTTTTCCATGGGGCCGTTGGGATCGGATATTGCTCAAATCGGTATTGAAATTACCGATTCGCCGTATGTGGTTGCCAATATGCGTATTATGACGCGTATGGGCAAAAAAGTGTGGGGAGTGTTGAAAGACGGTGATTTCGTTAAATGTTTGCATTCGGTCGGCAGTCCGTTGAAAAAAGGCCAAAAAGACGTGCCGTGGCCGTGCAATCCGGAAAATACCTATATTACGCACTTTCCCGAAACACGCGAGATTATTTCATTCGGCAGCGGTTACGGCGGAAATGCGTTGTTGGGCAAAAAATGTCTGGCGTTGCGTATTGCCAGCACCATGGCGCGCGATGAAGGGTGGCTTGCCGAACATATGTTGATTGTCGGGCTGGAAAATAAAAAGCTGCATATTAAAACATATGTGACGGCGGCGTTTCCGAGTGCCTGCGGTAAAACGAATCTGGCCATGCTTATTCCGCCGAAAGAATTATCCGATTGGAAAGTGTCAACCGTCGGTGACGATATTGCTTGGATTAAGCCGAAAAACGGGCGATTGTATGCCATTAACCCCGAAGCGGGCTTTTTCGGCGTGGCACCCGGTACTTCGGCCAAAACAAACAGAAACGCCATCGAATCGTGTCGGGCAAATACCATTTTCACCAACGTGGCCTTAACCGATGACGGCGATGTGTGGTGGGAAGGCTTAACCGATGAAGTACCGGCGCACTTAATCGATTGGCAGGGAAATGATTGGACACCTCAAAGCCCAACGCCGGCGGCGCACCCGAATTCGCGCTTTACGGCACCGGCTTCACAATGTCCGATTATTGACAAAGACTGGGAAAATCCGGCAGGCGTGCCGATTGATGCGTTTATCGTCGGCGGACGGTTGGCTACCAACGCACCGTTGGTTTATCAATCATTTAATTGGCAACACGGCGTTTATTTGGCCAGTACCATGGGTTCGGAAAAAACGGCGGCTGCCGAAGGAACGGCAGGCGAGATTCGGCGAGATCCGATGGCCATGTTGCCGTTTTGCGGGTATAATATGGGCGATTATTGGGCGCATTGGTTGCAATTAGGCGCAAAACTTGTGCATAAACCGCTTGTTTTCCGTGTCAATTGGTTCCGAAAAGATGAAGAAGGGCATTTTATGTGGCCGGGATTCGGTCAAAATATGCGCGTTTTGGAGTGGATTGTCAAACGCACGCAAGGGTTGGCCGCCGCAACGGAAACGGTTTTCGGTTATTCGCCCGCTTTCAAAGATTTAAATTGGAAAGGGTTGCAAATGAGCGAAACGGCGTTTCAAGCCTTAATGCACGTTGATTCAAGCTTGGCCTTAAAAGATGTTGAAGCGCAAAATGCTTATTTTGAGCCGTTTCGAAAACAAAAGCGGTTGCCGAAAGTGTTTGATGCCGAACTGGTTTTGCTGAAATCACGTTTGGAATCGGTTGAATAAAACAAAAAAGGCATCTCTTTTAAGCGATTGCGGAAAAAATCGGTTCATGGAAGCATTTTCGTATTTGTTTGCATAAATCTTAACAAAAAATTAAAAAAAGTTGCAAAAAGTGCTTGACAAATGTTTTAAAAAACTGTAACATTACCTGTCTTATTTTATAAAGGCTATCGTTACGGGTGTTTCCCGAAACGGTAAGGTGCGCGAGAAAGGGGTGTAGCTCAACTGGTAGAGCGTCGGTCTCCAAAACCGAAGGTCGCGGGTTCGATCCCTGCCGCCCCTGCCAATGGAAAAGAGGAGAAAATGAAAACAACACCGGCACAATTTGTTCGTCAAGTGAAACAGGAAGTTTCCAAAATTACATGGCCAACTCGTTCGGCGGCAACGCAAGGAACGATTGTCGTTATTTTGATGAGCATTGCTTTGGCGGCGTTTTTGTTTATTGTTGATATGTTTTTTGCCGGAATCATCCGTGTTGTGTTGGGAGGTTAATGAATGGCCGTTCGTTGGTATATTGTTCATACGTATTCGGGATTTGAAAACAAAATCGCGGCGTTTATCAAAGAGCAGGCGGAGAAAAAAGGGTTTGCCGCTTTAATTGAAGAGGTTTTGGTTCCCACCGAAAATGTTATCAGTATTCAAAAGGGTGCCAAAGTGGAAAAAGAGCGTAAATTTTTCCCGGGGTATGTGCTTGTGAAAATGGAAATGACACCCGAAACGTGGCATTTGGTCAGCAGTACGCCGAAAGTAACCGGCTTTTTGGGCGGTAAAAAGCCCGTGCCGATGACGCAGGCGGAAGCCGACAGAATTTTGCAACAGGTGAAAGAAGGTGTTGAAAGACCTAAATCAACCATTGTTTATGAAACAGGAGAACAAGTTATCGTGTGTGACGGGCCGTTTGCTTCTTTCACGGGTGTTGTGGAAGATGTTGATGCCGAAAAAGAGCGGTTGAAAGTATCGGTTTCCATTTTCGGGCGTCAAACACCGTTAGAGTTAAATTACACGCAGGTTAAGAAAGCATAACGTATTTAAAAAGTTTTAAAGGAAATAAAAACAATCCGTATTTCCTTTACTTGTGGCAGATAAGCCATTATCGAACCACAAACTTCAAAAAATGGATTGGAAAATATTTTGAGGAGTCAAAAAATGGCAAAAAAAGTAATCGGCTTTATCAAACTTCAAATTGAAGCAGGTAAAGCAAACCCGTCGCCTCCGGTCGGACCGGCCTTGGGTCAGCGGGGTTTGAATATTATGGAATTCTGTAAAGCATTTAATGCAAAAACGCAAAAAATGGAACCGGGTGCACCGATTCCCGTTATTATCACGGCTTATGCCGACAGAACGTTTTCGTTTATTACAAAATTACCGCCGGTCAGCTATTTAATTAAAAAAGCAGCAAACGTAAAAAGCGCTTCCAAAGAACCGGGGCGGAAAAAAGTGGCTAAAATCACCAAAGAACAGGTGAAAGCCATTGCAACGGAAAAAATGCCGGATTTAAACTGTCATACGGTTGAAGCGGCAATGGAAATGGTGGCGGGACAAGCTCGCTCAATGGGAATCGAAGTTGTGGAGTAAGAATATGAAATACGGAAAAAGATTAAAACAAGCTTACGAAACCGTTGATAAGAGCAAAGTCTATGACATTGACGAAGCGGTTAAACTGATTAAAGAAAATGCAAAGGCCAAGTTTGATGAAACGGTTGATATTGCCGTTTCGTTGGGCGTTGATCCGCGCCAATCCGATCAAATGGTGCGCGGTGCCGTTTCTTTGCCGGCCGGAACCGGTAAAACATTAACGGTTGCCGTGTTTGCCAAAGGGCCGAAAGCCGAAGAAGCCAAAAAAGCCGGTGCCGATATTGTGGGCGACGAAGATTTGATGAACGATATTTTAGGCGGTAAAATCAACTTCCAGCGCTTAATTGCCACACCGGATATGATGGGCATTGTCGGTCGTTTGGGTAAAGTTTTGGGTCCGAAAGGCTTAATGCCGAATCCGAAGCTCGGAACGGTTACCATGGATGTGGCAACGGCCGTTCAGGCTTCCAAAGCCGGACAAGTTCAATTCCGTGTCGATGCGGCGGGAATTGTGCATGCCGGAATCGGGAAGGCCAGCTTTGAGGCAGAGAAGATTAAAGAAAACGCTATTGCTTTTGTGAAGGCGTTAACGGCTTTAAAACCGGCTTCTTCCAAAGGCGTTTATTTGAAACAGGTGGCTTTAAGCACAACGCAGGGCGTGGGTGTGAAAGTCAATATTTCAAGTATGGCGTAAAAAGAGTTTGTTTGCCCTTTTGAGAAGTTTTTTCAAGAGGGCAAATACCTGTCCCAGACTGTCGGTGCTTATCATGGGATAAGATTTAAGGGAAAGCATTCCGCCGGCAATAGACAGAAAACAAATCGGTTGTCCATAAGGAAAAAAGATGATGTTTCTGGACAGGAAATAAGGGAAGTCTCTTTCAAAGAGGCTTTATGTAGAAAACCAAAAACGGGAAACCGTTTTTAAAGTAGCGGAGACAAAATCGTGAAACGTGAAGAAAAACAACAAGTCATTTCCGAAATGAAGGACGTTTTCAATCAGTCTGCTTTGGTTGTTGTTGCCATTAACAACGGTATTACAATGGCCGAAACAACGGAGTTACGCAGAAACGTTCGTCAAGACGGAGCAGGCTATCGTGTCGTTAAAAACCGTTTGGCAAAATTGGCTCTCGCCGGAACACCTTGTGAAGCTATGGCCGACTTGCTGGTCGGTCCGACGGCATTGGCCTATTCGGAAGATGAAATTTCCGCCGCCAGAGCCGTTTGCAAATTAGCCAAAGCAAGCGAAAAGTTTGAAATCGCAGGCGGTATTATGAACGGCAAACGCATTGATGCCAAAACCGTTCAATCCATTGCGGCATTGCCGTCTTTGGACGAACTGCGCGGCAAACTGGTGGGCTTGTTACAAGCGCCGGCCGGACAATTGGCTCGGGTTGCAAAAGCTTATTCCGAAAAGGAACAGGCTGCGGCATAATTTTTTTGAATTAAACTTTTATTATTTATGGAGAACAAAATGACAGATTTAAATAAAATTGTAGAAGAATTATCCGGTTTGACAGTGATGGAAGCTGCCGAATTGGCTAAAATGTTGGAAGAAAAATGGGGCGTGTCAGCTGCTGCTCCGGTTGCCGTTGCTGCTGCCGGTGCCGCCGGTGCTGCCGAAGAAAAAACAGAATTCGATGTTATTCTGGTTGAAGGCGGTGCCAACAAAATTAACGCCATTAAGGAAGTGCGTACCATCACGGGCTTGGGCTTAAAAGAAGCCAAAGACTTGGTTGAAGGCGCTCCGAAAGAAATAAAGAAAGGCGTCAGCAAAGAAGAAGCCGAAAAGATTAAAAAGCAATTGGAAGCTGCCGGCGCCAAAGTTGAATTGAAATAATTTTGGTTCAATCTTGTTCAATGGGTCGCATCAATTTCTCTTAAAATTGGTGTCGACCCTATTGAAGTCAAAAAAAGGATCCGGTTCCTTTTAGCCGGAAGAGTTTTATTTTTTATGGGGAAAACAAATGATTAAAACCGAAACCAATCGCAGAAGAGTTCGTAAAAACTTCGGCAAAATTGATGCGGCCGTTGAAATGCCGAATTTAATTGACGTTCAAATCAGCTCATACAAAGATTTTTTGCAATGGGGTATTCCCGTTGAGAAGCGGACTGATACGGGTTTACAGGAAGTTTTTAAGTCTATTTTTCCGATTCATGATTTTGCCGGTCGCGGTGACTTGGAATTTATTAAATATGAATTGGATACACCGAAGTTTGATGTTGACGAATGTTTAAAACGCGGTTTAACTTATGCCGCTCCCGTTCGGGCAACATTGCGGCTGGTTGTGTGGGACGTTGATGCCGCAACGGGTACGCGTTCCATTCGGGATATTAAAGAACAAGACGTTTATATCGGTGATTTGCCGTTAATGACGGAAAAAGGAACGTTTATCGTCAACGGAACGGAACGGGTTGTTGTTTCTCAAATGCATCGCTCCCCGGGTGTGTTTTTTGATCACGACAACGGCGAAACCCATTCATCGGGTAAATTTTTGTTTGCCGCGCGTATTATTCCGTATCGCGGTTCATGGGTTGATTTTGAGTTTGATGCCAAAGATTTGTTGTATGTTCGCATTGACAGACGTCGGAAATTACCGGTTACGTCGTTGTTATATGCCTTAGACAGCGCCGAAACGGAAAAACGGCGGAAAGAAGCAGCCGAGCAGGGACAAGAATTGCCCGCTTCCGAAATTGAAGGTATGAGCAAAGAAGAAATCTTAAATTATTTTTATGAAACCATTCTGATTAAGAAAGATAAAAAAGCTTGGAAAACAGAATTTATTCCGTCGTTAATGAAAGGGGTTAAGTTAACGCACCCCTTAATCAATGCCGCCACGGGCAAAACGGTGGCCGAAGCCGGTGAAAAGTTAAATTTGGGACGGGTGAACAAGTTAAAACGGGACGGATTGGATGAAATTCGTTTAACAACGGAAGATTTACTGGGTCGTTTTGTCGCAACCGATTTTGTTGATGAAAAAACGGGTGAAGTGGTCATGGAAGCCGGCGATGAAATCACGGAAGATGATATTGACAAGTTAAACGAGTTAAAAATCAAAGAAATTCCGGTATTGCACATTGATCATGTCAATGTGGGGTCGTATATTCGCGATACGTTGTTGGCTGATAAAAACACCACGCGTGAAGAAGCGTTAATTGATATTTATAAAATTATGCGTCCGGGCGAATTACCGGTTGTGGAAACGGCTGCCAATTTGTTTAACGGTATGTTCTTCGATTTGGAAAGATACGATTTGTCGGCAGTCGGTCGGGTGAAAATGAACGCCCGTTTAGGCTTTGACAATGCCGAAGTGCCGGATTCCGTTCGGGTGTTGCGCAAAGAAGATATTTTAAAAATCATTAAAACGTTGGTTGAAATTAAAGACGGTAACGGACAGGTTGATGATATTGATAACTTGGGCAACCGGCGGGTGCGTTCCGTGGGCGAGTTGATGGAAAATCAATATCGGTTGGGCTTGTTGCGTATGGAAAGAATGATTCGCGAAAAAATGACGTCAAGCGAAATCGATTCGGTGATGCCGTATGATTTAATCAATGCCAAACCGTTATCGGGTGCCGTGCGCGAGTTCTTTGCTTCATCGCAATTATCGCAATTTATGGATCAGAACAATCCGTTGTCGGAAATTACGCATAAACGGCGGTTGTCGGCCTTGGGCCCGGGCGGTTTAACTCGTGACAGAGCCGGTATGGAAGTGCGTGACGTTCATCCCACACATTACGGACGAATTTGTCCGATTGAGTCGCCGGAAGGACAGAACATCGGGTTAATTAACTCGCTTTCCACTTATGCCAAAGTCAATAAATACGGCTTTATCGAAACCCCGTATCGGAAAATTATTGACGGGCATGTTTCCGACGAAGTTGTTTATTTGTCGGCCATGGAGGAAGCTAAACATACCATCGCGCAAGCCAATGCCAAATTAAACGATAAAGGTGAATTTACGGAAGATTTGGTAACGGCGCGTCATGCGGGTGAAGTGGTGCTTGCCAAACCCGAAGAAATTGATTTGATTGACGTTTCGCCGAAACAGGTTGTGTCGGTGGCGGCTTCTTTAATTCCGTTCTTGGAAAACGATGACGCGAACCGTGCGTTAATGGGCTCGAACATGCAACGGCAAGGCGTGCCTTTGCTGCATAACGAAGCACCGCTCGTCGGAACGGGTATGGAGGCGGCCGTTGCCAAAGATTCACGGGCAGCCGTTGCCGCGCGTCGGGCCGGTGTGGTCACGCAGGTGGATTCTTCCCGTATTGTTATTCGGGCAACCGATGAACTCACAACAACCTCATCGGGTGTTGATATTTATACGCTGGAAAAATTCCAACGCTCCAACACGGGAACGTGTATGACGCAACAACCGTTGGTGCATACCGGTGATAAAGTGGAAAAAGGAGAAATTATTGCCGACGGACCGTGTACGGAATTAGGCGAATTGGCTTTGGGTCGCAACGTTTTGGTGGCATTTATGCCGTGGAACGGGTATAACTATGAAGACTCGGTGTTAATTTCCGAACGTATTGCCCGCGATGATGTGTTTACGTCCATTCACTTGGAAGAATTTGAAGTGGTGGCGCGCGATACCAAGCTCGGACAGGAGGAAATCACGCGTGATATTCCGAACGTCGGTGAAGAGGGCCTGAAAAATCTGGATGAAACCGGTATCGTTTACATTGGTGCGGAAGTAAAAGCCGGCGATATTTTGGTCGGTAAAGTCACCCCGAAAGGTGAAACGATTATGACACCGGAAGAAAAACTTTTGCGAACCATTTTCGGCGAAAAGGCAGCCGATGTGCGGGATTCTTCTTTACGGGTGCCGCCGGGAGTGTTCGGAACGGTGATTGATGTGCGTGTTTTCACGCGGCGCGGCATTGAAAAAGATGAGCGGGCGCAGGCAATCGAGCAAGCCGAAATCAATCGGTTGGCAAAAGATCGTGATGATGAAAAAGCCATTTTGCAAAAGAGTTTCTATGAACGGATTCGGGCGTTAATGATTGGGCAGAAAGTGGCAAATGCCGAAGATTTTTCGGCCGGTACAACATTGACCGAAGAAAATTTAAGCACGGTTGCCGATTACAATTTGCGCAAAATCAGTGTTGCCGATGACGGCGTGATGCGCAAAATTGAAGAATTGATTGAAACCCTCAATCAGGCCGAGCAGGAATTGCAGGAAAAATTCGAAAATCGGGTCGGCAAATTGCAACGCGGCGATGAAATGATGGCCGGTGAGTTGAAGAAGGTTAAAGTGTTCATTGCCACGAAACGGAAATTGCAACCGGGTGATAAAATGTCGGGTCGTCACGGAAACAAGGGTGTTGTTTCGCGCGTGTTGCCGATTGAAGATATGCCTTACACGGCAGACGGTACACCCATGGATATTGTGCTCAATCCGTTAGGCGTTCCCTCGCGTATGAACGTGGGACAGATTTTGGAAACGCACTTGGGTTATGCTTGTCATGAGTTGGGTCGTCAAATCGGTGAAATTGTTGATGCCGTGAAGGCGCAAAAGGCTCAAATTGATGAATTGCGTGCGAAGCTTAAAGATGTTTACGGCGATCGCGAATATGCGCGTCAAATTGCCGATATGGATGACAAAACCTTGTTGGCAATGAGTGAAAACTTGAAAAAAGGTGTGCCGATTGCCACGCCGGTTTTTGACGGTGCGCATCAAGACGATATTGACAATATGTTAAAGAAAGCCGGTTTGGATTCATCGGGACAAGTAACGTTGTATGACGGCTTAACGGGTGAACCGTTTGATCGAAAAGTTACCATCGGCTATATGTATATGTTAAAATTACACCACTTGGTCGATGAAAAGATTCACGCGCGTTCCATCGGACCTTACAGCTTGGTTACGCAACAACCGTTAGGCGGTAAAGCGCAATTCGGCGGTCAGCGGTTCGGTGAAATGGAAGTGTGGGCTTTGGAGGCTTACGGTGCGGCTTATACGTTGCAGGAAATGTTAACGATTAAGTCCGATGACGTTTCCGGTCGTATCAAAGCTTATGAAACCATTATTCGCGGTGATAATAACTTTGAAGCCGGTATTCCCGAATCTTTCAACGTGTTGGTCAAAGAAATTCGTTCTTTGGGCTTGGACATTGAATTAAATCAGAATGAACGATAATCTCAATTCAAGAAGTGAGGTAAAAAAATGAATGAGTTAATAAATACATTCGGACAGGTTCCGTCCCCGCAGTCTTTTGATGACATTCGTATTTCCATCGCCTCTCCCGAAAAAATTCGGGAATGGTCGTTCGGCGAAGTCACGCGCCCGGAAACAATTAACTATCGCACATTTAAGCCGGAAAAAGACGGTTTGTTCTGTGCGAAAATTTTCGGCCCCGTGAAAGATTACGAATGTTTGTGCGGTAAGTATAAACGAATGAAATATCGGGGAATTACCTGTGAAAAGTGCGGCGTTGAAGTCACGCTTTCCAAAGTGCGGCGTGAAAGAATGGGGCATATTGAATTGGCTTGTCCCGTTACGCATATTTGGTTTTTAAAGTCATTGCCCAGCCGAATCGGCACGTTATTGGATATGATGCTTAAAAATTTGGAATCGGTTTTGTATTTTGAAAAATACATTGTGATCGAGCCGGGTTTAACACCGTTAAAACAACACGATTTGTTAACGGAAGAGCAATATCAGGAAGCGTTGGAAGCCTATGGTGAAGATGCTTTCCGTGTCGGAATCGGTGCCGAAGCCATTAAAGAAATGTTGTCGCAAATTGATTTGGCGGCAGAAGCGGCAAAATTGCGGGCGGAGTTAATTGAAACAAAGTCTGATGCCAGACGGAAAAAAATTGTCAAGAAATTAAAGCTGGTTGAAGCTTTCTTGGAATCGGGTTCTCGTCCCGAATGGATGGTGTTAGACGTGTTACCGGTTATTCCGCCGGAATTGCGTCCGTTGGTGCCGTTAGACGGTGGTCGGTTTGCCACGTCTGATTTAAACGATTTATATCGTCGGGTTATTAA
The DNA here is from genome assembly GCA_947629595.1 of uncultured Alphaproteobacteria bacterium. Taxonomy (GTDB): domain Bacteria; phylum Pseudomonadota; class Alphaproteobacteria; order CAAHEQ01; family UBA3637; genus RGIG4140. The sequence continues at coordinate 24,688 of CANREI010000002.1, read as the reverse complement.
CCGCAACAATCGGTTGAAAAGATTGTTGGAGTTACGGGCGCCGGAAATTATTATTCGCAACGAAAAACGCATGCTGCAAGAAGCGGTTGATGCCTTGTTTGATAACGGTCGGCGCGGGCGTGCCGTTGCCGGTATCAATAAACGACCGCTGAAATCGTTGGCCGATATGTTAAAAGGTAAGCAAGGACGTTTCCGTCAAAACTTGTTGGGTAAACGGGTGGACTATTCGGGGCGTTCCGTGATTACCGTGGGTCCGGAATTGATGTTGCATCAGTGCGGCTTGCCGAAACGGATGGCATTGGAATTGTTTAAGCCGTTTATTTACTCAAAATTAGAGTTAAGAGGCTTGGCTACCACCATTAAAGCGGCTAAGAAAATGGTTGAAAAAGAAAAGCCGGAGGTGTGGGATATTTTGTCGGAAGTTATTCGCGAACATCCGGTGTTGTTAAACCGGGCGCCCACATTGCACCGCTTGGGTATTCAAGCTTTTGAGCCGGTATTGATTGAAGGCAAAGCCATTCAATTGCATCCGCTGGTTTGTACCGCCTTTAACGCCGACTTCGACGGTGACCAGATGGCTGTTCACGTTCCGTTGTCAACGGAAGCGCAATTGGAAGCCCGGGTGTTAATGATGTCCACAAATAATATTTTATCGCCGGCAAGCGGTAAGCCGATTATTGTGCCGACGCAAGATATTATTTTGGGTTTGTACTATTTATCCATGGAACGCGAAGGCGAACAGGGCGAAGGTATGATTTTCTCGGGTCCGCAGGAAATTGAACACGCGTTGTTTGAGAAAAAAGTGTCGTTACATGCCAAAATTAAAGTGCGTTTAACCGTTATGGACGATGACGGCGAAAAACGAACGCATATTGTTGATACCACGCCGGGACGGGTGCAATTGGCTTCCATTTTGCCGGATAACAGCAAAATACCGTTCAGCTTGATGAATCGCTTGATTCGGAAAAAAGAAGTTTCGGAAATTATTGATGCCGTTTATCGCTATTGCGGGCAGAAAGAAACGTGTATTTTTGCCGATCGCGTGATGAATTTGGGCTATCGTCAAGCCGCTTTGTCGGGTATTTCTTTCGGTAAAGACGATTTGATTATTCCGGCAGCCAAAAAAACGTTGTTGGAAGAAACAAAAGCCAAAACAAACGAATATGAACGGCAATATCAGGAAGGGTTGATTACGCGGTTGGAAAAATACAACAAAGTGGTCGATGCCTGGGCAAAATGTACCGATGATATTTCCGATGCCATGATGAAAGAAATTTCAAAAGCCGTTCCGGGCGAGCCGATTAACTCCGTTTATATGATGGCTCATTCCGGCGCGCGCGGATCCACAACGCAAATGCGTCAGTTGGCCGGTATGCGCGGTCTTATGGCCAAGCCGAACGGTGAAATTATTGAAACGCCGATTACTTCAAACTTTAAAGAGGGCTTAACGGTTATGGAATACTTTAACTCCACGCACGGTGCTCGTAAAGGTTTGGCGGATACGGCTTTAAAAACGGCAAACTCCGGTTATTTAACCCGTCGGTTGGTTGATGTGGCGCAAGATGCCATTATCACCATGGAAGATTGCGGTACGGAAAACGGTATTACCATTGAGCCGATTATTGAAGGCGGTGATATTATTGCCACAACCGGTGAACGGATTTTAGGCCGAACGGCAGCGGAAGATATCAGAAATCCGAAAACGGATGAAATTGTTGTTCCGAAAAACAAGCTCATCGATGAAAACGATGTTGAATTGATTGACACGCTCGGCATTGAAAGCGTTAAAATTCGTTCGGTCTTAACCTGTGAAGCCGAAAACGGCATTTGCGCCGCTTGTTACGGGCGTGACTTGGCACGCGGAACGCCGGTGAACATTGGTGAGGTTGTGGGTATTATTGCCGCGCAGTCCATCGGTGAACCGGGTACGCAGTTAACCATGCGGACGTTCCACATTGGCGGTACGGCGCAAAAAGGTGCCGAACAATCAAGCATTGATATCGGATTTGATGCCAAAGTGAAGGTGTTAAACGGTAATATGATTGAAAATTCCAAAGGCGAAAAAATTGTGTTGTCACGAAATTGCGAAGTATCGCTGCGTGATGTGCATGATCGGGAAAAAGCCCGTCATAAATTACCGTACGGTGCCAAGTTAATGGTTGCCGACGGTGATTCGGTTTCAAAGGGTGCCCGTATTGCCGAATGGGATCCGTTTACAACGCCGATTATTGTTGATAAAAACGGTAAAGTCAAATATGAAGATTTGATTGAAGGTGAAACTGTCCGTGAAGTTGTTGATGAGGCAACGGGCTTAACATCAAAAGTGATTACACGCCCCGTTTCTTCAAAAGCGGAACGGCGTCCGAACCTTGTTTTGTTAGATGCCAAAGGCAAAGTTTATAAATCTGCCAGCGGTTCCGAAGCGCGGTATTATTTGCCGGTTGACGCCGTTGTTGCCGTTGAAAACGGTCAGGAAGTGAAAGCCGGTGACGTGTTGGCACGGTTACCGCGTGAAAGCTCCAAAACGCGTGATATTACCGGTGGTTTGCCGCGGGTTGCCGAGTTGTTTGAAGCCCGTTGTCCGAAAGATCCGGCCATTTTGTCGGAAATTGCCGGTCGGGTGGATTACGGTGCCGACTTTAAGACAAAACGGCGCGTGATTGTTACGTCCGCAGACGGTCAGGAAACTCGTGAATATTTAATTCCGAAAGGACGGACGGTTGCCGTTCATGAAGGCGATATCATCGAAAAGGGTGAAATGATTGTCGAAGGCGCGAAAGATCCGCACGATATTTTACGCGTTTTAGGTATTGAAGAATTGGCAAAATACTTAATCAAAGAAGTGCAGGCGGTTTATCGTTTACAAGGTGTGAAAATCAATGATAAGCACATTGAAGTGATTGTCCGTCAGATGATGCAGAAACTGGAAGTCAAAGATCCGGGTGATACCACATTGTTGGTCGGTGAGCAAGTCGAAAGAGACGAATTGGCAGCCGAAAACGCCAAAGCCGTTAAATCCGGCGGACGCGAAGCCAAAGTTGCACCGGTTTTGTTGGGTATTACCAAGGCGAGTTTGCAAACAAGCTCTTTCATTTCGGCAGCATCCTTCCAAGAAACAACACGTGTGTTAACGGAAGCGGCAACGGCAGGGCGTCGCGACAAGCTGTTGGGTTTGAAAGAAAACGTGATTGTCGGTCGGTTAATTCCGGCCGGAACGGGTGCGCAAACGCAACGGTATCGTCAATTGGCTGCCGCACGCGACAAAGAAATTTTGGAAGCGCGCAACAAAGAAACGCAAGCGCAATAGTTTTGTGTTTTTACTCCCCCCGAAAAGCCTTCCCGAAAAGGAAGGCTTTTTTCGTTAATTCGCCGAAGAACAACACCGATAACAAAATAAAGCGGTTATTAACAATGCGTACAAAAATGACGATATTTTTCCCTGTTTCGGTGCTTGTGCCGTTCCGCTATGTGGCGAGAATGGTACAAAAATAACGGTATTTTCCCTGTTTCGGCCTTGGGACAGGGAGGGATAAACAAACCGCACGAGAACACGGCAAAAAAGGGAGTAAAAAAACTTCTGTTTTTAAAGTATTTATTTAACGGGCCATCAAACAAGCTTTAACGGGCAATCGGGCAAGCCGGTTTATAAGGTGGCACGGGCTCGGTTGTTTTTTGGCATTCATAAACGGCTTTTTGCGGTGTAAATAAATAGCAGGCAAAGTTTTCTTTTCGCTTAAAAACAGCCTTTTTCCCCGTTTTGGCACATTCGTTGGCCGCCAGCGCATAAATTTCTTCTTGCGAGCCGAAAAGACCGTAACAAACGGTCGGATTCTTATCGGTTGATGAACCGACGGATTTAACAACACCGGCTTCACGGCGCGCATCAACAAACGGCATACAGGCCGAGAGCGAAAAAACGGCCGCCGACAAACAAATGAGCGCAATTTTTTGATACTGAGAATACATTATGATTCGGTTGATGTATTTCTGTTCTTTAAAATGGAAGAAAGTTGTGCCGAAGCTTCATCTTCCTTAATTTTATGCACCAACGCATATTCGGGAACAAACAATCCGAACGCCTGATCATAGATTTGCCGCTCGCTGTATGTTTGCTCATGTTTTTCGGGATCTTTATATAAATCACGCAACACTTCCGCCAACGCAATGGGATTGTTGGATTTAATTTTTTCCATATATTCCTGAGAGCGTCGGCTCCATTGCACACGTTTGATTTTAGCTTTGGAATGCAAAACGCGAACGGCCGTATCCATTACCGAATCGGAAGCCAGCTGACGCAAAGCCGTATTTTCTTTTTTGATTTTTGCAACGGGAATTTTAACGGTAGCTTTATCTTTATTAAAACTGACGGAAACGAATTCTAAATTTTGACCGCAAATATTTTCCGATTTAATTTCCGTAATTTGCCCGACACCTCTTGTGGGATAAACCACAAAATCCCCGGGATTAAACATATATTCATCATTTTCCATTGAGGTTATCTCCTTTTTTCAAGTCATAAAAGGAGTATAGCACAAAATTAAAAAATTTCAAATAAAAAAAGAGTTTTTTTGTAAAAAAAAGAACGGAAAAAAGTCGGTTGAAAAGAATATTTTTAAGATGATGAAAAAAATCTTGCATTTTAAAAAGAATTTTGGTAGAATAACGCTTAACGACGGGTCTGTAGCGCAGTTGGTTAGAGCTGGCCGCTCATAACGGTCTGGTCGGGGGTTCGAGTCCCTCCGGACCCACCAAAACAAAAAAAGAGGAAAACATTTTCCTCTTTTTTTGTATTTTAAGGGCATCTTTAAAGCTCTTTACAATTCCTTTTCAAACCGAATAATGGGAAGATTGTAAGGTTTCCATATTTTCTCTTCTTCGGCAATTTGAGTTAATCCCATTTTTTGATAAAAGCCGATAGACGGACCGTTTTTTAACGTCCAAACAACCAGCTTTTGAAACCCTTTCTCTTTTTTTTCGGCGCACAGTTCGGATACCCACATTGAACCTATTCCTTTGAGTTGAAAATCGGGATGAATATATAATGCATTGATTTCAAAAGTATCCGGTTCGGGATAGGTTATATATGAAAAACCGATAATCTGATTATCTGTTTGTGCAACCCAACACTCTGTCTTTTGAATATAGGCAGCAGTGCGTTGAATATAATCCTCATTGACAACAAGTGCATCTAACGCCTCATCAGGCAGATAACCGCGATAACAACTTTGATAAGTTTCCACTTGAACCTTTTTAACGAATGGAGCATCTTCCGGTGTTGCACGACGTATTATCATTGAGTTCTTCTTCCGAATATTCTTGTGCGTTTTGTTTGATTGTAGCAGCTAAATTGGGTTGTTGATTTTTGTTTTCAAATAATTCCTTTCTGGCTGCTTCTGATTTTTTTACAAATAAATTCTCAGCCGTATTGATTGCCTGAACGGTTCCAGGAACAGATTCATACCATTCCCAATGCCATTATACACGATTTTATACCTTATTTCAAGAAAAATGTATTTTCCGCACTGTTTAACCGTTAAATGTTTTAAAGATCGCTTGAGCAATTAACTCGATCACTTGTCGAATTTCTTGAAAAGCTTGTTCATAAGTCAAATAAGGTTTTTCGTTCAATACCAATTCTTCAAAATTGACTTGATGTTCATAAAGCATTTTTAATTGTTCATAAACCCGATTTAAATTCGTTTCGGTTTCAAAATTAAAAGGCGTTAAAAGCAAAAAAACGGTTGTTTTGGGAGCGTTTAAAACGGCTTGTATCAGCTTTGTTTCTTTTTCGCGCAGAACTTCCCGCCCGGTCAGACTCAAAAGAATAATGCAGTTTTCAACAGTTTGATAAGGAAAGTAACATAAGTCATTTATCTCAACGGGACGAATCCCTTGCGGCAGATTTATGTTTTCAATGAGCGGAATAATCCGGTTATCGGGTATATAAGCAAATAAATTTTTCATAAAAACCTCCTTTCAATACGGACAGTATAAAAAGGAGGTATGTCAAATGATGACAGGGTTAGTTGATTGCCTCAATCGCAGCGAAAATTTTTTCAATATTCTTTTTTTCGGCTTTGAGCGTGTTTATCAAATCTTCTTCTTTCACTTCTTTCTCTATAAGCATTAAAAGGTCTTTTTTCTTGACATTTTTAACTTTCCAGCCCTCCGGTTGAGGTAGATTTTTTCTGATTTCTTCTAATTTTTCTTTGTCAACGTCGGAATAAGGCGTTTTGATACGACTTCCTCCTTTTTCGGCGTCATAGAAATGATATTTTACAACAAGTCGTAAGGGTTTTTCTTTGTTTTCCGGCATCACGTAGAAAGCCGGTTGCCCCCAATGGTTGGTTACTTTTTTTCTTTCAGGCCAGCAAAGCTCAATATGAGGTGTTTTGTCAGCACCGGAAGCTAGGAACCACCACGCATCTTTATATAAATTGTCGGTTTCCTTTTTGATTTTGGTTGTTAATCGATCAAGATAAATACGTTTGTCGTTTTGTGTTTTGTAACTCAACTCTTTGGTTAATTCTTCCTGCATGAAATTGTAGTTCTTCACAAAATGTTCATACCATTGTTTGGCAATAGAGTTATCTTTGAATTGTTGTGTCACACAACAGTCTAATAAGTCTTTTAAACAGATAAAGGAAATAGGATGCTTTTCCTTCAGGTCATTTTTTTCCTGCTCTGACAGATAATCTGTTTTAACATAACAAGCATGAATTGGTTTGTTTTTATCTGAAGATGAATCCTTTAAAAGGGCATCACAATATCTTTGAATTTGATTACCGTGTTCATTTGTTCCGGTTTTATCTTCAATAATCAAGTAATGTTTTTCTGTTTCAACCAAAATATCAATATGTCCTTTACATTTGGGCGTGTTAGCCGAATATTGTCGTTTTATATTAACAATTTTTTCGCCTGTAATGTTACACTTTTCCAAAAAAAGTTTGGCAGGCGCATCAAAATTGAGCATATAACAAATAAACGCATCTTGCGACAGTTCACTGGTGGCAAAATCAAAAATATTCGGGTTTTCCGTTGGTTTCATAAGTATGCTCCTTTTCTGATAATTATTAAAATACAATTGTAAGGTTGTCAAGAAATAAAATAAAACAAAATGTTGTCAGATATTGACGTATTTTTCTTGTCTTTTTAAAGAAAATTTCGTAAAATGTATTTTCGAAAGAGAGGTTCCATGTCTTATGAAAAAACAGAACAATTGCTTGATCTGGCCGTATGGATGCAATCTTCTCGTGAAGGCGTCAGTTTAAAAGATATTATGAATCGTTTCGGTGTTTCCAAACGGACGGCAGATCGAATGCGTGATTTAATTTTATTGCGCTTTCCGCAGGCTCTTGAAACGGACTCGGGAACGCGGGAAAAGCGGTGGTATATTCCGCAGGGAACCTTGCGCGATATTATTCAATTTAGTGCCGATGAGTTATCTTGCCTTAATATAGCAAAGGAAGCTTTGCAAAAAAGTCATTTGCATGAAAAAGCCGATCAATTGGACGGCATTATCAAGAAAATCAAAGCTTCCATAAAGGCGGAAACTTTTCGCAGAATTGAGCCGGATGCGGAAGAGCTGATGCGTGCGGAAGGCATTGCCTGTCGTCCGGGGCCGAAAATTAAAATTGATGAGGCTGTTTTAAACGCTATTCGTGAGGCTATTTTGTCTTGTCATCAAATTCGAATCACGTATCAAAATAAAAACAGCAAAAAAACCAGTTATAATACGCTTAATCCGTTGGGCTTTTTATATGGTGAAAGAAATCACTATCTGGTTGCCATTCATTCCGACGGCTTTGGAAACGGTTTGCCGCATAACTTTATTTTAATGAACGTAAAAGAAGTTAAAATTTTGCCCGATGTATTTGTATATCCGACTGATTTTTCACTTCAAAAATATGCGGAACAATCCTTCGGCGTTTTTCAGGAGGATCCGATTGATGTGGAATGGCTTTTTGATAAAGAAACAGCTGATGAAGCGTCTCATTATATATTTCATCCGTCTCAAAGTATGCGCAAAAATCCCGATGGCACACTGACGGTGCGTTTTCGTTGCGGCGGTCGTATGGAAATGGATTGGCATCTTTACACATGGGGCAACCATGTGACCGTGATTTTTCCGAGTCACGCATCAAATGAGCAGCTTTCATAAAAACGGTGTCAGATATTTTTTTTACACGCAAATTTTCGAATTTGTTGTTTTACCGGCATAAATCGGTTCGTTAATATTCGGTATCGGCATGTTATAATTTCTTTTCAAACCGAATAATGGGGAGATTATAAGGTTTCCATATTTTCTCTTCTTCGGCAATTTGAGTTAATCCCATTTTTTGATAAAAACCGATAGACGGACCGTTTTTTAACGTCCAAACAACCAGCTTTTGAAACCCTTTTTCTTTTTTTTCGGCGCACAGTTCGGATACCCACATGGAGCCTATTCCTTTGAGTTGAAAATCGGGATGAATATATAAGGCATTGATTTCAAAAGTATTCGGTTCGGGATAGGTTATATATGAAAAACCGATAATCTGATGATCTGTTTGTGCAACCCAACACTCTGTCTTTTGAATATAGGCGGCAGTGCGTTGAATATAATCCTCATTGACAACCAGTGCATCTAACGCGTCATCAGGCAGATAACCGCGATAACAACTTTGATAAGTTTCCACTTGAACCTTTTTAACGAATGGAGCATCTTCCGGTGTTGCACGACGTATTATCATTGAGTTCTTCTTTTGGGTAATCATTCTTATTTCCTTTTAAAATATGCACTTTCACAAATTTTTTAAGTCGTAAAAATTGATCTTAATAATGTATCCGAAATTATTTACCTCTCTTTTCCCGATTCCCGCGAAGCGGTTGAAGAAGTGTTATCATTTTCCTTGTATTCTTGCGCGGCATTGATTGCGGCAGTTAAACTTTCTAATTCGTGTCCCATAAATGAACCACATTTTTGCGCATTTTGTTTGATTGCGGCAGCTAAATCGGGTTGTTGATTTTCCTTTTCAAATAATTCCTTTCTGGAAGCTTCCAATTTTTGAAATGCGGCAAGCTCTTTGTCTTGTGAGTGATATTGTAAAGTTTTTTCTTGTGTCTCAATTAAATTTTTTAATGAGGCGGGCATAGCCATATCCGTTTCGTTTTTTTTGCCGGCTTGAATTTCATCCAGTTGTTGTAAATAGTTCATTTCTTCATTTGTGAGCGGCAGTGTTTTTGGTTGATTCGTATCTGCTTCTTTTGAAAATGTATATGGTATATTTCTTTCTTCGCTTTGGTAATAAAGATTGATGGCTTTAATTTGTTCATCGGAGAACAAATCACTGTAATAGAGACCCTTTTCGCGAATATCCCATGATTTTTGTTCGGCATCGGTTAAGCCGGTAACCAGAAAATCTTTTCCCTTTAAGTCGGGATAACGATTGGTCATATAATTTTGAATAAATTGCATTTTTTTCAAATTAAAAACACGATTTGTCGGTTCATCTTCTTCCTTTGAATAAATACCGCAGATCCACTTTTTATGATCGTTGTTATAGAATTGTTTCCACCAGTTCACGAAACAAAGATCTTTATCTGTTAATTCAATATCGTAAGCAGCAGCTGCTTCTTGCGTTTTTTTGCCTTCCGGCTGCATTAAAATATGAATTGATGCCCCCATGGCGTGATTAACGGCTTGCGTGTGAATAAAAAGTTCTTTTTCTTCGTCGGTTAAATCGGCAGGAATATCTTTTTGTTTTTGATGAAGTTCTTTTTTGTTTTTTTCAACCAGCTTGCGAAAATAATCAGGTTCATAAGCATTTTTTCCGTTGGCAAGCTCATCGGAAAGGGTATCCTGCGTATTATTGAGAGCATAATAGCATAAATAGTCAACAGACATGGCTTCTGCTTCAATGAGTTTACGTTGTTTTTGAATCACTTCACGCGAACAGGCGGTTGATTCTTCTCCCAGTCCGTCATCACCTTGTCCGATATGAAGAATTTCATGAAACATGGCAGGCGTGACCAGTTCTTCCGGTAATAAACTGATATTCCTTGATTTCCAGTCGGTAACGCCTGTGGCATTATCATTTTTTAATTTTTCCCAATCATCGGGGGTTGATGAAACGGTGATAGGCTTGCCGTGTTGAATGGTTTCTCGCACCAAACGACGTAAATAAGGTTCTTTTTCGGCATTGTCTTTTAAATAGGTTCTTAATCGTTTTGATTGTTCCTGACTTAACTGTGTTGTATCAATCAAACCGAAATATTGTTGCCATTCTTTTTCGGAAAGCGTTTTATAAACGGCCAGTTCTTTTTTGGCAGGAGAGGGCGAAGAGGTCTGACGGTTTGAAGAGGCTTCTGATTTTTTTAAAAGCAAATCATCAGCCGTATTGAGTGCCTGAACGGCTCCATAAACAGAAGGCATAACGGTTTTAAAAATTTTCTGTACATTTTCTGTTTTTAAAACTTCTTCGGCTTCTTTCAAAACTTTTTTTAATTTTTGACCGTAATTCTGCGCAGGTATTTCTTGTGCGGTTTCGTTGTTATTTACTGCCATCATCAGTTCTCCCGATAAGATATGATTTTGTTATTATACACGATTTTATGCCTCATTTCAAGAAAAATAATGTTAAAATTTCAACAAGGTTTTTTTATGCTTGTTTTATTAAAATAAATATGATATAGTCCGATTGTTTATAAACAGTGCTTTGAAAACCGATGTTTTTTTGATAAGAAAAAACGGGGTTTCATAAATTATCATCATAAATGTGCTGTTTAGGAAACGCAAAAATTTTAAGTCTGTTTGAACAAAAAGGATAAAATGATGCAAGCACCCAAAGTTTCGGTTTTAATGCCCGTTTACAATACAAAAGAAGAATTTCTGCGTGAGGCTGTTCAAAGCATACTTTCTCAAACATTTAAAGATTTCGAGTTTTTAATTTTAAACGACAGTCCGGAAAATACGCGCTTGGAAATGATTATTCGTTCATTTAAAGATAAACGGATTAAATATATTCAAAATGAAAAAAATCTCGGTATTTCAAAAAGTCGCAATAAGTTGATTGATTTAGCCGAAGGCGAATATCTGGCCGTCATGGATCATGATGATATTTCTTTACCCGAACGGTTTGAAAAACAAGTTGCCTATTTGGATGAGCACCCTGATGTGGGCGTTGTCGGAACAAAGAAAAGAACAATATCAGGGCAAATTTCCTCTGTTTTAACGGATAATCATGATATTAAACTGGCGTTAATGCACGGATGTGCCATTGCACACCCCTCGGCAATGATCAGAAAATCGGTATTGATTGAGAATAATATACGCTATGAAGAAGAATTTTCTCCGGCGGAAGATTATGCGCTTTGGTGTCGACTGATACCTTTTACAAAATTCCATAATTTAGACGAATTATTGTTTTTGTATCGTGATCACGCGGGAAATACATCGCATAAGCAATTGGAAAAAATGAAAAATAAAAGTTATGCGATTTACTCTTTCATGAAGATAGAAAATCCGGCTTTGTATGAAGAATTTTTGTATAAAGCAAAGCGTATTCGACAAATTAACTTTCTGGGCTTGCCTGTTTTAAAAATCGTAACACGGGAAATGCGATCAACCTGCTACTTATTCGGCGTGTTTCCCGTTATTAAATGTAAAACAACCGTTAAAATAAAGGAGGCATCATCAAAATGAAAGGCATTATTTTAGCCGGCGGCAGCGGTTCACGGCTTTATCCGTTAACGAAAACAACATCAAAACAGCTTTTGCCCGTTTATGATAAGCCCATGATTTATTATCCCCTTTCAACGTTAATGTTGTTCGGAATTAAAGAGATTTTAATCATATCCACGCCGAAGGATACGCCCGATATTGAAGAGTTGTTCGGAGACGGTTCCAAATTAGGAATGTCCGTTCAATATGCCGTTCAGGAGGAGCCCAAAGGCATCGCGCAAGCCTTTACCATAGGTGCCGATTTTATCGGACAGGACGATGTTTGTTTAATTTTGGGCGATAATATTTTCTATATGGGCGATCAGTTAGATACTTTTAAAAAGGAAGTGGCTGAAAATGAAGGAAAATCCGCTACAATTTTTGCCTATCACGTTGCGGATCCCGAAAGATTCGGTGTTGTTGCGTTTGATGAAAATCATAAAGCCGTATCCATTGAGGAAAAGCCCGAACATCCCAAATCAAATTATGCATCGGTCGGGCTTTACTTTTATCCGGCTGATGTTGTGGAAAAAGCGCGCAGACTTCGCCCGTCGGCCCGCGGGGAATTGGAAATTACGGATTTAAATAATCTGTATCTTCAAGAAGGGCGTATGAGTGTTGTGCCGATGAGACGGGGTAATGCCTGGCTTGATGCCGGAACGCCGGAAAGTCTTATGGAAAGCGGTATGTTCGTATCGATTATTGAAAAACGGCAAGGATTGAAAATCGGATGTATTGAGGAGCTGGCCTATAAACGAAATTTTATCACTGATGCGCAAATGCTCGCTTTAATCAACGAATTAAAACCGGGAACATATCGTTCTTATTTACAAAAGGTATATGAGGAAAAGCATGAACTTTATTAAAACAAACATAGAGGGGGTTATGATAGTTGAACCCAAGATTTTTAAAGATCAACGGGGCTATTTCTTTGAAAGTTATAATGAGGAAGAATTTACCCGAAACGGTATTCCCAATCATTTTGTGCAGGATAATCAAAGTAAATCTTCCTACGGGGTTGTGCGCGGGTTACATTGTCAGCTGGGAGAACACAGTCAAGCCAAACTTGTTCGCGTTTTAAAAGGGAAAGTGCTTGATGTGGCCGTAGATGTTCGTCCCGGTTCGCGTACGTTCGGAAAATATGTTGCCGTGGAACTTTCCGATGAAAATCAACGTCAGTTGTTTATTCCGCGCCATTTTTTACATGGATTTTCCGTGTTGAGCGATGAGGCTGTTTTTGCTTATAAAGTCGATAACTTTTATTGTAAAGAATCCGAATGCGGCATTCGATATGATGATCCCGAAATCAATGTGGATTGGAAAATTCCCGCGGATAAAATTATCACGTCGGATAAAGACAAAACAGCCGACAAGTTAACGGATTTAATCAGGCGGGAGAAAATGTATGGGAAGTAAAATTTTAATTACCGGTGCAAAGGGGCAATTGGGAACCGAATTGGCGCATCTGTTGCCTGATGCTGTTTTAACCGATATGCCGGAGTTGGATATTACAAACAAAGAAGCGGTCAACAGGTTTGTGAAGGAACACAAAATTGAAACCGTTATCAACTGTGCCGCTTACACAAACGTTGATAAAGCCGAAGAAGATGAAGAAAAAGCAAGAGCCGTCAATGTAACGGGGCCTGCCCATTTGGCCGGTACCGGTTGTCGTATGATTCATATCTCCACGGATTATGTTTTTGACGGAACGGGGTTTCAACCCTATACGCCCGCCGATAAAACGCACCCGCTTTCCGTTTACGGGAAAACAAAAAGATTAGGAGAAGAAGCTGTTCTTATGCAAAGCACGCGGGCTCTTATTATTCGAACGGCGTGGTTGTATTCCTCTCATGGAAATAACTTTGTCAAAACAATGCGGCGATTGGGGGCGGAGCGTGAAACATTGAATGTGGTATGCGATCAAATCGGAAGCCCCACTTATGCGGCAGATTTAGCCGCGGCGATTGTTCAAATTCTTCCCCGTCCGGATGCATATCAAAACAAAATTTATCACTATACCGATGAAGGCGTTTGTTCTTGGTATGATTTTGCTCGTGAAATTATGGAAATGTCGCATTTAAAATGTTGTGTGCAGCCGATTTTATCGGCCGATTATCCGACCAAAGCAAAGCGTCCGTTTTACAGCGTGTTGAGTAAGGAACATATTAAAAAAGATTTCGGTATTCAAATTCCCCATTGGACAAACGGGTTAAAAAGATGCATCAAATTGTTGGAGGAAAACAAATGAAAAAGTCAATTTTGGTAACGGGCGGAGCCGGGTTTATCGGATCTAACTTTGTGCCTTATTTTGCACAAAAATATCCCGCGTATCATCTCATCAATGTAGATAAGCTCACTTATGCCGGCAACCTGAACAACTTAAAAGAATGTGTCGGTTTGTCAAATTACACTTTTGTTCAAGGCGATATTTGCAATCGGGATTTCATTGAAAAATTATTTGAAGAAAATGATATTCGCGGTGTTATTCATTTTGCGGCGGAAAGTCATGTGGATAATTCCATTAAAAATCCGGGTGCTTTTATTAAAACAAACATAGAAGGCACTTTTACTTTAATTGATGTGGCTTTTCGTTATTGGATGGACGGGCCGAATAAGGTGAAAAAAGGGTATGAAGATTGTCGTTTTCATCACATTTCAACCGATGAAGTGTATGGCGCTTTGGGAAAAGAAGGATTTTTTACGGAAAAAACACCCTATGCCCCCAACAGTCCCTATTCGGCCAGCAAAGCAAGTTCCGATTTTATCGTACGGGCTTATCATCACACGTTCGGTATGAATGTCACAACCTCGAATTGTTCAAATAACTACGGGCCGAAACAACATGATGAAAAGTTAATTCCTCATATAATCAAACAGGCTTTGGCCGAACAACCGTTACCGATTTACGGCAAAGGTGAAAATGTGCGCGATTGGCTGTATGTGCTTGATCACTGTAAAGCCGTTGACTTGATTTTTCATAAAGGAAAATCGGGCGAAACATATAATATCGGCGGGCATAACGAACGAAATAATTTAACAATCGTGAAAACAATCTGTGCTGTTTTAGATGAAAAGAAACCCCGTTCGAACGGGCTTAAATATGCCGATTTAATTACATTTGTTCAAGACAGAGCCGGTCACGATTTTCGCTATGCGATTGATGCGACAAAATTGGAAAACGAGCTCGGTTGGCATGCCGATGAAACATTTGATACGGGAATCATCAAAACAATAGCGTGGTATTTAAAATGAAACCGATTCTGGTTGTTATGCACATATATTATTCGGAACTGTCGGCAGAATTGATAAGCTGTCTTAAAAATATTGCCGTTCCGTATGATTTATATGTGACAACCGTTGAAAAAAATAAAAGAATTGCAAAAGATATATTCAATTTTAACAAAAACGCTCATTTTGAAATTGTGGAAAACAAAGGGTTTGATGTCGGACCGTTTCTGCATGTTTTAAATAAAGTGAATTTAAATCATTATCGATATGTTGTTAAATTGCATACCAAGAGAAATATGCCGATAGGGGCTGTGTGTCATTATTATGATATGAGTAAAAACAAATGGAGAAAATATGCCCAAGAGTTTATCAAAACAAAAAATAATTTTAAAGCTGTTTTGAGGGCATTGGAAAATAATCCGAAAATCGGTATGATTGATAATTATCATCTCATTGCGGGAAAAGAAACGGATGAGGCGGCACAAAAAGCCGTTGCGCTTTTAAAAAAGTGTGAAATTGAAGCAAAACGATTCGGTTATGTGGCGGGAACGCAATTTATTGTGCGGGCAAATATTTTAAAGCCGCTTAAAAAATTAAATTTGAAAATGGCGGATTTTGAACTGTCGGATTCAACGCATCAACAAGTCGGATTAGCGCATGTGATGGAAAGAGTATTCGGGTGTTTGGTGTTAAATCAAGGATATGAAATTAAAGATATTCTGAACAAAAAGTCAATTTTTGATTGTCTTTTTTTCAGAAAACTGTTGTTTTTTGTATACAGGAAAAAAGTGACTAAAAATAATGTTTTATTGATTAAAATTTTTAAAATGATTTTATGGAGAAAAAAATTATGAGTGTATATGTTACAAAATCCTTTATGCCGCCGATTGAAGAATATCAAAAATATGTCGAACAAATTTTCAAAAGAGGTATTTTAACAAATCAAGGTCCTTGTGTTTCGGAATTGTCTGAAAAACTTTCCGAGTTTTTGGGCGTGAAAAATTTTCATTATGTGACAAACGGAACAGTTGCTTTACAACTGGCATTACACGCTTTGGATATTGACGGTGAGGAAGTTATTACAACGCCCTTTTCTTATGTGGCAACAATCAGCAGTATTTTATGGCAAAGATGCACCCCGGTTTTTGTTGATATAGAACCAAACAATTTTACCATTGATGCGAATAAAATTGAAGAAGCCGTTACACCGAAAACCAAGGCCGTTATGGCCGTGCATGTGTTCGGTTATGCTTGTGATACGGATAAAATTCAAGAAATTGCCGATAAATATCATTTGAAAGTTATTTATGACGGCGCTCATGCCTTCGGTTCAATCTATAAGGGAAAATCACTTCTTTCTTATGGTGATATCAGTACTTGTTCTTTTCATGCCACAAAGCTTTTTCACACAATAGAGGGCGGAGGCATTATTGTAAAAGAGAAAAATGTATCCGATAAATTGGAATTGCAAAAACGTTTCGGACATAATGGAGATAATCATTTTTGTTTGGGAATAAATGCAAAACAATCTGAATTTCATGCGGCGATGGGATTGGCAAATTTCGGCTTTATTCAAAAATGTATTTCGGAACGGAAACGTGTTTCTGATTTGTATGACAAAGAATTATCGGGTTTTGTGCAACGCCCGAAGCTTCAAAAGAATTTAGAGTATAATTATGCTTATTATCCGGTTATTTTTAAAAATGAAAGTGAACTTTTAAGAGTGTTTAAAGCTTTGGAAAAAGCCGATATTTTTGCCCGTCGCTATTTTTATCCCAGTTTGAATAAACTTCCCTATTTGTTGAATGGGCGTTGTGAAATTTCGGAAGATATTTGTTCTCGAATAGCCTGCTTGCCCTTATATCCGGATTTAACCGATGAAAAAGTGTCGGAAATTTGTCAAATTTTGAAGGAAGAAATATGAAACCGAAAGTGTCAATTTTATGTTTAACTTATAATCACGAAAAATTTATTCGTCAGGCTTTAGACGGCTTTCTGATGCAAAAAACAAACTTCCCGTTTGAAGTTTTGATTCATGATGATGCTTCAACGGATAAAACGGCTGATATTATTCGTGAATATGAAAAGAAATATCCGAAAATTATTAAAGCCGTTTATCAAAAAGAAAATCAATGGAGCAAAGGAATAAATGTTTCTCGTAAATATCAATGGGGCAGAATTAAAGGAACCTATGTCGCCGTTAACGAGGGTGATGACTATTGGACAGATGAGAATAAACTTCAAAAACAGGCAGATTTTTTGGATTCTCATCCCGATTTTAACGTTTGTTTTCATCCCGTAAAAGTTATTTGGGAAGATAAGAGAGAAAAAGAGGTTGTTTTTCCCTCCGCAAAATACAGATTTAATAAAAAGGTTTTATCTTTACAAGATTTATTACAAAGAAATTTTATTCAAACAAATTCGGTAATGTACCGCTGGCATAATATTTCAAAAGAGTGGCCTGAAAGTAATTTTTTGCCGCAAGATTATATGATGCATTTATTGCAAACTCAATCGGCAAAAATCGGATTTATTCCTGATGTAATGAGTGTTTATCGTCGAAATTCCGGCGGTGTTTGGACAGGCGTTCTGCAATCAGATGCCTGGTTTGAAAAATATGCTGTTTCTCATTTACGGTTTTATCGCGCGGTATCGGAAAAATTTCATGCGGATAAAACAAAAGATATGCTTTATTTGTTGAATAAAACCATTCGTTGTTTTTTAAAAAACAAAAAATTTAAAGAATTGGAAGCAATTGCTTCGGAGTTTTCAAATTTATGGGAGCAGTTAAATTTGTCAGATGAAACAGAACGGTTACAAAGGAAAATGAATCGATTAAAAGCAGAGCTTAAACTTTCTTTACTTCTGATTGTGATTTTTGTTATTTTTATTGGGAGTTTAAAGTGAAAATCGGTATTATGCAACCCTATTTTTTCCCGTATTTGGGCTATTGGCAATTATTAAATGCCGTAGATAAATATGTTATTTATGATGATGTCAATTATATTAAAAACGGTTGGATAAACAGAAATAACATATTGCTCAACGGCAAATCACATTTGTTAACCGTACCATTGGAAGGCGCCTCCTCATTTCTGCCCATCAATAAAATTAAAATAACTTCACAAATTAAAGAAAAAAATAAGTTATTAAAAACAATTGAGCAAGCCTATAAAAAAGCACCGTATTTTGAAAAAATTTTTCCGATTATTCAAGATGTTATAACAGAAGAAAGCTGTTTAATATCAAAAGCATTGGAAAAACAGTTTCATCGGGTATGCAATTATCTGGATATTAAAACCGAATTGATTTTATCATCTGAACTTGAAAAAAATAACGATTTAAAAGCCCAAGAAAAAGTATTACATATTTGCCGTATTTTAGGCGGAACGGAATATATAAATGCCATAGGCGGACAGGAACTCTATTCTAAAACGGATTTTGAAAAACAAGGAATTGATTTACGGTTTCTGAAAACACGTTTTTCTTCTTATAAACAATTTAAAAATGATTTTGTTCCGGGTCTGTCGATGATTGATATTCTTATGTTTAACAGCCCCGAAGAGATAAGGAAACTCTTGAATGAATACGAACTTATATAAAGAAATCGGCGGTTATTTTGAGTTGGAATGTGCTCGAAACATACCCTATCATAAAAACGGTATTTTATTAAATTCGGCCGGGAATGCTCTTCGTTGTATTATCAGAACATATCATATTCAAAACTTACATGTTCCTTACTATACCTGTCCCGTTGTTTGGCAAGCCGTTGCTTCAGAAAATTGTCACATCATTCCTTACGATACGGATCATTATTTTATGCCGTTGAAAAAAATTGATTCGCAGGATTTTATCTTATACAATAATTATTTTGGAATTTGCGGAAAGAATGTTCAAAAATTAGCGAAAATCTATCCGAATCTGATTGTGGATAATGCCCAAAGTTTTTATTATCCTAAAATGGGATTGGCTTCTTTTTACAGCCCCCGAAAATTTTTTGGCGTGCCTGATGGCGGCATTCTTCTTTGCAATCAAAAAATAACGGAAAATTTTAAACAATCCGTATCATATAATTTATGTTCACATTTATTAAAAAGATGGGATTTAAGCGCATCTGACGGGTATTCGGATTTTCAAAAAAATAATGATGCTTTGGTAAATCGTCCCATAGAGTATATGTCAAAATTGACCCGAGCACTTATGGGAAATATTGATTATGAACGAGTCAAAAAAATTCGGTTGGAAAATTTTAATTTTTTGCATGAAACATTAAAAAAAAGAAATCAATTAAAAATAGATTTATCTCCGGAAGATGTACCGATGGTCTATCCCTTTAAAACGAATCATTTCGGTTTAAGACAACAGCTGATTCAAAATAAAATCTACATTGCGAAATATTGGCCTCGGGCAGAAAATTGTTCTTGTATGTCTTCACAAAAAGCCCAAGAATTGGCGCATACAATTATTCCTTTGCCTCTGGATCAGCGATACGGGTTAAAGGATATGAAATTGATTTTGGAGTTTTTAGAAAATGCAAAAAATTAACGTTCTTGTTTTTCCTGCCGGCGAAATAAATTCCGTTGAATTACATGATGCTTTATGCGGTTGTGTAAATATCAATGTTTTCGGAGCTTCTTCCGTTGACAGACACGGATCATATATTTTTGAAAACTACACGGCTGACTTGCCGATGATAACCGCGCCTGATTTTTTGGAGCGCTTTAATTTGTTTTTAGATAAAAATAAAATTGATGTTGTTTTTCCGACCCATGATTCGGTTGCCATGGTTTTGGCCGAAAATTCCAAAAAAATACATGCCAAATTGGCTTGTTCCTGTCAAAAAACCGCTGTTATTTGTCGTGATAAAGAAAAAACATATAAAGCATTAAGCGGGGCTGATTTTTTACCGAAGATATATTCGAAAATAACGGAATATCCCGTTTTTATTAAACCGAAAGAAGGACAAGGAGGCGTTGGTGCCCGGTTAGTCAATTCACCGAAGGATATTCCGAACGTTAATTTAAATGCGTATGTTATTTGTGAATATTTACCGGGCAAGGAATATACGGTTGATTGTCTGACGGATAAAGACGGACAATTAAGATGGGTTTCTCCCCGATCGCGTCAAAGAGTGATGGCGGGTGTTTCGGTTGCCGGACAAATTGAAAAATTAACACCGGAAATTCAAAAAATAGCTCAATTCTTAAATCAAAAGCTCTCATTTTTAGGATTGTGGTGGTTTCAAATCAAGCAAGATAAAAATGAACATTGGAAACTGATGGAAGTTTCCGTCAGGTGTGCCGGAACGATGGCTTTAACCCGAGCATGCGGTGTTAATTTACCGTTGTTGACTGTTTATACGGTGATGGGTTACGATATTACCGTTGAACCTAACTCATATTACGTAAAAATGGATAGTTCTTTAATCAGACGTTATAAAATTGATTATGACTATGATACGGTTTATTTTGATTTTGATGATACGCTGATTGTGCGTGATAAGGTTAATTTAAAGGCCGTTTGGTTTTTATATCAGTGTCAAAATAATAATAAAAAAGTTATTTTACTGACAAAACACGAAAAAGAAATTTTTGACAGTATGGAATATTATCATATTCACAAAAACATTTTTGATGACATAATACACATTAAACCGAATGATAATAAAGCCGAT
Source organism: uncultured Alphaproteobacteria bacterium (assembly GCA_947629595.1). Taxonomy (GTDB): domain Bacteria; phylum Pseudomonadota; class Alphaproteobacteria; order CAAHEQ01; family UBA3637; genus RGIG4140. Next base: position 4,085 of record CANREI010000002.1, on the reverse strand, counting down.
TATATTTCACCGAAGAAAGCTGTCTTTATAGATAATTCCTATCATGAAAGGCATGCGGTATATATAAAGCATCATATTCCCGTGTTTGATGTAGACGGGTTAGATGTTTTGATGAATTGGAAAAGTTAAATAAAAATAACTTTGTTATCAAGTATTATTTAAGTCGGGCTTTTGCCTGATAAAACGTGTTGCGTTTTTGGTGTTTTGAACAATTATAATTTATATTCAAAACAAAATTTTTTAATGCATTTGTAAAAAAACAGTACCCACCCCCCCTTTTGTTTAATGGGTGCAAAAAAATTCAAGCAGCCAAAGCAATTGAGTAAGCTTTTTAATTATCAAATAACATATTGATTATTATATATTATATATGCTTTCATAAAAATATCTTGACATATTCTATTTGGTTTTATATACTGTGAAAATCATGCATCAAATTAAACGGAGGTTTAATGCAAACAAAGAGAGGCATAAAAAGTGAAAGAAATCAATGTCTTGAAAAAAGACACCGATGGCGCAAAAATGCCTTAAAACCCGGGCGTCCGATCGGCGCACGTAAAGGGCAGTTCTCTTTGGATAGCAAAAAAGAAGAAATAATACAATTACTTAAACAAAATATGCCGATGAGTTATATTGCCGCTGAAATGCAAGTTAGTATATCTAATGTGCATTATTACTTAAAAAAACATCCTTTTTTAATGCCGGAAAAATATCAACGGATTAAAGTGCGCAGTAAATTATATAAAAAGGAAGAATATATTTTGCAAAAATTAAATGCCGGCGTTACAAAAGTGGCGATTGCGCGAGAATTGGGCGTGAGTCGGGAGGCGTTATTCAATAAATTGGAGCAAATGGGCTGGCAGGAAACGAATCCGTATCGCAAGAAGAAAATTGATTTAAATTTGTTTTTAAAAGCTTTTAATGAAGGCAAAACATATCAGGAAATGGCGGCTCTTTTTCACTGTCATAAGCAAACCGTAATCAACAAAGTGAAAGAATTGCAGTTAAGTCGAAACAAAAAGCACGCGCCTCAAAAGCAAGAAAAAAGATGTGTTTCAAGGCAAGCAAAAGAGGAGTGTTTCAGATGAATTTTAACACATATATCGAACGACTCAATTGCAGGATAAAACGATACGGGTGTCTTTATAACGGGCATTATAAGAAAATGGCGTTAAAGCTGATATTTTGGAATTTAAAGCATCTGTTTAAGTTAACTGACGGGGAATATTCTTCTTTTAAAGATGAAAAATTTCATGTTTTATTTAAACCGATGGGCGGAATAGGGGATCATTTTTTCTTTTTAAAATATTACAGTTGTTTTTTGAAGCAGTTTTCTGATGTTGTCGTTGCCGATATTTTAATGCCCGAGGAAAACAAAGAGTTATTGCCTTTATATCAGGCACAAAAATGTATGGGGCATATTTTTTTTAAAACACAAGAACAATATGATGCCCAAATTCAGATTATTCGTTTCCCGAGGTTGATGTTTTGTGATTGGACAAGATTATCTTCTTTCCGGGTAAAGAAGTTAACGGAATATATAAAAATGATTAAAAATTTTTATCGGGAAAATATGCCCTTTTATGAAAATGATTTTTTGGGGAGAGAATATTCGTATTTGTCCGGACGGACAAGAGAAAATCAAGCGGATATCAATGATTATCTGGGAATGAAACACGAAAAATTTTCACTTCAAATTAACGAAAATGAAACAGCGGTATTAAAAAAATATCATTTAAAGAAAAACAAGTTTATCGTCATGCAAACCGGTGCCGGATATCATTTTAAAGACACAAATGATGTTCGGCGATGGCCGGTGGAATATTACACGCGGTTGGCAGAAATGCTGAAACAAAAATATCCCGATTATCAAATTATACAGGCCGGAGAAAGTTATCAAAGGAGCATAAAGGGAACAGATCGGAATTTATTGGGAAAAACAAGCTTAACGGAAATGCTTGTTTTGTTAAAGAATGCAAAGCTTTTAATTGCGCAGGAAGGAGGATATGCCATTTGTCGGCATTTTATACAGGGCGGATCATCGGTTATTTTATTCGGTCCGACGAACAAAAACTTTTTCGGATTTTCGGAAAATATCAATATTTCGGCCAATGTTTGTCCCGGGTGTGAGTGGTTGATGCGTTCGTGGTATGAAAAATGTGTTAAAACGGGAGAAAAAGAAGGTGTTTGTATGAGAAACATAACACCGGAACTTGTGTTTCAATCCATTCAAGAGAGCCGATTGTTCGTTAAATGAAATCAGGAAGCAAAGGATAAAAAATGCCGCTGTTGAAAACATATATCGAGAAATTTAAGCAAGTGCGTATCTTGGTTATCGGAGATATTATGCTGGATCGATTTATATACGGCAATGTGGAACGCATATCGCCGGAAGCGCCGGTTCCCGTGTTCAAATATAAATCGGAAAAAGAAATGTTGGGCGGTGCGGGCAATGTTGTGGCTAATTTAGCAAAAATGGGCTGTATGGTTAAGTTTATCGGCATTATCGGGCGCGATGAAAGCGGCGAGAAAATAGCAAAGCAATTAAAGGAAATCGGCGCGCATGTTCACTTGTTAAAATTAAAAGAGTATCAAACGATTGTCAAAACGCGGCTGATTGCGGGAAATAATCATTTAACGCGGGTTGATCAGGAAGAAATATTGCCCGTTATTGAAGGCTTGTTGCCCCGATATCAACGCATTTTAAATCAGGCGGTTAAAAATGCGGATATTGTGTTGGTATCTGATTATAACAAAGGGCTTTTAACAAGTGTTACCACACCAATGATTATACAAACGTGTCACAATTATCATAAAAAAGTGATTGTTGATCCGAAAGGAGCCGATTATTCAAAATATATCGGCGCAACGCTCATTAAACCGAATTTAAAAGAATTTTCTCAGGCAACGGGCTGTCAATACAATCCGACAAGCGCGGATTTTCAACAGCAGATTCAACAAAAAGCCAAAGCTTTATTTCAAAAATATCATATCGAACATTTAATTATCACGTTAAGCGAATACGGAATGATTCATATTGATGCGGCCGATGATTTATTGCAAATACCCACCGAAGCGAAAGAAGTTTATGATGTGTCGGGTGCGGGTGATACGTCCTTGGCAACAATCGGCGCGGCGTTAGGGGCCGGAGCGCCGGTAAAAGAGGCAATGAAACTGGCCAATCTGGCGGCGGGAATTGCGGTCGGAAAGTTGGGGACGGCAACGGTGAGTGCCAAAGAGTTGGAAAACGCTTTATCGATTCATCAATCGGCACCGGACGGCTGGCAACAAAAACGCAAAATAATCACGCTCGGGCAGGCCGAAGAAATGGTGAAGGCGGCGCGCGAAAATCATCAAATAATCGGTTTTACAAACGGCTGTTTTGATTGCTGTCATTTAGGGCATTTGCATTCGCTGATGGAGGCAAAAAAATTATGCGATGTGTTAATTGTCGGTGTGAATTCCGATGAATCGGTGCGCGGGAACAAGGGGCCGCTTCGACCGATACAAGATGAAAAAACAAGGGCAATGTTGTTGGCATCATTGGTATTTGTTGATTATGTGATTGTCTTTGATGATAAAACACCGATGGAAATTGTGGAAAAATTAAAACCCGATATGATTGCCAAAGAAGGATATGCGCTTGAAAACTGGCCGGAAGGGCAACGGGTTATGGCCTATGGCGGCAAGGCAATTATATTAAAGCGATTGGAAGGCTATTCCACCACGAATTTAATACAAAAAATGAAAGGATAACAAATGCAGAAATATATTGAAAATCAGCTGCACGAATTGGCAACCGAATTAAATGAATTGCAAAAAATGTCATTCAAAATCAATGAAATTGCCGCCGTTTGCATTGAAGCGTTAAAAAACGGACATAAAATTTTGTTTTGCGGCAACGGCGGATCGGCATCACAATCGCAACATTTGGCGGCAGAGTTGGTCGGACGCTATAAAATCAATCGGCCGGCAATGAATGCCCTTTCATTAACAACGGATACATCGAACTTAACGGCCATCGGCAATGATTACGGCTATGATGTTGTTTTTTCCCGGCAGTTGGAAGGCGTCGGACAAAAAGG
>CANREI010000001.1 GCA_947629595.1 uncultured Alphaproteobacteria bacterium | reverse complement strand
TGGGATTTAGGGGCTACATGGAATGTCTTAACAGGCCCGACCAAATTGCAAGTTTCTGCCGCTTACGGTCAAGAAGAAAGCAACTCTCATGACAATCACGGCGCTTACAAATATGTTGACGCCGGTGTTAAATTGGGTCACACAATCGGTATTTACACACCGTATTTAGCCGGCGCGGTTGAACGGCCGTTGTTCCAAAGCAAATTCGGTGATCATCATGCCAAATATCAAGGCAAAGCCGGTGTTTATGCTTATTGCCCGCGCGCCGATGTTGCCGTTGATACAGATGTTCGTGTGGACTATGATGATACAGCAAAAGAAACAGCTTACACATATGATTTAGAAGTTTCTTACTTCTTAACGGATAATGTTGCTATCAGCGCATTCGGTTCTTACATGATCGACGGCAAAGCCAAATACTCAACAGATGTATATGGCAATTCTCTCGGTTTAAGACTGCGTACAGCTTTCTAATTTCCGATTGGAAAAAGCTTGAAAAAGCGCCTTTCGAAAGAAGGGCGTTTTTTTTATGAGCGGGGATGCATTGCCGGGCGAAAGAAGGCGCTTTTATGAGCATTTTGTGGCGCCTTGGGGCGAAGGAAAAGCACTTTTTATGAGCGTTTTTTGTGGCGCCTTGCCGATTAAAAGAAAAGCACTTTTTTTACGATGCATAAGAACGTTTTTTTATGGCGCGCTGATGTTTCTTCAAACAAATATAATCTCAACAACTTTCGGCCGATGCATAAAAATTGACTTGTCAGATGAAAACACGCTTCTTTCCCGGGCAAAAACGCGTATCAATGAAAGGCGACGGGTTGAACAAATCATACCCCCCCAAAAAAAACGGTGAAGCGCCCATAAAAAAGCCGCCTGCTTTAACAGACGGCCTTTTTTGTGCGTCTTGTCAGCGCGCTTTATCCCCCAGGTAAATACCGGCAATGTTGGGTACGGCTCCCAGTCCGGCATTATCGCCTACGGTCTTCGTGTCAAGGGGGTTTAATCCGAAACCATCGACTGTGGTACCATTTCTGACTGCCGTAATTGTATTCAAAAGGGAACAAAGATTCGATGATTCGTTAGCGTCGATAAGCGTTGTTCCGGAAGTTTTAGGATTATAACCCAAAGTCACCTCCGACACCGACGGATCAAGGAGGCGGGGTGCTGTTATGTTCAAGGAAGCTGCCTCCAACGTCGGCATCCCGGCTCCGAATTCCGACCCTATATCCTCCAGTCTTATATTCGATGCTGCTTCTTTCGTTGCCGTGTTCGGCGCTGCCTTTTTCGGTGCTGCTTCTTTCGCCGGTGTCTTAGGTGCCGCTGCTTTCGGGGCTGCTGCTTTCGCCGCTGCTTTCGGCGCATTAACCGTTGAATGCTCCACAATCACATCATCAATAATCGCCCCGTTCGATGTTCTTTGCACTTGTTGCGTATTGGTTTGCTGATTGCTCACGGTAGCTGTTTTTTGCTGCGGCGCTTGCGTTTGTTGCGCCGTCGCCGTATTAGCCGTTGCTTCTTTTTTATCGGCTAATCCCAAAGCACGCCCCAGCATGGAATTTTTCATCCACCCCCATAAACCGGGTTTGTCATTGCCTTTGTCTTCCAAACCGAAAGTGCGCCCGAGCATGGAGTTTTTCATCCACCCCCACAAACCGGGTTCGTTATTGCCTTCATCGGCCAACCCGAAAGTACGCCCGAGCAGGGAGTTTTTCATCCAACCCCACAGGCCTTTTGATTCGGTTTGTTTTGCGGCTCCTTTTTCATCGGTTTCTTTGGAACTGCCGATACCCAGCAGATCTTTTGTTTCACCCCACAAGCCTTTTGATTCTTTACCGGCTTTTGTTGCATCATCTATTCCGATTGTACGCCCTAACAATGAATTGCGTGTCCAATCCCAAGCCTGAGAAAACCAAGATTTGTTTTCTTCTGCTTCGGCGCTTTTTCCCTTGGTTTCATCGGAACTGCCGATACCCAGCAAATCTTTTGTTTCACCCCACAGGCCTTTTGATTCTTTACCTGCTTTTGTTGCATCATCTATCCCGATCGTACGCCCTAATAACGAATTGCGTGTCCAATCCCAAGCTTGGGAAAACCAAGATTGTTCTTCTTTAGAATCTGCCATTTTTGCCTCCGTTTTTTAAATAATCTGAACCGCTTACTTTAATACCCATAAAAATATTATACACCAATTTTTTATATAAAACAAGGATTTTTTAACTTTTTATTCATTTTTTATCAATAATGCTTTTTGATGATGATTGATTTCATAAACATAATATCTGTCAAAGGAATGCCCGCATGTTTGAATACGCACCGGTTGAATGTTCGTTAACGGAAAATGATTTGAATAAATCACGGCGCCGTTTTTCATTTCCGATAGGCATTTTTGCGTAACGCGCGGCATAATATGCGCAATTAAATATAAAATAACAATATCGGCTTTTGAAATATCGGATAAAAAGAAATTTTGGCGTTCAAATCGTAAATTTTTGAAACGTCTGCCCTTGATTTTGGCATAAAAATAAGGCAGAAACGCTTTTTCAATACCGATAAACGAATGAGCCGGAAACTGCTTTGCCAACGGAATTAAAAAACTGCCCCACCCGCTGCCTAAATCCATAATAATTTTGTTTGATGAGCAAGAAAGCGTTGTTTCAATTTCTTTTAAAACGGCATCTCTTACCTTTTTATCGGACGGCACCGGCGGCGGATTGATAAAAAAGCCGGAAGCAAGGCAATAATAAATACCGACAAGCCCCAAAGCGCCGACAAAAACGGAAATCAAAATCAAAAAACAACTCACCCAAAACAAACTCATTTTTTATCTTCGATAAAACGCGTTAAAATAATAATATCTTTAATGTTCACCGTGTTTTTAATAACGGCAATCACCGAATCAAGCTCCTCCCGGTTTTGTGCAATGCCCATTAAATAAATCACGCCGTTTTCCATGGTGATTTTGTAATTAACCGATGATATTCCCCGCGTAACGGACAACTGATACCGAATTTTGGCCGACATGGCCGCATCTTCATTCACCACATCAACCGACGGCGGCTCCGCCAAGCGAATATAGTTATAAACTTTTTTAACCCCCTCTGTTTGCCAAACGGTTTTTAAAACATCATCAATATAATTTTCGGCAGGCAATGCACCGTTTAACAAAACCGCTCCTTCAAATACGGTAAGTTCAATATCAACGGCATAACTTAATTTTTGTTGCGCCAAATTGTGACGAATCGCCAAATTAAGCTTAGTATCGGTATAATCATCGGAAATGGAGCGATCATCCATCACCACCGATGCCACTTTATGCGTTGCCGAAAAAATTGTTCCGAGATATTGACAGCCGTTTAAACACGAACAAACCGTAACCAAAAGAAAAATTTTCAGTGGACCCCTCATTATAAAACTCTCCATGCATTTTGAATGTGACGCGGAAAAAAGTGATGCGCGCTGAATAAAACGGCATCATAGCGCATTTCATATTTTGAAAATCGCGGGTTTCGTTGCAGAAAAACCGCCGATGATTTAACAACCCGCATTTGATTTTCAATGGTAACGGCTTCGGCCGCCGCACCGTAGGTGTGTCTTTTTTTCACTTCAACAAAAACAATTGTTTTGCCTTTTGTCATAATTAAATCAATTTCACCCGCACCCGTACCGCGCTTCACGACAAAATTTTTGGCAACGAATCGATAACCCTTCAAGCGCAAATACCAAAGCGCCAGTGTTTCGGCAAAATGCCCGACTTGATAATTTGTTTTTTTCATTCGGATAACTCCAACACTTTTTTATATACTTCTTTTTTGGGAACAGATGTCATGCCCGTTATAATTTCCACCGTATCACGAACGGAATGCGTTTTTAAACTTTCTTGAATGAGTTTTTCCAAATCAACAGCATTTTCCGTTGCCTCATCGGCCCGATCGACCACCAAAACAAGCTCACCTTTCGGCGCTCCCTGCTCTTGATAAAACAACAGCAGATTTTGAATTGTATTGCGCTTCACTTCTTCAAACTTTTTGGTTATTTCGCGCACAACCGCCGTTTCCCGATTGCCGAAAACGGCAGCCATATCCGCAAGCGACTCGATTAACCGATTTGCCGTTTCATAAAAAAGAAGCGTGGCGGGCACGGATTTATATTTCAATAATGTTTGCCGTCGGGCTGCCTGTTTGGGCGGTAAAAAACCGGCAAATAAAAACGCATCACTCGGCAAGCCCGATAACTGCAATGCCGATAACACGGCGTTTGCTCCCGGCACGGTTGTAACGGGAATATTATTTTGCTGACAGGCGCGCACCAGTTTATATCCCGGGTCGGAAATAAGCGGCGTTCCCGCGTCACTGATTAAGGCAATCGTAACGCCGTGCTTTAATTTTTCAATCAATTTCGGACGGGCAACGGCCCCGTTATGCTCATGATAGGGCGTAACGGCTTTTACGTTTAATCCCAAAAGCGAAAAAAGCTGTTGACTCGTTCGCGTATCTTCACAAGCAACTAAATCAACAGATTCAAGGACTTGTTTGGCACGCGGCGATAAATCGCCCAAATTCCCGATCGGTGTTGAAACAAGATATAACATAAAAAAACTCCGTTTTTAAGAGAATCAACTTGAAAATGAAATTAAAATCCAGTATATCAGGAAAAAAGAGAGATGAAAAGGATAAAAACAATGAAAAGACAAATTTTATGCATTTTTTTACTGGCATTGATGACGGGTTGTGCCGAACAAATTAAAATACCGGCTTCCGAAAGAGACGTTTCAATTTCTGGCGGACAAGCGGGCGAAAAAACGAAAACAGCCTTCTTGTTGCCGTTAAGCGGCCCGAATGCCGCCGTCGGCGAAAATTTCCAGAATGCGGCACTGATGGCAGGATTAGAACGCCCGAGCGAATCGACGGAAGTTTTGTTCTTTGATACGAAAGGTACCCCGCAAGGCGCCGTTGAAGCTTATCAAAAAGCCTCAGCCGAATCGCCCGATGTGTTCGTCGGTCCCGTTTTTGCCGGCGAAGTGCAATCCGTGGGCGCGCAACACCCCGATAAGCCGGTTTTGTCCTTCACATCGGATACATCGGTACTGGGTAACGGCGTTTATTCCGTTGCTTTGTTGATTCCGCAACAAATTCAACGCATTGTTGACTATGCCTGCGCACAAGGCCAACGACGGTTTGCCTTAATCGGCCCCAAAGACAAAACGGGCGATATTGTGGTGCAATCGTTTGAAACGGCCGTTCAAAGCTGTCCGGGTATGGAAATTGTTCATCGCTCGTTTTATGCGCCGACATCAAATGATTTAACCACGCCGGTGGAAAAAATAGCCCCGCCGTTAATTGATCCGCGTCGAAAAAATCTGACCGAGCGCGAAAAAGAGCTGATTCGTAACCCGTCGGCGGAACGCTTATCGTTTGATGCCTTATTTGTTTTTGAACAAGGTATTAAATTAGAACAATTGGTTTCCATTTTATATTATTATGATGTGACGCCTCAAATTGTGCCCTATTACGGCTTGGCTACCCTGCGCCATACGAAAAACACGCAACTTGTCGGTGCTTATTTTGCCGATGTGCCGCAAACGCGTATGACGGTGTTTAAATCAAAATATAAAGAGGCTTTCGATAAAAACGCCATACCGATTGCCTCTTTCGGATATGATGCCTTTTCATTGGTATCTTTCCTGTCCGGCAAGGGGGCTTTAAATGAAAACACATTAACCGATTCGGTGGGCTATCAAGGTATTAACGGCCGATTCCGCTTAAATCAAGATGGCACGAACGATCGTCTTTTGGAAATGTTTCAAATTCGCTCAATGGGATATATTCAATCGGTCGAACCGGCAAAAACCGATTTTTAACGCCTTGTTTTTAAGCGTGATGTTGGCGATTCCATTCATAAAGTGCAATGGCGCAGGCGTTGGACACATTTAAACTTTCCACTTGCGGATTCATCGGCAATTTCACCGTATCATCACAGTTTTGGGCCGTTAATCGACGCAGCCCGAATCCTTCCGACCCCAACACAAGCGCACATTTTGAAGGCAGTTTTGTCTCATAAACGGAATGCGGGGCGTTTCCGTCAAAACCGATGCACCAAAAACCGTTTTTCTTTAACGCTTCCATCGCGCGCGCCAAATTGGCAACCCGCACATAGGGAACCAGCTCCAAAACACCGCTGGATGATTTTGCCAAAACACCCGTTTCATCAGGCGCACCGGCTTCCGGCACAATAACGGCCGCGGCTTGAAAGGCGCCGGCAGAGCGCAAAATCGCACCGATATTATGCGGATCGCTGACCTGATCCAAAATCACGACAAGCGTTTCTTTTTGAGAACGTGTTTGTTCAATCACTTCTTCAATTGTTTTATTTTTCAGCGGTGCACATTTGGCAACAAACCCCTGATGCACTGCTTCTTTGCCGACAAGCGAATCTAACTGCTCTTTGGGACACACATGTACGGTTATATCGGACGGCACTTTTATTTCTCCGGCCGCTTCTTTGGTTAAATAAAGTTCTTTAATTTTTCGATTCGGATTATAAAGGGCCGCCGTTACGGGGTGACGCCCGTATAAAAGAACAAATGTATTTGTGTTTTTGGAAAATGATTGTTTTTGTTTGAATTGAGGTTTCATATTAAAAAGTCCTTTGCGTATAAAATAAACCGAAAAAATAAAATTGTCAAAACATTTGTTTTTCGGCATAAAAAAGTTGTGTTTTTAAAAATTTTATTGTAACATATAATCAGTTTCATGCAAAAAGCGGGGAGAAAGGAATGAAAAAAAATTTTAAAGTTTCGGTTGTTTTGCCGGCTTATAACGAAGCCCAAAATATTGAGGAAATGTTAAGACAACTGTTGCCGATATTAAAAAAATATTCGGCTTATGAAGTGATTTTCGTTAATGACGGATCCAAAGACGAAACCTTATCGATTTTGCAAAAAATGCATCAAAAAAATCCGGCGGTGCATTATGTTTCTTTTTCGCGCAACTTCGGACATCAAAGTGCGTTGCGTGCCGGCTTGGATTATGCGTCGGGCGATTGCGTTATTACCATGGATGCCGATTTGCAACACCCCGTTGCCATGATTCCCCAAATGATTGATGCGTGGCTGTCGGGGGCCGAAATTGTAAATACGCTTCGGCAGGAAAACAGCAATCAATCGTGGTTGAAACGCAAAACATCAAACTTGTTTTACAGCATATTGGGCTTTATGACGAATATTCATGTGCCGCGCGGCGCCGCCGATTTTCGTTTGTTGGATAAAAAAGTGGTAACGGCGCTTAAAAAAACAACGGAACGCAATTTATTTTTGCGCGGGTATATTTATTGGATGGGCTATAAGCAGGTTTTTCTGCCCTATCAGGTGGCAAAACGGTTTAAAGGCCAAAGCAGCTATACGTTACGGCGTATGATGATGCTCGCCTGGTCGGGCATAACATCTTTCGGAATTATGCCGCTGCGATTGGCTTCCGTTTTGGGTTTTATCACAACCACTGTCGGTTTTTTATATGCCTGCTATGTTTTATATATGAAAATTTTTACCGATATGTTTGTTGTTTCCGGCTGGGCATCGGTTTTGGTTTCCGTTTTAATCATCGGCGGTATTCAGCTTATTATTATCGGAATTTTGGGTGAATATTTGGGATTGATTTATTTGGAAACGAAACATCGACCGTCTTATCTTGTTTCGCAATCCACGCTTTCGAAAGAGGATTAAAAAAACGCCGCAAAAACACTTGTTCCGGCATTTTATTCAAAAGAATACGTTTTTTAAGCGCCTTCTTTGATTTTATAATATAATTCATTGAATTACTTGTTAAAAAAGTTAATAAACCGTCAAATTAAATTATTTTTCGAAAAAAGTGCTTGACAATTTTTTGAATTAACGGCATAATGTATTCCTCTTGTGTAAAGCAAGAGTGTCTATTGGGCCGGAAGGGTGGCCGAGTGGTTAATGGCAGCAGACTGTAAATCTGCCGACTTATGTCTACGAAAGTTCGAATCTTTCCCCTTCCACCAAAGACCCGATTGCGGGTGTAGCTCAATGGTAGAGCTCCAGCCTTCCAAGCTGATCACGTGGGTTCGATTCCCATCACCCGCTCCAATTAAGGGGTCCTCCGCAAGAGGATTTATTTTTTAACACTGATCAGTTAAGGAAATTAAATAATGAGTAAAGAAAAATTTGAAAGAACAAAACCGCACTGCAACATCGGCACAATCGGCCACGTTGACCACGGTAAAACAACATTAACGGCAGCCATTACAAAAGTTTTGGCTGAACAAGGCGGCGCTGCATTCGTTGATTATGCAAACATCGATAAAGCTCCGGAAGAACGCGCTCGCGGTATTACCATTTCAACGTCACACGTTGAATATGAAACAGCCAAACGGCACTATGCGCACGTTGACTGCCCGGGCCACGCCGACTATGTTAAAAACATGATTACGGGTGCCGCTCAAATGGACGGTGCTATTTTGGTGGTTTCCGCTGCCGACGGTCCGATGCCGCAAACACGTGAACACATTTTGTTGGCTCGTCAGGTCGGTGTGCCTGCCATTGTTGTTTATATGAACAAAGTTGATATGGTTGACGATGCCGAATTATTAGACTTGGTGGAAATGGAAGTTCGTGAATTACTGTCTTCCTATCAATTCCCGGGTGATGATATTCCTATCATTCGCGGTTCTGCCAAAGTTGCTTTGGACGGCGGCGATCCGAAAATGGGCAAAGATTCCATTATTGCTTTAATGGATGCCGTTGATAATTACATTCCGCAACCGGAACGTCCGAAAGACAAACCGTTCTTAATGCCGATTGAAGACGTGTTCTCCATTTCCGGCCGTGGTACGGTTGTGACGGGTCGTGTGGAACGCGGTACGTTAAAAGTGGGCGAAGAAGTTGAAATCGTTGGTTTACGTCCGACAACAAAAACAACCTGCACGGGCATTGAAATGTTCCGTAAATTGTTGGATCAAGGTGAAGCCGGCGATAACATCGGTGTCTTGCTCCGCGGTACAAAACGGGACGAAGTGGAACGCGGTCAGGTTTTGGCTGCTCCGGGAACAATCACCCCGCACACAACGTTCGAATCCGAAGTTTATGTGTTGAGCAAAGAAGAAGGCGGTCGTCATACACCGTTCTTTGCAAACTATCGTCCGCAATTCTATTTCCGTACAACAGACGTGACCGGTACAATTGAATTACCGGCCGGTGTTGAAATGGTTATGCCGGGTGATAATGTGAAATTAAAAGTCACATTGATTGTGCCGGTTGCCATGGACGAAGGTTTACGTTTTGCTATTCGTGAAGGCGGCCACACGGTTGGCGCCGGTGTCGTTGCTAAAATCGACAAATAAGCACATACGTTTTACTAAAAAAAGCCTCCTTGCGTTTTGCGGGAGGTTTTTTTAGGGGGTCTGTTTTGTGTAACGGCAGGCATCGAACAAAGTTATCATAAAAAATCTTGATTTTTTCTCAAAAACGGGTTATACTTTTCTTTGTCAAAGCAATTTTGACTATGATGCTAAACGAAAAGCAGAATAGATGTCTGTGGACTCGGGGGCGGTACCCGACACCTCCACCAATGGGGGTGAAACAGGATCGACACGCATAATAAAGGCTTTTTCTTGTATCCGGTATTGTACCACCGTTATCGGGCTGAAAATATAAACGCAAATGATAATTTTGCTCCGGTCGCCAAAGCTGCTTAATGTAGCCAAATGACCATCAATTCCGTTCTCAAATGAGCAGAGCGGTGGGGTTTGCGGGGTTCCCAGCAACAGGATACCCCGTTTTTTTATGTCCGCTTAATTATTGATTCACTTTCAGCTTAAACAACTGATAAATTTGTTGCCCTTATTCCAGCCGGCATTGCTTCTGTCATTTGTTATATATTGTTTTCATAAATTTGAATCATGGGTTGTCAGCAGCTGTTAATTTGCGTTCAACCCGACACTTTCAATGCGTGAATGGAAAACCTTTTTCCAATAACTTTCCCGCTCATTGAAATAATTTTTATCCTTTATCTGCCCCAAATAAGCATATTCCAATAAAGTAAATTCAAAATTTGAAGCATATTCCGCACCGTTTGTTTTTATCAATTCTACCAATTTATCATTATATCCCGTTCCGTCCGAATGCGCATAGCAGCTCCAACGTTCCCAAATACCGCAAGAACCGTCTGCCTTGCCGATATATATTTTTCGACTTTCTTTATCAAAAATTAAATAAATTCCTTGAACAAAAGAAAGTTTTTCTTTCCATTGCGTTATTTGTCTGTCAACAATGTTTTTCAATTCATTAAAAGTTAAATGCACATCTTCGTAAGAGCTAAATTGTTTTGAAAGAATCGGTTGATCCAAAATTTGTTTGACTTTAATTTCTTTAAAACGCTGGTGGTTTAATTTAAGGTGATAAGTTCTCCATTTCTTAAAAGTTACAACCAATCTGCCCACAAGATCACCATATAAATCAGTTAATAAAATCGGCTCTTCTTCTCCCTGATCATTTAATAAGCGAATAATACCGCCGAATAACCATTCATGAGAATCGTAATTGACAAAAGAAATAATGTATTTTCGGGTAAAAGCTTTTTTCGATCTTTTCGATTTGTCTGCATTTACATTGGAATTCCAGTTTTTAATCCATATTTCCGGTGTTTCCGTAAAGGCATGCCATGCTCCCGTTGCAAAGTGCAAATAATATTTATCTATCGGTTCGGGCAATTGAAAAATATCTGCCAAACTTGTTGTTAAGCTCAAATTTTCACTCATTTCTTTCTCCTGATTATAAATTAAAACATCTACTTGGGTTGATCCAAAATTTGTTTAACTTTAATTTCTTTAAAACGCTGGTGGTTTAATTGTAAGTAAGGAGTTCTCCCTTTCTGAAAAGTTACAACGAGTCTGCCCACAAGATCAGCATATAAATCAGTTAAAATCGGCTCTTCTTCCCCCTGATTGTTTAATAAGCGAATAATACCGCCGAATAACCATTCATTATGATCGTAATTGACAAAAGAAATAATATATTTTCGGGTAAAAGCTTTTTTTGTTCTGCCTGCATTCACATTGGAATTCCAGTTTTTAATCCATATTTCCGGTGTTTCCGTAAAGGCACGCCATGCTCCCGTTGCAAAATGCAAAGTATATTGGTCTATCGGTTCGGGCAATTGAAAAATATCTGCCAAACTTGTTGTTATGCTCAAATTTTCACTCATTTTTTCCTCCTGATTATAAATTAAATTTAAAAAATATACTTTGGTATACTACAATAAAACGTACCTTTAATGCAACGCTTTTTTTGCATTTTTCAGACCCTTGCAACCACTGAAAGAAAAAGTAAAAAAAATTTTTAAAAATCAAAAAATTACACTTGAGTAAAAAATTTTTTCAAAATTTTAAAAAAAAGTGTTGCAAAAATCGTACGTTTTTTTAAGACAAAATCTGAATTTTAAATTTTAAACATTTTCAGCTGCACTTGTTTCATGCTGTTATGTTTGCCGTTATCTCTTTTTTCAAAAAACTTTTCCAACGACATACTCGGCAATTCCATATAAGAGGCATAAATTAAAGCCGCACCGCTCTATTTCGATACCTCCCTTATAACTTCGGAAGCTTCTTTCAGATTGATATGTTTCTAAATAGCCAAATTATCAATTACCTACACATAAAGCATAATCAGCATAACTGCCGTTACCGCCAAAAGAATAGGGTCGCACATATCCGTCGAAAAGATTTACATCATACGCCCGACAAGAACTATATGCCTCTTGCAGCCATGGAAAACATTGACTAGTACATTGATACATATTTCTCAAATCTGTTATTGCTTTCGACACATTATCACTACCGGAATCATCGTTTGTTGCTTTGCAGTATCCATCTTTCTTGTTTGTTGGATCCGGTTTGTTAGCATCATTATAACATTGCCAATTAATATCACTCCAACTCACCAATCGACCACTTGTTACACCTGCTTCGCGGGCTGCTGCTTGGCAAAATCGCTGAGAACTCCACCAGTTTAGGCTATATCTGTTTCCATAATAGCTTCTTCCATTTACTTGCCCTTGCACAAAACCAATATTTGTTGGTCGACAAAAAAAGCTATTACAGACTTCTTCTTCTATTGTTATTACCTCATCGGTTGGACATGGAGCATTACACTTGCCACTTAAACAGAATGTATCTATCGGGCAATCTAATTCCTTACAAGATTTTGCCAAACGACAATCTTTTAACTCTTCATCCCAAACTTCTGTATAGACATCACATATAATACACGATCCGGTGGAAACTTGGCAATGTTCGTTTTGCGTTGTATCGCACTGTAAATCATTTTCACACGGTTCGCATGTATTTGTTGTGGGATTACAATATGGTTTCGGATTTTCACAATCTTCACTATCTATACATTCCACGCACCTGTTTTCTGTCGCGTTATATTTCGGTGTCGGTTCCGTACAGTCAACACATGAACCTTCTATGCAATGTTTTTCTTCGCAATCCGATTCGTTTTCGCAACGCATACATTGATTGTCTATGCATGCTAAACCGTTGTCGCAATCTTCCATGTTTTTGCATTCTTTACAAACGCCGCCCACACAAACACCACTGTTACATGCGCCTTTCGTACAATCATCGATACATCTTCCCGTTTCCCGATCACAAACTTCAAACTCGCCGCAATCATTACTTTCTTCGCATTCCACACACATATGGTTAAGGCAAACAGGCAGTTCTGTTGGACAAGCGGGGTCATCGGCACCACCGCATTTAATGGCGTTCGAATCCGAATCGGCACCGAAGATGACCCTTAATGTATTGAATTCTGCATTGCAAACGCCTTTTTCTCCCTCTTCCGCATCAACAGAGTTTCCGTTAATGTAAAAGGCAATTTCATTATCCATTTTATCAATTAAGTTTGCCAGCGGTTTACAAACACCTTCGGGAATGTTTTGCAATTCTATATAATAAGCATTGGCACCGGTACAAAAAGCAGGTTCGGGTTCTGATATTTCCGTTTTCATATAAATACAATCAAAATCAACAAGATACGCATCATTAAACTGAATATGTCCGAGGGAATCGTTGACAGGATCATAAGGTTCTCCGAGCATTAACTCTTCCGTCCCTTGGGCAATTTTTATTTGCGCATCGGTGCGCATCATATTCATTTCATGGGCAATTTGTGATGCTCGATAGTAATTCATTGCCAATCGAAACCCCACAATCCCTCCGATTGATAAAATGGCAATAATAGCCAACACACCCAGCATTTCAATCATGGAACGGCCACTTTGAGAGTGTGTTTCAATGATATTTTTCTTGTAAATTGAAAGCATTGATTTATGTTTTGAGCTTTCTTTTTTGTTCTGTGTATTTTTAATCATCATTTTACCGCTTTGTGATTGATTTTCAATGATTTTATCTTGCCGAATTTGTGTTTTCCCAATTATTTTGTCCTGCCGAATTTGCATTTTTTTTCCGCTTCCCCGCCTGCAATTTGCGGTTCGTTGCTTTGCATATATACCGCTTGTGCTTGATTTTGAACTTGTTTTTTGAATTGCATTGTCATTTTCCGACTCCCTTTCACTATACGAATAGTATACAATTAAACGTACCTTTAATGCAACGCGGTTTCGGGGGCAAAAATACCCTCAAAAATTGGTGAAACAGGCTTTTTATAACCCGTTGATATTGCATTAAAAACACCTCCAAATAAATTTTTTTTGAAAAAATCAAAAAAAAGTGTTGCAAAAAACGTACGTTTAATTTGTGCAACTGCTCTTAAAAAAAACACCAATTTTTTCCTCTATCGACCCATAGCGGAGCGGCTTAAATTTTGCCTCCCCACACCCGCCGACAGAGGGAAAAGTTTACAGCAAACTTATTGTTTTGCACCGAATCGCCTTATTTTCGACACACCGCGCTGTCCCACGTTTCACGGGACAGCACTTCCCGCCGAAAATAAAAGAGTGTGCCGAAATGATAGCTTTTCTATTTGTTTTTAGGTGCAAAGCCTCATTTTTTTTCCGCACAACCTGAAAAAACAAACCGTATTTCTTTAAACGGGTTTTAAAAAGTGGGAAATCGTGTCGCGATGACATTTCATCATACGGGCAATTTGCGCAATCGGAACACCCTTTTTAAACAAATCTTCAATTTGTTCTTCTTTGCCGTCCAATTTGTGCGTTTTATTTTTAGCCCCTTTCATGCGCCCGATCGGCTTTCCTTCCGCCTTGCGACGCGCCAAAGATTGTTTTGTTCGTTGCGATATCAGCTGTTTTTCAATTTCTGCCGCCAAAGCAAAGGCAAAAGCCAACACTTTTGATTGAATATCATTTCCGAGCGTATAACAATCTTTAATGGTCCAAACCCGACACCCTTTTTTCATACACGTTGATAAAATTTCCATGACTTCAAAGAGATTTCTTCCCAAGCGGGATATTTCACAGGTTATTAAAATATCGTTTTCCTTTACTTTTTTTAAAAGACGCGATAATTTTCTTTTTTTCAAAGCCTGCCCGGTTGAAATGATTTCTTCAATCCACAAATCAATGTTTAAATTTTTTTCTTTGCAGTAATTGATAATTTGAAACCGCTGATTATCGTTATTCTGGCGATCGGTTGAAACACGAATATAAGCATAAACTGTCATTTTTGGAACTCCTAGTTTAACTTGTTTATGAAACAGAAGTCATATAGTTTTCTGAAATGATATTGAAAGATAGCGTTCGCTAAATACCAACAAAAAAATGTATAAAAAACCGTTTTTCGGAAGATGAAATAATCTGTTCAAAAAACTATTTTTTTAAACGGAAGTCTTAAAAAAGATTGCATTTCCAAAAAGACATAGTATAATATGGAAAAATAGCGAACGCTAAATTTCAACAGTCAGCCCATAAAAAAACACCCTCACGAGAGGGTGTTTTTCTGTTTTAAAACAAGATGTTGTCCGGTTACTTTGTTACACCGAACAAATATTCGATACCCAAGCGGAAACCGACACCCGTTCTGCCGCCGCTTTCGGCCGTAACGCGGAAATCGGTATTCCATTGATCACCCAACATTTTTGTTGCGCCGATACCGTATTGAACAAATCCGTTATCCGTTTTCAATTTCGGTAAATCAACATCTGTTCCGGCCCGGCCGCCGACTTTATTATTCACATTATAAACATATTGCAACGAAGCATAGGTACTCCATGTTTTCGGTGCGTAAATAACGTTAATTCCCGGCGCCACGCTGAAACCGTTTAAGGTATCGGTTGACATATTCATATTGCCGAATTGTGTTGTCCAATCCTGCTTACCGAATGTGTTGTAAGAAACAAACGCTGTCGGTTGCACAACAACCTGATCGGCAACATGCCAGTTATAAGCCGCTTTGGCTGCCGTACCGACAAACCAGTTATGCGTGCTGTCTTCATAGCCGTGGCCTTTCATTTTGTTGGAATAACCGCCGGCATAAGCCATAACGGACGTAACGAAATCATTTTTCGCAAACGTTCCCATCACACCGCCTTGGCCGCCGTTTTGTTTCATATCAATATCATTGTATTCTTGTTTGGAACCGTTATAGCCCGCAAAGACCGTGGGAACAAAATTCCAACCGCAGCCTAAATCCGTCATCGGCAAATCGGCACCGATAAACAAGCCGTAAGCGGTGGTATCCATATCCAAGTTCCGGCTTAAATCCATATTGCCGTCGTGGTAGTAGGCTTTGCTCCACAAACCGCCGTCCTCATTCAAACGCGTTCTGTCGGCTTTTGATTGCGCGGCAGCTTGTTGCCCGAAACCGTTTTCCACAATGGCATGATTTAAAATCATATCATCGATTTCCAGCTGGTTATTATACATAGCCAACGTTGAAGCCTGTCCTCTGTAAACATCGGGATTCAGCTTATCAAGCGTTGCCCGATAAGAACCGTTCCCCAGGGATTGCAAAATGTAATCACCCAACGGCGTGGAAACGGCACCGCTTGTTGAATTGAAGGAAACACCTTCCCCGCCGTTTTCAACCTGAAACAGCTGCATATCCACTTGCCGTGTTGTCGGCACACTGCCCGCAAACGCAAAGTCGGACACGTTAATTGTACCGCTGCCCTTCAAATCTTTAATGACAAACAAATCACCGTCTCCCGCAGCGCCTTGCAAATCCATATCAAAATTGTTCTCGCCGTCAATCGTTAAGGAATCAAGCGTAACGGTTTGTCCCTTTTCGTTCTTAATGCCGAACGATGAGTTTCCGCTCACGGTTAAGTTATTCAATTGAATATTTTCACCGTCAACAAACGACAAATGCGATCCGCTCAACACGGAAACATTACCGCCGGTAATGGCCGTATTCGGATTGGCAATCACAATATTCGAAGCGGCATCAAAAAGGGCCGTGCCTGATGATTGCTTAAACTGTCCGGCAAAACCTTCCGTTGTGGTATCAACACCCAAAGTGGTAAGAGTACCGCCGTTATTTTCAATCAAACCGTGCCATTTATCTTCGGTATGGCTGTTCAGCGTTAACGCACCGCCGTCAACTTTAACGGTTGCACCGTTTTGAATATCTATGGAAACGGCATCTTTAATTTCACTTTCACTGTTTAAAGTTAATTCACTACCGCTTATTAAATTCAAAGAACCGGTGTTAGCCGTTAAAATACCGTTGTCTTTGGCACCGTAAGTTAACGATCCGTCATCAAGGGTAATTTGTCCGCCCCAAGAATCCGCGTCGTCAATGCTGAGCGAACCGCCGTTTTTAACAGCCACGCTTGACTCTTTATCAATGGTCACATGAACCGCATCGGCAACGGTATTCTTTTCGGCATCAACCGTTAAGGAAGATCCTTTAACGATATTCAAATTACCATCGGTTGCCGTTAAGGAAGCATTGTCACCAACTTTTGTACCTTCATAAGTCAGCGTACCGCCGTCAAATAAGGCCGTGTGCCCTTCAACGGTATCACCCTCATTCAATGTGACCGATCCGCCGGAAACAAACAAGTTTGTATTCTCTGCACCCGTAAATGTAACCGCTCCGTCAATAAAACTATCGGCATTCACATTTAAGGAAGAACCGTCGTTTAAGGTAACGGCCCCTTTTGAAGCTTTCAACGAGCCTGTTGCGGTTTGAATCGGTGATTGTGCGTTCACGGTTAAATCACCGCCGTTCACGGTAATCGTACCGCTCCAATAGGAACCGTCGTTCAATGTTGCGGAACCGGCTTCATTCACATTTAATGAAGCCCCGTCGGCAAGAGCCACTTTTGCATTAACCGAGCTTCCGTTTTGCAACGTTAAAGTCACATTCGGTTCGGCGCTGCGTGCTTGACTTTCGCTACTTTGGACATTTTCAAAGTTGCCGATAACCAATTGCGAATCACCTTCAACCGTAAGCAAGGCTTCATTGCCCAAATCATTTATTGTTTTCCAATAAAGCGTGCCGCCCGAAACGGTAGAAATACCACCGAAGAAACCGGCTCCTTCCGCAACGGTTGTTGTGCCGGATTCTTGTGTAAACGTGCCGGCAAATCCGAAAGCACTGCCGTTTAAGAAAAGATTACCTTGACTGTTTTCAATTGTCGTATCTGCATCACCGCTCACGGTATTCAAAGTCACTTGACCATCCTCAACGGTCAGTTTTCCTTTTGCATTGTCTGTCGTTTCGGTTTCGGTCAATAAGTCCAAATTATCAATAGTGGTGTTTGTTTCCTTATCAGCTACAATGTTACCGCCGGTATTTGAAACCGAATCGAGCGTTGCATTTTGACTTTCAAGCAAAACGGTACCGCCATTGGTGTTCAAATTTTCAATATGGACATCTGTTCCGGCAAATTTCAACCGACCATGATCATTTTCAATATCTGAAACCTCATTTTGACCGTAAAATTCCATTGACCCTGTTTGGGCATTTGTAATTTTACTTCCGAACCTATTTTTAACATCTTCGCTGTTAACATAAATATCACCGGCGTTGTAAATATCGTTTTGAGCTTCCTCTGTTCCTTTTTCAAAGCTCACATCTTCCATATAAATCACACCGCGACCGCCGGTAACGACATCATTGTCATTATAAACGGCAGCCCCGAGTTTGCCGAGCGTATCAGAACCGACAGTTTCAACACCGGCAGCATTTCCTGAAAATGTTGCATCTAAAATAGAAAGCAA
Source organism: uncultured Alphaproteobacteria bacterium (assembly GCA_947629595.1). GTDB lineage: Bacteria > Pseudomonadota > Alphaproteobacteria > CAAHEQ01 > UBA3637 > RGIG4140. The sequence continues at coordinate 24,712 of CANREI010000001.1, read as the reverse complement.
TTGTGCATCTTCATAGTCACCGCTCTCATAGTGACCGCCTTTATTATAAACGGCACCTTTATTATTTTTAACCGTCACATTTTTCAGTTCAACTTTTGCGGAATCGCTTTCGTTATGCACAACCGATCCGCCTTTGGGATTGGTTGTTGCGGCATTTTGAACGGTTAAATCGGAAAGGCCGACTTGAACTTCTGTATTTTTTTCAATATCAAAGAGAGAATGTCCGCCGCCGTCTAACACCTCTGCCCCTGTTTTGCTTTCACCGTAAACAAGTATTGTGCCTTTCTGAGTCTTTCCAAGATCCTTATCCGTTGTATAAGAGTCAATAACTTCAAAATCTCTTGTTCCTGGTTGATCGTGGTTTAAGTCTGCCAACGTGTCATTCGTTGTGTCTCCTGTTTTTGTCAATGAAACGTTCTTTCCGTCTTGCACTTCCAAATCATACGTATATTTGCTTGACGCAACATGTATATCGGCATCATCGCCCTCAATTCCCAATTGAACATGGCTGTTCTCACCTTCATTTTTAACAACATCTGCGGTATAGGAGCCGTCGTTACTTGTCGATTCATCGGATAAATAAACTTTACCCACGTTTAACGTCCCTTCACCGGTACCTTTAAAGGTTAACGTATCGGAACTTAATTTGTCCTCTGCCGATAATTTCAAATTCAAATCAACCGACGAACCGGAAGTTTTGAAATTATTGAAACTATAATCTTCCACATCACCGCTTTCGTCACCCAAGCTTAACGTGGAATTTTTTAATTCAAACGACTTATAATCATAATTATGTGTTGTACCGCTTAATCCCAGCGTTGTGTTATCAAAAGAAATATTGTTGTCTTTTGAGTTTTCCACATCATCAGCCAACGTTAAGTGCGATTTATCAACACCTTTAAAGGCGGCTGTCGCATCGCTTCCCGTAAATGCTAACGAGTCTTTACCGATAACATTGTGATGTTCCTTATCTTCCATGGCTTGTAAAGTAAAATCAAGTTGAGCATTGCTTCCCAATTTCACTTGACCGTCATAAAGTGTGGAAGAAGACATTGTTAACGAGCCGCTTTGAATATCTTTCGTACCGCCCAACACACCTGTAACCGTTGTTGCGCTGGATTCGCCCGTTTGCGTAAATGTTCCGGTAAATGAACGACTGTCGGCATTCAATGTTAATGTTCCCGTATTCTTCAACGTGCCTTTTCCCGAAACAGCACCCGCAATTGTTAAATTGCCCGAATTTTCGATTGTGCCGTCGTTTTCAACGGTTCCGCCGATTGTACCGCCTGCAAACGTGATATTTCCTTGTGTTTCATTTTTCACGCTCCCGGCCTTCAATTCACCGCTTGCCGTGATTGTACCGCTGTTTTCAACGGCATCGGAAACCGTAACGGAAGCGGCGGTAACCGTTCCCGTATTCGTTAATTTTTGACCGGAAAGAGCCCCTTGCGCCGTCACGGTGCCGTTATTGGTAATATTCCCGTCAACAGTCAAGCCTTTTGCCGAGAATGTACCGCTTTCATTGGCAAGATTTCCATGCACCGTTGCATCATTTGTCACCGTAATTGTGCCGTTATTGGAAACATCGCCCGTTACCGTTAATGTATCGGCAGTTATTTGAGCTTTTGTCGCTTCGGCGTCGTCTGCTTCGGTAGCAACAGCTTGAACACCGTTAATTAAAGCGCTTTTTTCGGATTCGCTAAGCCCTGTGCCACTCACCGTTAAGGCATCGGAAACCGTTACCTTTCCCGTATTATTCAGCGAACCGACTTTCAAAGTTTTACCCGAAACGGTACCGCTGTTATCGGCATGATTTTGAACATCTAATTCATCGGTTGCCGTTACTGTGCCACCGTTACTTAAAGAAGCAAATGATAAATCTTCACCCGTAACGGCACTTTGCCCGTCAAGCTTTACTTGCAATAAATCATGTTCTTCAATTTCATTATTGGTAATGGTAAGGTTTGTATTTTGTAAAGTCAACTTGCCGTTACCGCTGACTTTTTCTTTAAATTGATCTGTCCAACCCGATAAAATCAATTCACCGTTGTTCTTTGTTGTTAAAGAAACACCATTTTCCAATTTTGTTTGCCCTTTTTTAAGCGTTAACCGGGCATTGACCTTTTCATCTTCACCCACAATTAACCCCGTTCCTTTTGAAAGAGATAAAGTAGAACCCGAAGATAAACCGCTCTTCGAATTCCATTTTAACGTGCCTTTTTTAAACTCATTACCTCTGCCGAACAAAGTGCTGTTTCCGGTTACTTCAACATCGCCGTCTTCATTGGTAAAACTGCCCGTAAAAGCGCCATTAGTGCCACCCAAAACAAGCAATGAATTTCCTTGATGCGTTATCGTACCGCTTCCGAATACACCCGTTTTTAATGCAACCTGACCACCGTCGCCATTTACGATTAGTTTAGCATCGTTTCCCAAGTAAATATCTCCGCCCCCGCCGCGACGTTCCACATTATTATTTTCAAAAACAACATTTTTTTCTTGTTCCGCCGTTAAAGTTAATGTTCCGCCACGCAGCGTGATAGCACCGGTCCATGGCGCTGAACTACTGCCAATAAAATCTTTAACCGTTACGTTTTTTAATGTTAATGAACCACTTTCTAATAAAAAGGCATCTGAATTGCCTTTGGTGGCAGTGAATGTAGTACCCCGAAGAGTATGACCATCGCCGTCAATCGTGAGATGAGCTTCTGTTTTGTCACCATTCTTTAAATCAAAAGCAGCAGCGGTAAATTGTTTCTTTTCCGAAAACGAAATATCAGCGCCGAGCAGAATATCATTTTTTTTCTCTTCTTCAATCGCCTTTTTTAAATCATCAAACGTGTTTATGGTATCAGCCGAATAAGCAACGGTACTTGTCATCATTAACGGAAAAATTAAAGCAGCAACAGCTAATTTGTTATTCATATTTTTCTCCTTTATAAAAGAACTAAACTTTTCGCGAAATAAAATTACTTTACCCCACGGCTGATTCCGATTTTATCATAAAAAAATATGATTACAACTATTTTTTTTGAAAAAATGCATAAAATACTATTCAAAAAATATTTTTCGGGGCAAAAATAAAAATAAAATTTTAAATAAGCTCTTTAAAAATCATTCGGATTGAAAAAAATTTGCTAAAATCATTTTCTTCTTCTATAATATGAAGAGGAGATAAAAATGAGTCAAAATTTATTGCTTGTATCTTGTTGCGGGCCGTGCAGTGTGGGCGTTATTCAACGCTTAAAAGAACAAGGCGTTCGTTTCAGCGTGTTGTTTTATAACCCCAACATTCAACCCGCGGAAGAATATGTGCGGCGCCGTGATGAAAATAAACGCGTCTGCCGAGAGGCCGATATTCCCTTTATTGAATTGCCTTATGATCCCGCTTTTTGGCGTGAAGCCGTTCAAGGATTGGAAAACGAACCCGAACGCGGGAAACGTTGCTCCGTTTGTTTTAAACTGCGCCTTACCAAAGCCGCCGAATACGCGCGCGCGCACGGATTCGATTCTTTTACGTCGGTTTTCGGCATTTCCCGATTTAAAGATTTTAATCAAGTCTGCGCCGCCGCTCAAGAAGTGAGCGAAACGTATCACCTGCCATACGATATGACAAACTGGCGCAAACAGGGCGGATTGGAGCTTTCCGAACGATTGGCAAAAGAAAAACAACTCTATCGGCAAACTTATTGCGGGTGTCGTCCGAACAATTTGAATAAAACCAACGAAAATAACAATAAAAACAAGGAATAAAACAAAAAGAATTTATTGAAACAAACAAAAAAATGCATTATTATTAAAAAAAAGGTTGTATTTTGAATCAAAATCTTTTACACTGAACAAGAACATAAACATGAACGAAAGAGGAACAAAAATGGAAAAAGATAAAGCATTGGAAGCGGCATTAAGCCAAATTGAACGCACGTTCGGCAAAGGTTCGATTATGCGTTTGGGTCAAAAAGATAATGCGGTGGAAACACCGGCCATTTCAACCGGATCGTTGGGGCTTGATTTAGCTTTGGGCGTCGGCGGTTTACCGCGCGGCCGAATTGTTGAAATTTACGGACCCGAAAGCTCGGGTAAAACAACATTGGCCCTGCATGTGGTTGCCGAAGCGCAAAAACAAGGCGGCACCTGCGCTTATATTGATGCCGAACACGCCATGGATCCGATTTATGCCGGCAAACTGGGCGTGAACATTAACGAGCTTTTAATTTCCCAACCCGATACGGGTGAACAGGCGTTGGAAATTGCCGATACGTTGGTTCGCTCCGGCACAATTGATGTGTTGGTGGTCGATTCGGTTGCCGCACTGGTTCCCAAAGCCGAATTAGAGGGCGAAATGGGCGATTCGCACATGGGTTTACAAGCGCGCTTGATGAGTCAGGCGTTGCGTAAAATTACCGCCTCCGTTGCACGCGCCAACACACTGGTGATTTTCATTAACCAAATTCGTATGAAAATCGGTGTTATGTTCGGCAATCCCGAAACAACCACCGGCGGTAACGCTTTAAAATTCTATGCGTCCGTGCGGTTGGATATTCGCCGAATCGGTGCCATTAAAGATAAAGATAACACCGTGGGCAATCAAACGCGCGTGAAAATTGTGAAAAACAAAGTCGCGCCGCCGTTCCGAACGGTTGATTTCGATATTCTGTACGGCGAAGGTATTTCAAAATCGGGCGAATTGCTGGATTTAGGCGTTAAAACGGGGCTGATTGAAAAAGCGGGCTCGTGGTTTTCCTGCAAAGGCGAACGAATCGGCCAAGGGCGCGAATCGGCACGCATTTACTTGAAAGAACATCCGGAATTAGCGGCCGAAATTGAAAAACAGGTGCGCGGGCAAGCCAAAGATATTTCTCAACAAATGATGGTTGCCGACGGCGCCGCCGACACATCGGTTGAATAAAGCCGGTTCACTGTTCATAAAAATCCGGCTTTCACGGCCGGATTTTTTTATTGAAAAAATTTTTAAAACGATGTATAAAAGAAAAAATTTTTAATAACAACACAGAGGATTTTCATGAGTCAAAATATTACAGCTCAAATACGCAACACATTTATTGATTATTTTAAAAAAAACGACCACACCATTGTGCCGGGCGGCTCGCTCGTGCCGAAAAACGATCCGACATTGATGTTCACAAACTCCGGTATGGTGCAGTTTAAAAATTATTTCACGGGTGCTGAAAAAGCCCCGTTTCCGCGGGCGGCAACCGTTCAAAAATCCGTGCGGGCGGGCGGGAAGCATAACGATTTGGACAACGTGGGTTATACCAAACGCCATCACACGTTTTTTGAAATGATCGGCAACTTTTCTTTCGGTGATTATTTTAAGGAAAAAGCCATTTTTTACGCCTGGGAATTGTTAACGAAAGAAATCGGATTGGATCAATCAAAATTGTTGGTGACGGTTTATCATACCGACGATGAAGCGTTTGACTTATGGAAAAAAATTGCCGGTTTGTCCGATGAAAACATTATTCGCATTGCCACCAAAGATAATTTTTGGCAAATGGGCGATACGGGGCCGTGCGGGCCGTGTTCGGAAATTTTTTACGATCACGGTGAACGCTATTGGGGCGGGAAACCCGGCACACCGGAGGAAGACGGCGATCGCTTTATTGAAGTGTGGAATTTGGTTTTTGATCAATATGAAGATTTACCGTCGGGCGAAAGAATTGCCATTCCCAAAAAGTGCATTGATACCGGTTCGGGCTTGGAACGGTTAAGCGCCATTTTGCACGGAACAAACGATAACTATGAAATTGATATTTTTAAATCGCTTATTGAAAACGCTGCCGCTTTGGCGCATGTGGAACCGTACGGGGAATATAAAACCTCCTTACGCGTGATTGCCGATCACTTGCGCTCTACGTCATTTTTGCTGGCAGACGGTGTTTTGCCCTCGAATGAAGGCCGCGGCTATGTTTTAAGACGCATTATGCGCCGCGCCATGCGGCATGTGCATTTAATCGGGTGCAAAGAACCGCTGATGTATCGGTTAGTGCCGAATCTTATTGAAACAATGGGGGAAGCTTATCCCGAATTGGAGCAACAGCGGCACATTATTACGGAGGCGTTGCAACTGGAAGAAGAAAAGTTTAAGCAAACGTTGGATAAAGGCCTGAAACTGCTGGCCGATGAAACCGTTTCGTTAAAAGAAGGCGATTCACTTTCGGGCGACGTAGCATTTAAGCTTTACGACACTTACGGTTTCCCGTTAGATTTAACGCAAGATGCTTTGCGTTCCAAAAAAATGTCCGTTGATGTGGAGGGCTTTAACAAAGCGATGGAAAAGCAACGTGCGGAAGCGCGAAAATCGTGGACGGGATCGGGCGACGCCGCCGATGAAAAAATTTATTTTCAAACGGCTGAAAAAGTCGGTGCGACGGAATTTTTGGGTTACGATTCCGATGAAGTGCAAGCTTGCATAACGGCTTTAATTCAAAACAATCAGGAGGTGTCGCAAGCATCTGCCGGCAATGACGTGATTGTTATTGCCAATCAAACGCCGTTTTACGGAGAAATGGGCGGACAAGTGGGCGATACGGGCCAAATTAAAACCTCGAATGCTCTTTTAAAGGTTGTTGATACGCAACGCAAAGCCGATAATGCGCTGATTATTCATATTTGTCACGTTGTTTCGGGAACGGTGAAAACGGGTGATACAGGGCTATTTTCCATTGACGCCACCCGTCGGTTTGATATTCGGGCGCATCACTCGGCAACACATTTGTTACAAGCTGCGCTGCAAAAAGTGTTGGGACCGCAGGTTCATCAGAAAGGCTCACTTGTTATGCCGACCGGTTTTCGGTTTGATTTTACCTATAACAAGGCCATGACGCCCGAAGAACTCACGCAAACGGAACAGTTGGTTAATGAAATGATTTTAACAAACGTTCCCGTTATCACCGAGTTGATGACGCCGAAAGCCGCCGTTGCCCAAGGTGCCATGGCGTTGTTTGATGAAAAATACGGCGAAACGGTGCGCGTTGTTTCCATGGGAACGGGCGAAAATCGGCACTCATGCGAATTATGCGGCGGCACACACGCGCGCGCAACCGGCGATATCGGCTTATTCCGGCTGGTGTCCGAATCGGGCGTATCGGCCGGCGTGCGCCGAATTGAAGCCGTTGTCGGTCGCAGCGCCTTGCAATTGATGCGGCATCAAAGTCAGTTTGTGCATACGTTAATGGAAACGCTTAAATCAACCGGCGAAAATGAAACATTAACCAAAATCACGTCGTTACAGGAAGATAAAAAACGGTTAGAAAAAGAAGTGGCGCAATTGCGGCGGCAAGTGGCCATGGGCGGCGGTGATTCCGCTTCTCGGGAACAAAACGGTGTTGAAACCGTTAACGGCGTTCGTTTTATCGGCAAAATTTTGCACGACACACCTGCCAAAGAATTAAAACCGTTGGTTGATGATTTTAAAAAGCAAATTAAAAGCGGCGTGATTGTCGTGATTGCCGATTATGAAGAAAAAGTATCCGTTGTTGCGGGCGTCACGGCCGATTTAACGCACAAATACAATGCCGTTGATTTGGTTCGCTCGGCAGCAGAAGTTGTGGGCGGAAAAGGCGGCGGCGGACGCCCCGATATGGCACAGGCGGGCGGCTCGCTTGTTGGCCAAACGGAAGCGGCGTTAAAAGCGGTTAAAGCCAAAATATAGCCTTTTGTTTTTTTCGCAAACTTTTTGATTGTATTTTTTGCAAAAATATGATATAATTCATTATTATCTCGATGAAGGAGCAAAAAATGGATTATAAAAAATGTTGTGAATTATTAAAACCCCTTTACGGAAAAAACAATGATTACGGCTTGTTTCGCGAAGATTTAACCGACGCCGAAAAAAGCAATTTGGAAAGAAATTTAGACGGCGGCGCCTGCTTTGGCAAATTAAGCGGCTGGCTTCCTTGGAGTGATCACGATTTTTATACTTCAAATGAAACAGCGTTCCATAATGCTTTAATCAGAGAAGGTGAAAACGGAAAATCTGCCATGATTAAGCCTTGGGAGCAATTAACAAAAGACCAACAACAACATGTTGTCAATTATTGTAATCAGCTTTATCAAAACGCCTCTTCCGAAGAAACTTTCGTTGCCGATCAAATTATGATGTCAACAAATCCGACATATAAACAATCTTTTGCAAATGAAGAGCCGCAATTAGATCAAGAAGTACAAGGGGGCGGTGCCGCCGCAGGAGCAATCGCCGGTGCGCTAACCGGAGCAGTCGGTGGTGCAAAACTGGGTCTTGTCGGCGGACCTGTAGGTATAGCTACCTGCGGTCTCGTCGGCGCTGCTGCCGGAGCTTATACCGGGTTTAAAATTCAAAACGGCGGTAATTTCACTTATACGGATAAACGCGGCCCGACGTTGTTGAAACAAGTACAAAATGAATTAGACGGCAAAACCTTACAAAGACAACAAGAAAATATAAATACGCAATCACGACAACAAGAATGGGAACCCATCAAAATAAATGAAAATGAAGAGCGACAAAAAGAACAGGAAAATGCTCGAAAAAACGAAGAACAACGGCAAAAAGATGAAGAGCGCAGAAAAAACGAAGAGCGGAAAAAAGAAGAACAACAGAGAAAAGAACAACTAAAAGAAGAACAGCAACTGAAAAAGGAAGAATTGAGAAGAGAACAGCAACAGAGAAAAGAACAATTAAAAGAAGAACGACAACAGAGAAAGGAACAACTGGAAGAAGAAAAACGTCAAAAAGAAGATCAAAAGAAAAAAGAAAAGCAGCAAAAAGAAGATGCAACCCAAACAAAAGATATCCAGTTAAAAAATATTGATTTTTCTCAAAAAGACGTAAATCAGTCTCTAACCGTTAAAGGGAAGAAAGGGCAAGTTACAACCACACCGGCAAATCTTCAAAACTTAAATCAGAATTTAAGTGCCATTCGTCAAAAAATTACCGAAGAAACGCAAAATTCAACCAACGCGCCCGTAACTGTCGATGCTTCGCAACTTGACAACAATAAATCTCTTCAAACGGCAATAGCTGTCAAGGAACAAGGCAGCTGGTGGAGTCGCAACTGGGATATTCTTGCGCTGATTGCCGGCGGACTGGGGGCATTGGGTATTGGATTCTGGCTTGTCAAAAGGCAAAAAAATAAAACAAAAGAAGCCCAAGCGGAAGCTTCCGCTCTGGCAAATCAAGTGTCAAGCTTAAATTCAAAAGTATCAAGCTTAACGGAAGCATTAAACACACAAAGCAATCAACCCGCAACAAATACGGAAACCAACTCAAATACGGGAACGGGCAACGGCTCAACACTGGGAAATTCCGGCTCATCGGTACCCAATGATTCATCAACCGATTCTTCAAGCGTTGATAAAGGTCGTCCGGTAAAAATTGTGATTAAAGGAAAAACATCGTCGGAAATGGAATAGTTAAGCTTGTTTTCACACTGTTTTTGCCGTTTTTTTTCTTGAACGACTCGAAAGTTTGATTTTAAAATTTTTCGCTGCGGTTTAAAAAAAATTCCGTCAAGAAACAACAGCCTTTTTCGCATCGAAACAATAAATCAGCGCTTTAATATTTTTTTCAAATACTGTCCCGTATAGCTTTTTGAAACTTTGGCAACTTCTTCGGGTGTTCCTTTAGCCACAACCGTTCCGCCGCCGTCACCGCCTTCCGGCCCCATATCAATAATATAATCCGCCGTTTTAATCACATCAAGATTATGCTCAATCACCACTACCGTATTGCCCTGCTCCACCAACGCATGCAACACATCAAGCAGTTTTTGAATATCGGCAAAATGCAATCCCGTCGTGGGTTCATCTAAAATATACAATGTTTTCCCCGTGCCGCGCTTGGAAAGCTCTTTACTGAGTTTAATGCGTTGCGCTTCTCCGCCCGAAAGCGTTACCGCCGATTGCCCCAAAGAAATATAGCCCAATCCGACTTGTTGCAATAAGCGACATTTATCTTTCAACGCCGGAATGTTTTTAAAAAATTCCGCCGCTTCATCAACCGTCATTTCCAACACATCGGCGATGGATTTATCTTTGTATTTCACCGCCAGCGTTTCGGTATTATATCGTTTTCCTTTACACGCATCACACTGCACATAAACATCGGGCAGAAAATGCATTTCAATTTTCAAAACGCCGTCGCCGCAGCACGATTCGCATCGCCCGCCTTTCACGTTAAACGAAAATCGGCCGGCTTTATAGCCGCGCGCTTGGGCTTCGGGCAGCTTGGCAAACCATTCCCGAATACCCGTAAACATTCCCGTATAGGTTGCCGGATTAGAGCGCGGCGTTCGCCCGATGGGGCTTTGATCAATATCAATAATTTTATCAATGTATCCTGCACCGTGAATGGCACGAAACGGCCCTGCTTTTTCGTGAGATCGGTTAATAATGCCGTTCAGACCTTTATACAACGTTTCCAAAATCAGGGAGGATTTTCCGCTGCCGCTCACGCCCGTCACACAGGTAAACGTTCCCAACGGAATTTTAACGGTCACATCTTTTAAATTATTGGCGGTTGCCCCTTCCAGCGTTAAAAATTTACCGTTTCCCGCGCGCCTGATTTTCGGCACGATAATTTTACGCATACCGGATAAATATTGCCCGGTTGTGGAAATGGGATTATCCATAATTTCCTTGGGCGTTCCTTTGGCAACAACATATCCGCCCCGACGCCCGGCAGCCGGCCCGATATCAAACACATAATCGGCGGCACGAATGGCATCTTCATCATGCTCAACTACAATAACGGTATTGCCTAAATCTCTTAAATGCGTGAGTGTTGCCAACAATTTATCGTTATCGCGCTGATGCAGGCCGATGGACGGCTCGTCCAACACATATAAAACGCCCGTTAAACCCGATCCGATTTGACTGGCCAGCCGAATCCGTTGCGCTTCTCCGCCCGAAAGCGTTCCGCTCATTCGATCGAGTGCCAAATATCCCAAACCCACATTATTTAAAAACCGTAACCGTTCGGTAATTTCTTTTAAAATGCGCGCGGCAATTTCCTGCTTTTGGGGGGTTAACGTCTGCCCCGCATTTTCAAACCACGTTAACGCTTTTTGAATGGATAATTCCGTTGCCTGCGAAATATTTTTATCATTAATGCGCACCGCCAACGCCTCAGGTCTTAATCGCGCACCGTGACAAGCCTCACACAGGGAAGTAGCCTGATATTTTGCCAATTCTTCCCGCATCCAATCGGAATCCGTTTCCAAATAGCGCCGTTCCATATTGGGAATAACGCCCTCAAACGACTGATACATTCCTTTGGTACCGTATAAAATGGCCTGTCGGGTCACTTCGGGCAATTGACACCACGGCATATCCATATCAAACTTAACCATACGCACCAACGAGCGTAAGGCACTGTCGTACCAATGGAACATTTCCCCGCCCATGCCGACCCACGGCGCAATGGCACCCTGACGCACGGACTTTGTCGGATCGGGAATAACCAGTTTCGGATCAACATATTGCTTAAAGCCCAAACCGGCGCATTGCGGACACGCACCTTGCGGATTGTTAAACGAAAACAGGCGCGGTTCCAAATCGGCAATGGTAAAACCGCTCACGGGACACGCAAATTTTTCCGAAAACAGCTGTTCCGATTTTGTTGTTAAGTTATCGACCAACGCCAACCCGTCAGCCAATTCCAACGCTTTTTCCAACGATTCGGCCACGCGGGAGTCGATACCCTCTTTAACAACCAGCCGATCTACCACCACAAAAATATCGTGTTTTTTTGTTTTTGCCAGCTCCGGCGTTGAATCGATATCATAAACTTCACCGTCAATTTTAACCCGAACAAAGCCTTTTTTCTGCCATTCCGCCAATTCTTTTTTATATTCGCCTTTTCGCCCGCGAATTACCGGCGCACAGATTAAAATTTTACTCCCCTCGGGGTATTTTAAAATAATATCGCGCATTTGTTGAACGGTTTGCGCTTCAATGGGTAAACCGGTTGCCGGCGAATAAGGTATTCCCACGCGCGCCCACAATAAGCGCATATAATCGTAAATTTCCGTAACCGTTCCCACCGTTGAACGCGGATTTTTAGACGTTGTTTTCTGCTCAATGGAAATGGCAGGCGATAAGCCCTCAATTAAATCGACATCGGGCTTTTTCATTAAATCCAAAAACTGACGGGCATAAGCCGACAAACTTTCCACATATCGCCGCTGTCCTTCGGCATAAACGGTATCAAACGCCAGCGATGATTTGCCCGATCCCGATAAACCCGTAATTACCACCAGTTTATCGCGGGGAATATCCGCATCAATATTTTTTAAATTATGCTCGCGGGCGCCTCTGATTCGAATAAAATTTTGCATTTTGTTTCCTCTTTTCCGTGTGTGTCGGCATTATACGCCTTATTCACCACAATTTCAAGCCTTTTTCTTTGTGTTTATTCCAAAGAAAGAAAAGCCGCTTGCTTTTTTATAAAATCGCCCCTTTTTTTTATTTGACAATTGATGAAAAATAGTCTTTTATAAGAAAAAATATCAGTCTTTAAAGTGAGGAAAAAATGAAACAAAAAAATCTGCTTCTGTGTTTGGGGTTTTTAACTTTTTGCACGCCGACTTTTGCCGCAAGCGACACGCAAACCGATATGTTGTATGATAAAGTGGAACGGTTGGAAAAAGACGTAATGGCTTTGCAACGCCGTTCTTACGGCTCGTCCGCTTCGGGCGCCGGAACGCTTGCCGCTTCCTCCACCGCCTCGCTCGACGGTTTATATACGCAACTCAACGAACAGGAAGCCACCGTTCGCGCCTTAACCGCCAAAATTGAAACGCTGGAATTTAAACAAAAACAATTGGAAGACAAAATCACTCAAATGAATGCCGATATTGATATGCGTTTCAATCTCTCCGAAAAGAAAGGAACAACTTCCGCTTCTGCCAAAAACGCATCCGCGCCGAAAGCCGATGCCGCTACCGTTCAGGCCGAATATGATAAAGCCTATAATGCCTTAAAGAAAGGTGATTATAAAACGGCGGAAAGCGCTTTCACTGCCTTTATGAAAAAATATCCGTCCTCGTCTTTGGCGGGCAATGCCAATTATTGGCTCGGCGAAACTTATTACGCCCGCAAGCAATATGAGCAGGCGGTCGGTATTTTTGCCGACGGATTTACAAAATATAAAAACAACTCGAAAGCGCCCGATAATTTACTGAAACTCGGGCTCAGCATGAGTGCGCTCAAAAGAAAAGCCGATGCCTGCACAGCATTTACTTCTCTGCCGAAAGAATTTCCGAAAGCGGCACAAACGCTCAAAGACCGCGCCAAAGCGGAAGCCAAAAAATTATCGTGTAAATAAGGAGTTTTTTCAAAAATGACGGCGCTTTCTTTTCATCGATTTGAAACATTGATGACGCCGTTTTCTCTTGCATCGGGCGCGCGCATTGCCGTGGGTGTTTCGGGCGGAGCCGACAGTTTATGTCTCACGCTTTTTTTGGCGCGCTGGGCGAAAGAACATCATCTTTCTTTAACGGCACTCACCGTTCAACACAACCTGCGCAAAGAAGCCGAACAAGAAGCACAAAATTTGCACGCATTTTTAACGCAAAAAGGCATTTCGCATCATATTTTATTCAATCATCTGCCCGTTCCCGAAACAAATATTGAATCTTATGCGCGACAGGTGCGTTATCAATTGATGAGCACCTTTTGCGAAGAACATAAAATTTCACACCTGTTTTTGGCGCATCATGCGGGCGATCAGAGCGAAACGTTTTTATTACGCCTCTCAAAAAGCAGCGGTGTGAAGGGATTAAGCGGTATGCGCTTCCTATCACAACACAAGCATTTGTGTTTATGTCGGCCGTTTTTATTTGTGCCGAAAAGTGATTTAACAATGGCGCTTCAAAAGCAAAAAATTGCGTGGGCGGAAGATCAAATGAATCACGATGAGCGATTCGAACGCGTGAAATGGCGGCATTTTTTCCCCACGTTGGAAACCGCCGGTATTCGGGCATCGGCCGTTTGTGAAAGTATGCGTAGATTATCTCGTGCCGATGAAGCTTTGGAAAAATACACGCTGGATTTTATTCGACAAAACGTGTGGATTGACTTTCGCGGCTTTGCGCGTCTGCCCGTTGAATTATGGCGTCAAACACCCGATGAAATTCAACTGCGCGTTTTGCATCAACTTATTTTGTGCATCAGTCAGAGTACTCATTTTATTTCTTTAAAAGCATTGGAAAATCTGTGCGCCGACTTGCCGTGCGACAAAACGTTGGGCGGATGTCAGTTAAAACCGCACAAAACGGGGCTTTACATTTGTCGGGAAAGGCGCAAAATGGCCGGTGAAAAAGCATTTAAAGCCGGCACACCCTTTCGGTGGGACAGATTTATCGTCACGCCCTTTATCGACGGTTTTATTCGGGCAGGCGCGCCGCAAAAAAAAATATCAACCGTACCGGCAGCGGTACAAAATACATTTCCTGCCGTGTTTATGCAAAAAATGCTTGAAAAAATCACACAAATTGACTATAAGGAAAAAAACGATTCATTTGTTCAAATCGAATTCATCGGAAAAAACGGGGATAAAAGTTTATGAAGAAAAAAAATAAAACGGGACGAAATTTTTTAGCGTGGATAATGATTGTTTTTATCGTTATGCTGATCGGGCGTTCTTTCACGCCGAATCCGGAAGCGCTGACCGAGGAAAAACTCTCTTTTTCGGAGTTTACGACTGCCGTTCGGGAAAATACAATCGAGGCGGTTGAAATTCAAGATCATGCGCTGTCGGGCACGTTAAAATCGGGGAAAAAATTTACCAGTTATGCGCCCGATGATGCCGGATTGGTTCCGCTTTTGCAACAACATAACGTGAAAATCACCGCCGTTCCGCCCGAAACGGAAAGCGGTTGGTTATTGGGGCTTATTTCCTGGCTGCCCATTATTTTATTCATCGGTATGTGGCTGATTATGATGCGTCAAATGACGGCCAGTAACGGCAAAGCGTTAAGTTTCGGCAAATCCAAAGCGCGCCTGATGGAAGGCAAAGACAAAGTCACGTTTGATGATGTTGCCGGCATTGAAGAAGCCAAACAGGAATTACAGGAAATTGTTGATTTTTTAAAAGCGCCGAAAAAGTTTCAACGTTTGGGCGGAAAAATTCCCAAAGGGGCGTTATTGGTCGGTCCTCCGGGCACGGGTAAAACTTTATTGGCACGCGCCATTGCCGGCGAAGCGGGCGTTCCGTTTTTCAGCATTTCCGGGTCGGATTTTGTGGAAATGTTTGTGGGTGTCGGTGCTTCGCGGGTGCGCGATATGTTTGAGCAAGCCAAAAAATCAGCTCCGTGCATTGTGTTTGTTGATGAAATTGATGCCGTCGGTCGTCATCGGGGCGCAGGGCTCGGCGGCGGAAACGATGAGCGCGAACAAACGTTGAATCAGTTACTGGTTGAAATGGACGGTTTTGAAGAAAACTCTGGTATTATTTTAATTGCCGCCACCAACAGACCCGATGTTTTGGATCCGGCGCTGTTACGTCCCGGGCGATTCGACAGACAAATTGTTGTATCGAATCCCGATGTGCGCGGGCGGGAAGCTATTTTAAACGTTCATGCCAAAAAAATCTCGAAAGCGCCGAATGTTGATTTAGCCGTTATCGCGCGCGGCACGCCCGGCTTTTCGGGTGCCGATTTGGCAAATCTGGTGAACGAAGCGGCTTTGTTGGCGGCACGACGCAATAAAAGTATGGTCACCATGACGGAATTTGAAGATGCCAAAGATAAGGTGATGATGGGTTCCGAACGGCGGTCGCTGGTGATGGACGATCAGGAAAAGCGTATGACGGCATATCACGAAGCCGGGCATGCGATTGTGTCTTTGCATTTACCGGAATCCGATCCGTTGCACAAAGTCACGATTATTCCGCGCGGGCGGGCTCTGGGCATTACCATGCAATTACCGGAAAAAGATAAATATTCGCAAAGTATGACATATTTAAAATCACGGTTAAGCATTTTGTTTGCCGGACGCATTGCCGAAGAAATGATTCTCGGAAAAGAAGGTGTTTCCACGGGCGCCAGTAATGATATTCAGGTCGCCACAACCATTGCCCGTAAAATGGTGAGCGAATGGGGAATGAGTGACGAACTGGGTCCGATTGCCTATGATGAACCGCAAGAAGAAGTCTTTTTGGGATACAGTCTTTCCAAGCGGAAAAATATGTCGGATTCAACGGCGCTGAAAGTTGATAACGAAATTCGTCGCATTATTGACACGGCTTATAGTCGCACACGGCAGATTTTAACGGAATATCGCAATGAACTTGATATTTTGGCCAACGGATTGATTGAATATGAAACGCTTTCCGGTACTGAAATTCACGATTTATTGGCCGGAAAAAACATTCGCGATCAAAAAGTGAAAAAGAAAGTGCCGTATCGGGCATCGGTTTTAAAATTCGGGAAAGTTTATAAAAATCCGCAAGACAAAAAAGCGGGAAAGAAAGGTGCCGACAAGCCGTCCGACACGGAAAAGGCGGCCGCATCCGCATCTGATGCACCTGATGCAACACCTGCTTCTCAAACGCTTGTTAAAAAGATTTTAAAGCCGAAGCGCCCCAAAAAGAAGGCTCAAAACCCGACAGAATAACAAAAAGGTGCCAATTTTCGGCACCTTTTTTTAAATGAGCTTCAAAGTATTTTTTTTAATCGGGAATTTCACCCGTGTAAGGAAGCGATTCTTTTACGGCCGGATATTCTACCAAATACTCTTTATCGCACCGTTTTAAATTCAAAAATTCACCGAATTTAAAATCCCATTCGTCCGGTGTAAAATTAACTAATCCTGCATCCGTATGCGGTGTAAATTCGCCGAAATAAATTTCTCCGTCCACCTCATAAAAGTCAATTCTCATGTGCGGAAACGGCTTCGAAAGCTTTCTTGCCAACGCCAACATTTCATCTAACTTTTGAGGCATAGCCTTTTCATCATCGGTAAAATTCGAATAAGTCAATCGAACAGGAAGCAAATTTCCTTGCGTATCATATAAATTACGCTTATGCTCGGTGGTTCGATCCGAATCAATCCAAAAAAATTGCGGTTCACCGTGAAAACACATAAACTTAAAATCGCGCAACTGCTCACTTTTCGAATCTACCATATATTTTTCCGCAAACACAACCGGTTTACGCCGTGCTTCAATAACGGCATGATAAAAACAATCCTGCCAATCCTGAATCCAATTTTCTAAATTATAAAGCACGGCATCACGCTTCATTTGACTTTTATCACGAATAACATAATTACCGAATTTTCCGCCTGCCCAATTGTTACATTTAATCACAAACTGATTCGGCAGCGTGTTAAAATCAATATCCCACACATTATCCCAAACATTAAGCAGCGGAATAACATATTTTTCTCCGATTTGATCGGCTACATATTGTTTCACGCGATATTTATCCGTCACAATGTTCATCAGCGGATGCTGATAGTGCAATTTCAACCACAGTATTTTTTCACCCAGTCTTTCGGGATGTTTTAAATCAGGCCAGCGATGAAGCCCGTCAAAATATTGTCGCGTGACAAACCATTCATATTCTTTACGGGTAAATTTTTCTTCATTGCCCCAATGAAAAATATGTCTGCGTGTTGCGGCTCCGGCTATTGCCAAAGCATCTTTCAAACGCGTATCCATACTTGTCAGTTTACTTTCCAGTAATTGTAATCTTTTATTTGTATTCTCTATAAAATCCGGCTCTGTGCGGGGGGGGGGTGTAATTTTTCCTGCCGTTTCTTGATTATTTATCGTCATTTTAAAATCCGTTATTCATTTTTTTTAAAGAAATATTTTATCTTTTTCCATATTTCATTTGCGACCATATCATATATTCCGCACGCTGTCAACAAAAATTTATCCGCCCGACATTTTCTTCTGCCCGATAAACGCTTGCAGCGCTAAATGTTCGCTTTAAATGAGCTTACTTTTCCACTTTGTTGAATAACCGACAATAAGGCTCAATGCTTAAAAAATCTTTCTCGTTTTGAACGGCTCTGTCTCTGTGGGCAGCGGTTTCAAATAAATAAAGCGCATATCCGCCATGCCCGCTGTGCAGCAAATCAAAACAACCGGAAACAAAAACTTTTTTCATTTTATCCCGCTTCATAATAAACGAACGCTATTTTTTATCGACAAACTTCACAACAGGAACGGTTAAAGGCACAGATAAATCTTTATTTAAAGAATAAGAATCAACATAAGCGATGCACTTTCCCTCGGGAACCGGAAGCGTTAAACCGTCATAATAAAGAGCGCCTTTTTCCCGCGATAAATAAATTACCTGCTGATCCAAACACACATTTTTGTATCGATTTGAACAAACCGTTCCCAACAAAAACCGATCATAAACCGCAAAAACGTTAATATCTTTTTCAAAGCTTGCGCATTGCGGATTTTTTGCTTTTTCATCTTCGGAAAAATGCATCAATGAGCACCCGCCCAGCAACAAACCCATAATCAACACCGATTTTTTCATATTAAATTCCTTTTTTTATATCAAACTAACGTTTCAGTATAAAAAATTTTTTCCCGAAAGGCAATAATTTTTTCACAAAATCAGTTTTGAAAAAAATAATTATAATTCTTCTTTATAAAGATAATAACAAACCAAATTAAGCCCTTTTCTTTTTAATTCCAATGTCCATAATAAATGCCCGTCAGCTGACCATTCTTGTGCACATAAATCATCCGATATATCAGTTTTACCGACAGCCAAGGCATAACCGCCATCTTTTAAAGGATAGGCGTTTCCCATACTGAAACTTTTAAACGGTAACACTATTTTTTTATATTTTAAAATTTTCTTATTTTTTTCGTTTTAAAACAAATAAATTGATTTTATTTTGGCTGATTTCTCATTAAAAAACCACCTCCTTGGTGTTTTTTTTGGAGCGACTTCGGGATTGCCGGATATCTGAAAAGCATGATGACTGCCATAAATCAGGCATATTTCTCTCAGATCAAAGATTTGTCAATCTTACCGAACATTGTGTCGGTCATTTCCTCGCTTCCAAGTATCTGTGCCGTATGTGTCCCCTAAAAATGTTAATTAAAAATGACGCTTTTTGTTCTTCGGAAATTTAAACAAATAATCGATTGCCATTTCTTACAAAAAAAGCTTTGTTTTAAAACGATATGGCGGTTATTTTGGTCGGATGATTTAAAACCAACGTGATTTCCTGCGAAAATTTATCATATTGATATAAACTTGTTCGACCGCTTTTACAGGTTGCAAAAAACAAACTGTTGCCTGTTTCGTTAAATCCGATGGCCGTCACATCAAAAGCAATAAATTGACGCAATTGTCCGATTTTAAAATCAATCCAATGAACCATATCATTCGTATAAACGGCATATTCCGTTTCATTGGGCGATAAAGCAAAATAAGTCACGTTTTCAAAAATAACGCTGCTTTCTTTCATCAGGCGTTTGGCAAAATGATTTTGCGTATCAATATAATATAACGCTCCGCTTTTAGCAAAAAATACAGGTAATAACGCCCCCGGAAACGAATCGTTTAAATGAAATTTTGTTCGCGCTTTTTTATAAATGAAAATATCAGCCGTTCCTTTCGGATTTAACAAGTCGGCCCGCAAAAAGGCAATTTGCGCGTGCGACGTATTCCAAAGCGCCGGATAGTAACAATAGCCCGATTGCGTCATTATTTGCATAGATTTTTGTTGTTGAAAATTGGCAAGCGTCCACAAAAAGTGCGTTTGTTCGCCGTCTAACTCAACGCCGGTAATAACCGTATGATCCGATGAAAAGGTTGCAAACGGCGGTATGCTTTTCATTAAAACCGGCCGTCCGTCACGCATAACGGCCCAAAGCTGATGATTGTCATCCGTAAAAAATATCCGATAAAGGGATAAAATTGAATTTGTCATTTGCAATCCTTGTAAAAACAGTATATATTATTTTACATAAATTGCAACTTGAAAAACGGAGTAAAAAAAATGACTTTGTATGAAAACTTTAAACAGCTTGAAAACTATATGAATTCTTGCATTGTCGGACAATCCGATTTTATTCGAAAAATGCTTATTTCTTTGCTTTCAAACGGTAACTTTTTAGTGGAAGGCGCCCCCGGGCTGGCTAAAACAAAGGCTATTAAAACATTGGCTCACGCTATTGACGCCAATGAAAAACGTATTCAGTTTACGCCTGATTTATTGCCGTCGGACATTACGGGAAGCGATGTTTATCGGCCGGAAACGAATCAGTTTTATTTTCAAAAGGGGCCTATTTTCAGCAATCTTATTTTAGCCGATGAAATTAACAGAGCGCCGGCAAAAGTGCAATCCGCCTTGCTGGAAGCCATGGGTGAACGGCAGGTGACGGTGGGCGCCACAACCTATCGTCTGCCCGATTTGTTTATGGTGATGGCAACACAAAACCCGATTGATAACGAGGGAACCTATACGTTGCCGGAAGCGCAGCTCGATCGCTTTTTGCTTTATGTGAAAATCGGTTATCCCGATATCGAGTCGGAACGCAAAATTTTAAAGCTTATTCGAAAAGAAGAGAGAAAAGAACAATTACCCGAAATTGAAAAAATTACCGAACGGATGATTTTTGCCGCCCGTCAGGAGGTATCAAACGTTTATATGTCGCCCGAAATTGAAGAATATATCATTCAATTGGTTATGGCAACACGTCATCCGGCGGCCTACGGCGAAGATTTGGCAAAATATATTGAATTCGGCGTTTCCCCGCGCGGCACCATCGCACTGGATATTTGTTCGCGCGCCGTTGCCTGGTTGAATAATCGCGATTATGTTATGCCCGATGATGTGAAATCCATTGTGCATGATGTGTTGCGTCATCGTATTTTACCCACGTTCGAAGCCAGAAGCACCGGCATGACTTCCGATAAGATTTTAGAGCTGTTATTACCTCGAATTCCCATGTTATAAAGGAGAAAAATGCGCACCGATTCCGCTTTTGTTTATGCCAAACTTGATCATCTGCTGCGCTTAAAAAAACAAGCGCTGGGATTTAGGCTGAAAGAAACGAATCGGCAGGCGTATACCGGCCGGGGATATACAAAATCGCCGTTTAAGTCGAAAGGGCTTGATTTTCAAGAAGTCCGCGCTTATCAACCCGGTGATGATATTCGGCAGATTGATTGGCGCGTAACGGCTAAATACGGTAAACCGTTCACAAAATTATATACCGATGAAAAAGAACGGCAGGTGTTTTTAATTTGCGATATGCGTTCAAGAATGAAGTTTGCTTCCCGCGGTCGGTTTAAATCGGTTGTGGCGGCCTATACGGCTGCTTTATTATCTTATTTGGCGGAAAACAAATCGGATCGGCTGGGATTTACCGTTCTAACGGCAGAACAGATTGAAACAACGAAAGCTTACGGAGCGAATGAAGTTTTGAACGGGTTATTGCATACGCTGGAAACGGCTTCCGATCCGTTAGAAACGGCATCGGATCAACTGTCACTGCATCAGGCTTTGCAAAAATCAACGCCGCTTGTTCGTGCCGGATCGCTGGTTTTTATATTGAGTGATTTTTCGGATTGGACGCCGGCTTGCGAATCAATTTTACGGCGATGGGCACAAAAAAGCACCTGCGGATTGATTCATATTTATGATGAATTGGAAAAACACCTGCCGAGCGGCATTTTCCCGATTTCCGACGGACGGGAAATCACTTTGATTGATACAAAAAGTCATCGCTTTCAAACCGATTATGCCGATGTGTTTTTAAAACGGGAAGAAGCGTTGAAAAGTTTAGCCCGAAATTATGATATCGGCTATTTGCCCGTTCGCACCGATGAAGATATCATCTCAAAAGTTTTTGCTTATTGTGTCGGAGAAAAAAACAATGACTGATATTGATTTATCCCCGTTAAAAGATGTTCATTTGCCCGTGGAACCCTCTTTTTTTCCGCCGGCTGTCGGGTGGTGGATTGTAACGGGCGGTATCTGCCTTGTTTTGATGAGTCTTTTGTTGTTAATTTATTTTCTCAACCGCTCACCCAAAAGATATGCGTTGCGCATTTTAAAAAAAATTGAACGACAAAATGCCGATTTATCAACCCTCGGCGTGGAATTGGGTGTTTTGTTAAAACGCGTTGCGTTAGCCGCTTTTCCGCGTGAAAAAGTCGCTTCGTTAAGCGATACGGAATGGGCTGATTTTTTACTGCAACACGGAAATAATGCTTTATCGGCCGAACAGGCAAAATTCATTGCATCGGCCGCCTATTTACCCAAACAAAAAGCTGTTGCAATTCAAACGGAAAAATTATATACTGCCGTTAAAGAGTGGATTTGTTGTGTTTTAAAAAAGGAGCATCAATGGAAAACAATGCGCAAACAATAACAGAAAATCAGGAACAAACAATATTACCGCCGTTGGTTGAAGAAACGCTTTCTTCTTCCACTGAAAGCCGTGCCGGTGTTTCTTTTCTGGTAACGGTTAATTATCAATCGTTAAGCGGCAACATTAAAAGTCGCGATTTTTTAATTCGGCGCATTATTAAGCATCAAAACGAATATTATCTGGACGGCTTGGCAATGGATGTGAAGTCTCCGCGGTTAATTCGGGTGGCGCAAATATCGTTTATTAAAGATAAAGCCGCCACAAACGGATACAGCAATCCTTATCGCTTTTTGCAGGAAGTATTGGGTGTTGAAATCGATAATGCTTTGTTGCCGGAAGATATGTCCGATTTTGCGAAAGCCATTAAAGAAACCGGCGATGAATTAACGGTTTTAATGTTTTTGGTTGCCGTTGACGGTATTCGCAGCAGTACGGAACGGGAAAAAGTGTTGGCTTATGTTAAAAATCGCGTGCCGTATTTGAATTATGACGAATTGCAAATGAATGATTATTTAATTTCCATGGCGCCGGATGAAGATAGTTTTTCAATGGCGTTTCAACGCGTGATGCGGAAAGGAATTATGGTCGTTCAACCGTTAATGGTGGCTATTTTGGATATTATTATGGCCGACGGACAGGTTCACGAAAAAGAACGGGCGCTTTTGGCGCGCATGATTGATACTTTAAAGCAAGCCGGTTACGAATTTCAATTGCCGGAATAAATTCGACTCTTTTTAAAGAAGAATTGTCACCCGAAAATTCCGCGCAGAAATTTTCATTTGCATAAGGCATAGTTGAGGTTGTTGAGCTTGTCGTTGCGAACGTAACCGCTTATCAGACTCATGTTATAGGCAATACACTTATCTTCACTATCATTTATGCTCGTCCATCCGTAATCGGAAAGTTGAAGCTTGTTCGCCAATGCCGCTCCGTATGAAGTTGCCGGGCAAGAAGAATTTTTGCTTTCCGGACACCCCAGTTCACGCAAATTCACCAAATGTATGTTTGTATCACCCAGCTTATTTCCCAACGCTCTACAAAATGCTTCGGCTTCCCACCAATCCAGCTCTGATGTTGATCTGTAAAATTTTGTTTTAATACCTTCGCTATTTGCGACTTCTACTGATGTATAATCACTGTTTTCTATACTCTTACAATAATGTCCGCTCGCAGCAAGAACAGGCTTTCCATCACGACAATCGTCCACACTCCTATCGCAATATTCATTCGGCTTACAGTCAGTATGTTCAGTGCATTTCACCTGCTTCGTTGTTTCAGGTTGTGTTACTTCCGAATCGGGAAGCGATTCGGTTGCATCGGCATTTATATCAAAGAATATGGTGACATCTGTTTTGTTTTCAACTTCATCTGCCACCGTTTCTTCATAATCAACATAATATTGCAAATTGGGTGCCGATTCAATCACCATATTGGCAATTCGTTCCGGCAAATTTAAGGCTGATATAAAATATCCCGTTTCATCGGGGTTATAACATTTATGTAATTCTCCTTCGACTTCTTCTTCACACCCGTAATCAAAGCCATAATCAACGGTGCGATATCTCGGCTCGGCATCATCATAAGGCGAACCCAAAGAAAGTGTTACCCCGTCGGAATTTCCCTTTTGTAATAACATAGCTAACTGGGCGCTGTTCAGATTCATTTCGTAAAGAATCTGATTCGATACATGCTTATCCATGCCCCACCGATACCCTGCGATTCCGCCAATACTTAAAACACCGATAATGGCCAACACCCCGAGCATTTCAACCATACTGCGCCCGTCTTGAGAGCGCGTTCGAATGATATTTTTCTTGTAGATATATTGCTCTGAAAGCATTGATTTATTTTTTGAGATTTCCTTTTTATCTTGTGTATTTTTAATCATCATTTTACCGCTTTGAGTGTATGTTTTGCTTCTATTTTGTTTTCCCGCTTCCCCGCCTGCAATTTGCGGTTCATTGCTTTGCATATATCCCGCTTGTGCTTGATTTTGAATTTGTTTTTTTGATTTTCTTGTCATTTTTTGACTCCCCGTTTCCCCTGGTGCGATTTGTTCTTTATTTCCCTGCATTTCCGCGTGTTTGAATTGATTTTTTCTTGCATATTTCGTCATTTTTTTACTCCCGTTGCTGATAGAAACAGCATAAAATAAACGTACCTTTAATGCAACGCGGATTCGGGGGTCAAAATTGCCTTCAAAATGCCAAAATCAAGCACTCAAAAACAGTCGAAAAATCAATTGTTTTCAACCAAAATAAAAATTTTTTCAAAATTTTAAAAAAAAGTGTTGCAAAAATCGTACGTTTTTTTGAGGATGGGTAATCAATCAATAATATCTCAATTTAT